>NZ_LMME01000034.1:0-335312 GCF_001422125.1 Methylobacterium sp. Leaf85 | reverse complement strand
CGCTCTTCCGATCTGTGCACGGCTTCTACTTCTCCGGTGCGCGCGACGCTCGGTGCGGCTTCCAGAATGGCTTTAGAGCGCCTAACAGAACGGCACCGAGCGTTGCTTTCAGCGTTGGTTTGGCATGGCCAGACCGCTTCTCCCCGATGATCTCTGGGATGAGATCGCTCCGCTCCTCCCGCCGCCTCGGCCGCGTCCGAAGGGCGGGCGTCGTCCGATCGAGAACCGGGCCGCACTGACGGGCATCCTGTTCGTGCTGCGCTCGGGTCTGCCGTGGGAGATGCTGCCGGCGGAGATGGGCTGCGGCTCCGGCATGAGTTGCTGGCGGCGGCTGCGGGATTGGCAAGCGGCGGGCGTGTGGGGCCGCCTGCATCACGTGCTGCTGGAGCGCCTGCACGCAGCGGGTGAGATCGACTGGAACCGGGCTTGCCTGGACAGCGCGTCTGTCCCGGCCAAAAAGGGGGGCCTGCCACCGGCCCGAACCCGACGGACCGGGGCAAGCCGGGTACGAAGCGCCACCTGGTCACCGACGCGCGTGGCACGCCGCTCGGCTTCCGCCTGAGCGGGGCCAACCGGCACGACAGCATCATGATGGCAGCTACTCTCGATGCCGTTCCGCCTCTGCGGAGCGGTCGACGAGGGCGACCGCGACGCCGTCCGGACAAGCTCCACGCCGACAAAGCCTACGATGCCAGACCTCGCCGCCAGGAGTGCCGGGCGCGGGGGATCGTGCCGCGCATCGCGCGTAAGGGCATCGAGAGCAGTGAGAAGCTCGGACGTCACCGTTGGGTCGTGGAGCGCACCCACGCCTGGTTCAACCGATTCCGTCGATTGCCCGTCCGCTACGAGCGACGCAGCGACATCTACGAGGCCTTCACGAGCCTCGCGGCCAGCCTCATCACCCTCAACCAGATCAAACGGTTCTGTTAGGCGCTCTNCCGCTACGAGCGACGCAGCGACATCTACGAGGCCTTCACGAGCCTCGCGGCCAGCCTCATCACCCTCAACCAGATCAAACGGTTCTGTTAGGCGCTCTTAGTGCCTGCCCGAGAAGCCTCGGCTCGCCGTCAACGAGATCGGCGTGCAGCGCGCCGTCCGTCGGTGGCAGGCGCGATCTTGGCCCGGCCCTCTACCGCCGTCCCCATCAACACGGCACCGGCCGGCAGTCTCGACACGCTTTCAAGCGCTCCGAAATGGGGGCTGCTCGGTAATCTCGGCGGCATCCGCGATGACCTGTTCCGCGCCGGCATCCGCGTCGACGCCAGTTTGGACTACCAGTCCGCCACCAACATTCAGGGCGGTCTCTACGGGCAGTCCCTGCGCGGCGCCGGGCAGTTTGCTCTTCGTTCCGCCATCGATATGGACCGCCTCGCCGGCATTCCAGGCGGTACCGTGAACGTGGTTTTCACGAATCGCTTCGGTCGCAGCCTCACTGCCGACCAGGGCCTTCAAGTCCTGCAGCAGACCGAGGAGGTCTTCGGCCGTGGCCGGATGCCCCGTCTCACCCAGTTTTCCTACGATCAGCGCTTCGGCGACTTCGTGGATCTCAAGCTTGGCCGCCTTCCGGTCAGCGCCGACTTCGCCGGCTTCGCCTGCGAGTTCCAAAACCTGACGTTCTGCGGGAACCAGCCCGGCAACCTCGTCGGGAATTACTGGTACAACTGGCCGGTCTCCCAGTACGCCGCCCGTCTGCGCCTCGGGAATCTCGAGACCGGCTACCTTATGGCAGGCGTGTATCAGGTCAATCCGCGCGACCTCGCTGACGGCTTCAACTTCGACCCGTCCGGCGCGACCGGAGCGTTGGCGATCGTCGAGGCCGCTGTCTTCCCCACGTTGCCGCTGTTTGCCCACCGCGGCAGTTATACTGTGGGCGCTTGGTATCAGACCGGCAATAACTCCGACCTTTATTTGAACGGCAGCGGCTTGCCCCTCAGCGTCGATGGCGGTGCTCCCATGGCGAACCGGGACCGCAGCGGCGTCTACGGCGTGGCGGTGCAGGAACTCTACCGCCCCGATCCGGCCAACCCGCTGTGCAACTTATCGGTCTTCCTGCGTGCGACCATAGCGAACTCGTCGACCTCGGCTATCGACGACCAGCAGACGGTCGGCTTCGTCTACAAGGGGTTCTGGTCCGAGCGGCCGTTCGACTGGATCGGCATCGGCATCGGTCAGTCGCACGCCAGCAGCGCGTTGGCCCAAAGCATTCATGCCGCCAATGCCATGGACGGCGGCATCCGTCCGGTACCGGGCTACGAGCGCGCGATCGAGGTGTTCTACAGCCTCGCCCTTCACCCCGACGTGGTGATCCGGCCCAACATCCAGCTCATCAACCGTCCGGGCGGCTATGCCGGGCGCACGGATATCGTCGTGTTCGGGGTCAAGAGCGGTCTCACGTTCTGACGGTCCAGGCAGAGCTTCGCCGTAAGAGCCGAGCTTATCAAATATAACATCGCCAAGCGCGAATCAATCGATCGCAAGATCGGTTACTGCTTTCATGAATATGGCATCGATTCTGTCGAATATTGGCGGAATTCAAATAAATGATCCGCATCTCCGATCCTTAGGATAGAAAATGTCACGCATCAATCTGCGATCCATCCGGGCGAAGATCGGCTTCGCTTTTCTGGCTCTGGGCCTGTTCTCGGCATGCACCGGCGGCTTCGCCATTGTGAAAGTCGATCAGGTCTCTGCAATCGGCAGCGAGTTGGCCCATCACGTCCGGGCGGTCTCGGTCCTAGGCGATCTCGGACGTATCAGCCAGCAATTGCGAGCCCTTGCCGTACTCAGGCATTTCGCCGGTACGGACACCGAGCGCGTCAGCTATGAGCAGGAATCCGGGCCGGTCCGCATCGCCTTCTCGAAAGCGTGGAGCGATTATTCGAGCCTGGTCAGCGCCGGGCGCGAAGCCGAACTCGCGGCAAGCCTGCGCGCGGCTTGGCAGCACTTCCTCGCCGTCGACGAGGAAATCACCGTCCTCGACCGGGCAGGCCTCCATGCGGTCGGTACCCGTGTCGTATCGTCCGATCTCCGTACGGATTCGGAACGCTTCTACAAGGCCGTGCGGGATATCCAGACCTACCGCCAGGAAGCCGTCGCGCAGGCGATACAGTCCTCCGGGGAGATCCAGCGCGACTCGCGTTTCTGGATCATCCTCGCTCTCACCGGCCTCATTGCCTTCTGCACGCTGGTCGGCTGGGTCCTGACGGTCACGATCTCCAAACCCATCGCCCGCATGACGGCGACGATGGGACGCCTGGCGGATGACGACATGACCGCCGAGGTGCCGGATCGGCTTCGTCGCGACGAGATCGGATCCATGGCCGCCACTGTGCAGGTCTTCAAAGACAACATGATCCGCAACAAGGCTCTGGAGGCCGAGGTCGAGGCGCAGAAGGCAGGTGTGGAGGAGCAGCGCCGCATCGCGATGCGCCAGCTCGCGACAGAGTTCGACAAATCCGTCGGTGGAATTGTGAGCGCGGTATCGTCGGCCGCCGAAGAGATGCAGGCCACCGCACGCCAGCTCACGGTCTCAGCCGAAGAAACGCAAACACGGTCCATGGCCGTTTCCGCGGCCGCCGAGGAGGCTTCCGTGAACATCAACACGATCGCGGGCTCAGCCCAGCAGCTCGGGGCGTCCGTGGTCGAAATCGGCGTCCAGATCGAGCGCTCGTCGCAGATGTCGATCGACGCGGTACGGCAGGCCGACGACACCGTCGCGCTGGTCGCCGAACTGACGAGCGTCGCATTCAGCATCGGGGAGGTGGTGGATACCATTGCCTCCATCGCCGCTCAGACGAACTTGCTGGCTCTGAATGCGACGATCGAGGCGGCGCGGGCCGGACCCGCCGGCCGCGGCTTCGCTGTCGTCGCGGCGGAGGTCAAGGAACTCGCCAACCAGACGTCCCGCTCGACCGGGGACATCACCGCGAAGATCGGAGCGATCCAATCGTCGACCCAGCGCGCGGCGACGGCGATCGACCGGATCTCCGGATCGATCCGGGCGGTCAACGAGACGACGACGGCCATCGCGTCCGCCATCGAAGAGCAGGGCGCCGCCACGCGGGAGATCGTGCAGGCGATCTCACAGGCGTCCATCGGAACCGGGGAAGTCACCTCGAACATCGTCGGGGTCGCTCACACCGCAGAGGAGACGGGCGCTGGCGCCGCGCAGGTTCTCGGAGCCTCGGGCGAACTCGCGCAGCAATCCGACTATCTGAACCGTCAGGTCCAGGTGTTCCTGGCCAACGTCAGAGCCGCCTGAAGCGCCCCATCCCCTCCGCATGCGAGAGATTGTCATGACCCGTCTTGCCGCCATCCTGATGACGACCCTTCTGGCGACGCCGGCCTTCGCCGAATCCAAGATCTCCTTCCTGGTCGCACAGCGCGGCGACCCCTTCCAGGACCTCATCGTGACCGCCGTGAGCGGCGCGGCGCAGTCGGATCCCACGCTTTCGGTCTCCGTCGAAAATGCGGACAAGGACCCCGCCCGCCAGATCGCGCTTGGACAGGCTGCGATCGCTGCCAAGGCCGCTGCCCTCATGATCATTCCGGTGAGCACCGAAAGCGCAGCGATCCTCGCCGAAGCCGCGGGAAAAGCGGGCGTCCCGCTCGTCTTCGTGAACAATCGTCCGCAGATCGGGCCGAGCGGCGGAAAGGCCGTCTTCGTGAGTTCGAACGATCTCGTGGCCGGTCGCGTTCAGATGCGCCTGATCGTCGACAAACTCGGTGGTCAGGGCACGGTCGCCATCCTGCGTGGCACCGACACCGAGACGGCCTCCGTAGAGCGCACCGCGGGCGGAAAAGAGATCCTGGCATCGTCGCCGGGGATCACGCTCGTCTCCGAGGCAAGCGCGAACTGGAAGCGTCAGGAAGCGCAGGAGCAGGTCGCTGCTTGGCTGAAGGGAGGCCGAAAGATCGATGCCATCGCCGCCAACAACGACGAGATGGCTCTTGGGGCGATCGCTGCGATCAAGGCTGCGGGCTTGTCGGGACGTATCCTCGTGGGTGGCGTCGATGCCACGAAGGAGGGAGTCGCTGCCGTCGGCAGCGGCGACATGCTGCTCAGCGTCTATCAGGACGCCCGGATGCAGGGCTCTCAGGCGCTGGCCGATGCCGGAAAACTCTCAAAGGGCGAGTATGTCCAGCGATATGATTGGGTTCCGTTCGAACTTGTCATCGCTGAGAACGCCCAGCACTATAGCGCAAGGTAAGTCAGGGGCGCCGGGGATCTTTTGCTGTCGTTCCCCTCGCATCCATGAAGTGACCGGGACAATGCGCCGGTTGAGCAGATCGAGGCCCGCGCATCCATAGCGTTGGCGCTCGATCTGCTCGATTCGTCTCCTGCTCCGAGACTTATCGTGTTTTCGATTTTCGGAGCCGACGGTTTGGGGGGAAGCCGGAGTTGGCGGTGGCGCTACAGCAAGGCGAGCGTCATTCGACCCTGACCCAGCAAACTGGTCCACGCTGAGCGCAGGTTTTTCGGGTATTGGAGTTGACCCCGTTTGTGGTCGCCGCTGGATCATCGCTGTGTATGGGGCGCTCCGCTGACGGATCACGCACGGTGTGAAGGCGGCCCGCCAGTGATTCTTTCGCCGGCATCCGTGTTTGCCCGCTCAATCACGGAAAGAAAGAAATCACGCCGGGGCGCCTTCGCTGACGACCATGAGTGTTGGCTCGTTTTCGCGTCCATGACTTGGGTGGAAACCTGGGTCGGCTGGAGCGGCGGAACGCGTTCAAGGTCGATGTCCCCCGAACCGACGTGATCGCCCGCCTCGAGGGCCGGATCGATGCCAGGGTGACGTCGGCGCGGGGCGTGAGGCTGAAAGCGTTCTTCGAGCGCCCGCCCCGTTGGCGGATCGCCACTGATACCCTCGCCGGGCCGCCTCCGGGTCGGCAATGCCTGAGCGACACCGAAAATTTTGTATTTTCGTCTGAAACCGGAGCAACGATTCGTCCGTTTCGGCGCACATGACGAAAGCGAAAGCCCGCCCGAGGCCCGCCCCCTTCTTATCGGTTACAGCAAGCCGTCTCCATGCTGCCGACGCGGCCTGGGCTGCAGAGCTTGCGGCATGGTTTGGCGACGAGATGGTCAATGCAGTCTCGAACCAACCGGCGGGCCGTGGGGAAGAGGGAACCAAACTTCGGGCTCTCTACGATGCCCGAAGCCGTGAGCTGACCGATTGGCAGCGCATCCGTGGCCTGAGCTAGTCCCGCGAACCCGCTCCTCCGAGATATCTGCCAAACCGAAAGCCCGGCCGCCGTGATGGCGCGCCGGACTTTAATGCGTTCACAGGAGCGTTCGAGCAGCCCCCGTCTCGAATGTCATCCCAGTCTCGGTCCCTGGCCGGACAGCCATCTGGTCTGAAGGAAGCTCAGCGGCGGCTCTCGCCGGATGGCATATCGGGCCCATCCTCACGCGGCGTACCGTCGTAGCCCTCCATCCAGGAGGTCCGATCTTCGCTGTCGCGGGGATAGGGGCAGGCATCCTTGGGGTGACCGTGGATCCGCGCCTGGGCGCCCTGCTCGATGGGATCGGAATACGCGTGACGGATGTCGGCCATGAGACTGGCTCCGGGGTGTGGCTGTCATCGATCAACCCGCCCCCTCGTCCTATGATCCCGCGGCCAAAAGGTTCGGGCAGAGTCCAGGACGATTTCGCAGACGTGGCCCCCGGTTCTGCGATGAAAACCTGCGACACATCGAAGAGCTAAGCAGGTTCACTCACTTCGACCGCTTGGCCGGGGGCTTTGCGGCGGCGGCATCCGCGGCATCGCGCTTGAGACGCTGAGCCTTCAGGCGAACGATCTGATCGTCACGCGCCGTCTCCCGGCCTCTGACCTCTTCCCAGACCTGACCGGCGATGTCCGCGCGCTCCGCGGCCTTGGCCGCCTTGGTGTCCTTGCGATCCTGATGGCCGGCCTTGTCGTCCGTCACTTGGATTCCTCCGATTGGCACGGCGCCGCACCGCGCTGCTATCCTCGACACCACGGCACCCGATGGGCGGGCGCGATCGACATGTTCTCCGACACGTGGCTCAAACCTGCGTCGGGAGAAGCATCAGGCCGTCCGACTCCACATCGAGGGACACCCCAGACACGAGGGCACGCCGTTGATGCGCCCTCTCGCCTGCCTCCGTGCTGCATTTCTCCACGTGAACAACGCGGTTGACGACCTGAAGGTTCGGCGCTCCCCAGTAGGCCAGGAGTTTGGGCCAAGGGGCATCGCGGTGCTCGCGCCAGACGCGATAGAGCGGCGTGCGATGGTCGACCTCGGCCGTCTTCAGCAGGCGCTTCCCGGACGCGGCGCAGCGATGGCGCTGATGCGCCTTCAAAACCTTCACCTGGTCGCTGGGCGCGGCCCAGAACTTCCAGGCCGTGACGCAGGCCGAATGCCAGCGGGCGTTCTTGTTCGGCGTGCCGGTGCCCCACAGATCCCTGTGCCAGCCGAAGCGGAAGACCGGCTGTCCGCAGATGCAGCAATGGCCGGGGCCGCGGGCATGCGCGGGCTCGCGATAGGGAGAGGGCGGCATCCGGAAGGTGGCGGCGAGGCCCGAGCCTTTCTCCGAGCCGAGACGCCACGTCCATCCCTCCGGCTGGCCCGAGCGCGTGGCCAGCGCCCGCGCCAGGCGATCGGCCCGGTGGACGTGGTTGCGCCAGTAGCTCTCGACGGCGAGCCGTGGTGTGGGCGGCAGCAGCGGGCGGGACAGCGCGTGCCGAAGGACGGGCGCGGGAAAGACGGCCGGGAGCGCCCGTTCCAGCCGGGCGCGGGAGCGCTCGTTCCGCTCCGCACGCCACTCCGAAGCGGCGGTCACGCCGGGTCGAGGACGCGAGCGCGGGAGACCGCAGGCGTCGGGGCCGGGGCCGGTACGCCCGCGATGGCATCGGCGAGTTGGTTCAAGCGTAGCGCGAGGTCGCTCACCTCGTTCAAGGCGATGGCCTTGTCGCCGCTCTTCACGGCCCGGGTGATATCGCTGATCTGCATCTTCGCCATGCGCGACAGTTCGGCGGCAAGCTGGTCCCTGGTCATCGGTATCCGTCTCGGTTCGGCGGTTTCAAGCCTAACGAGGCCTAAAGCCGGAGGGTTACCGGGCGGTTTCAGCCGGCGGAAAGCGGGCGTGCCGCCGGCGCCCGATCCGCGACTATCACGGCCGCGGTGCGGGAGCGGGGCTCTGCTGCGTCGGCGCTTGCTGGGTGGGGCTCTGCGGCGCCGGCGACGGCTGTGGCGGAGCCGGGCCGGGGGCGGTCTGACCGTCCGACAGCGTCTGGTTCGCCTTGGTCTGCAGCTGATCCGCCGTCTGCTGGTTGATGAGCCCATAGGACACGGCAGCGGCGAGGGCGACGGCGATGACGGCGCCGATGATCGTCTTCGTGAGCTTGCTCTGCATGGACATGCCTCCTGCGGTCGCCTCACGCGAGGCGTCCTCCACAAGAGCAAAGGTGGCGGCTCTCAGGCTGGTTCCGCTCCGGTCTTTCGTCCCCTTGAACGAAAGGAGCAGCCACGTCGGGCGCCCGCTTCCTCAGCCTCACCCCCGGCCCTTCAGCTCTTCCTCCGCTTCGAAGTGTGAAATCGTGTCGGTCGATCCCTGCGCTGTCTCGGCACGCTCTCGGATGCCGACCCCCAGCGAGGCACGACCCCTCCATCCACGCCCGAATCCAGGCCACCACCATCTCCCGCGAGGTGTTCGAGCGCCTGTGTCCGCGCAGGGCAGCGTCGAGCGTCGCGGCATCGCGGCATCGCGGGAGAGGACAGATGCCGGAATGTGCCGGCCGCTTTTGCGCGATCCCGGTCTGCAGGATCGCGGGAGAGATGCCGGGCAGTTGTGGCGCAGGCCGTGGACGCGGGTGCGGGGCAGGGTGGCCGATAGGGGCGGGGAACCGCGTGAACGCGGGCGTCCGGCCGTACAGCCGGCGCGTCGCCCCAGCATGAGGACGGCGTCGTCCGACAGGCGCATGCCGAGCTGGAGACGCTCCGCGGCCTGCCGAAGGCGGTGGCGGCGCGGTGGTTCGTCGCCGGCGAAAGGTGCGCGCGGGGGAGGGACGGTCTACGCATAAAGAAACGGCCGGGGTTTCCCCCGGCCGCTCATCGTCGTGACGGCTGATCCGCTTAGCGGAGAAGCTGCAGGATGCCCTGCTGCGCCGTGTTGGCAAGCGAGAGGGCCGAGATGCCGATGGACTGGCGGGTCGACAGGGCCTGGGAGTTGGCGGCTTCCTCGTTGAGGTCCGCGTTCGTCAGGTTGGCCGAGCCGGTGTCCAAGATGTTGATCAGGTTCTTCGAGAAGTCCTGACGGTTCTGCACCACCGAGAGGTTGGAGCCGAAGGTCGAAGCCTGTCCACGAAGCTGGCTGGTGGCCTTGGTGATGGCCGTCAGCGTCTCGTTGATCTCCGTATCGGTCTGGAAGCCGCCGGTGGAGGCGGTGAGGCCGAGGCCGTCCGAGTCGAGCTTGGCGCCCGAGATCGTCAGGCTGGACGAGCCGGTCTCGTTGAAAGTCACCTTCAGGGAGTTCTCGCTGGTATCGTCGCCGCTCCGATAGAGCAGGTTGATGCCGTTGTAGCTCGAATCCTTGGCCTGCTGGGTGATCTGGTTCAGAATTTCGTTGAACTGCTTGGACAGCGACGTACGGGTCGAGTTAGTGGAGCCGGTGCTGTCCTTGCCGAAGCCGGAAATCGCCGTCGCGGTGTTGGTGGCTGTGCCGTTGATCGTCGAGGTCTGGGTTCCGAGGCCGATATTGATGTTGTTCGCCACGGTCGTGCCCTGCGCGGCGGTCACGGTGATCTTTTGATCCGAGCTTGCCTTGGTGGAGCTGAGAACCAGCTTGTTGCTGGAGTCGAAGCTCGCTGTAACGTTGCCGGCCAGTCCGGTATCCGCAGCGATCTGCTTGTTGATCGCCGCAGCGATCTCGTCGCGGCTGGTGTTAGCGGCCGTTGCTGCGCCGATGGTGGTGGCCGTCAGGCTAATGGTTTTAGCCGGACCCGAACCGAGCTGGATCGAGAACGAGGCGTTTTTGGTGCCCGACAAATCGATACCGCCGCCGGTGGGCGGAGACCCGCCGGTGGTGTCAGCGATCACCACGGTCCCATTGATGCTGGCCTTGGCCGACCCATCGGTCGCATCCGATCCGGTAGCCGAGAGGCCGGTCGCCGCCGTACCCGTGCCGGCGGTGAAGGTGCCGGTGGTGTAGGCCGTGTTGTCCCCGAAACCGATGTCGATATTGTTCCCCGCCGTCGCCGAATATTGCTTGCCCTGGACGGTGACGGCCGCGCTCGGGCCGGTGTCTTGGCTTGTGAAGTTGAGCACGCCGCCGGACACGCTGGCGGTGACGCTCGAACCGGCAGCCTTCAGCTGGACGTTGATGGCATCCGCAACATCGGTCGCGGTTCCAGCGGTGCCGAGGGCGGTTCCGTCTGCCTTCAGGCTGGTTGAGTCGATGGTGACGTCCAATGCAGAGGAGCCGTCGCCGATGGAGAGTGTTGCACCCGTTCCTGCGGCTGTAATGCCCGTGAAAGCGCTACCGACGACCTTCGCCGTCGTCGGACCACCGGTGGTGGTGTCCTTGCCGTAGCCGATGTCGATCGACGAACCCGCAGAGCCGCGAACGTTCAACTGCTGCGTCGCGCCGGCGCTCGCCGTGGAGAAGTTGATGCGGCCATCGGCAGCAACCGAGGCCGAGACCTTTCCTTTCAGCGAGGAGTTCGCGCTGACTTGACTGTTGATGGCCGAGACGACCTGCTGCGCGCTGACCTTCGTCAGGTCGTTGACGCTGCCCTTAAGAGTCGCGGCGTCGAGGCGGATGGTCGAATAGCTCTTGCCACCATCGAGCGAGATGTCGACCGAGCCATCCTTCGCCAGCGACGAGAAATCCTGTGTGCCGTCGGTATTGGCCGAAAGCGCCTGGAAGGTCTTCGAACCGGACAAGGATGCGTTAGCCGCGGGCGTACCGCTCGACACCGCGCTCTTGTCGGCCAGCGCCTGGTTGGCGGTGGACTTGGCCGAGTCGACCAGTTTCTGGATCGAGGTAATGCCCTGGTTGGCGGCCTGGATGGTCTGGACGCCGTTCGAGATGCCGTTGAGGAGCGAGCCGAGATCGCCCGAGCGGCCGGACAGGGCCTGCGAGGTGAAGAAGCTCGTCGGATCGTCGAGGGCCGAGTTGACCTTCTTGCCGGTCGACAGACGGTTCTGGGTCTGGGTCAGGAGGTCGGCGGTGCCCTGCAGCGAGAGCAGGTTCTGGCGCGTTGCCGCGGTAAGCGTGATGCCTGAAGACATGTGGTCCGATCCATTCTGATCTGGAAGCGCCCTTTTTTGGGTGCGACGTCACAGAACCACGAGGACGTTGCGAACGTCTTAAGACGAACGGTCAACGAACCCTGAGTGAGATCCGACGTATTCTCCCTATCTTCGTGGTCTCCGAGGGAGATGCCGTATTCCGCAAGCAAACCCTGCCATGGTGGTCATGTATTGTTAACCGCCCGGATCGATGATCCCACCCGAACCCGAAGGACCGGTCATGCCCCTGAAGATCGAACTCAAGCCGTTCGAGCGGTTGCTGATCGGCGGGGCCGCGATCCGCAACGGGTCCCGGCGGTCGAGTTTCGTCATCGAGACGATGACGAAGTTCCTGCGCGAATCCGACATCATCACGGAGAGCGAGGCCGATACGGCCTGCAAGCGCCTCTACCTGACCCTCACGGTACTCTATCTCTCCGACGACGTGTCGGAGATCGAGAACCTGTTCGTGGCCCAGGCGAGCGAATTGCTCGCGGCGGTGCCGAGCACGGCCCCCTATGTCCGGGACATCAACGCCCATGTGGCGGCGCGGGACTTCTACCGGGCGATGAAGCGGGGCAAGGACCTCATCCAGTACGAGGCCTCCCTGGCCAACCGCCTCGCCCAGGCGCCCGATTCGGGAAGGGCGGACTGATTCTTCGAATCGGCCGCCGAGCGGGCAGGGGGTTGGCATCGGCAGTCCCGATGCGGCAGGCTCTCGTGGAGCCCGGCTCCGGGTCCGGACGCCCCCCCGGTCTCAGGCAGGCTACCGGATTCACACATCTGCTCTCGTAGGCAGACCGCGTCCCTCTCCCCCTTGTGGGCAGGAGGGCTCGTCAGCGCATCCCGCGACATGCGTGACTGTTGTAGCTCACGCAGGCGCGAGGCGGGTGAGGCGGTCGAGGAGGGCGCGGTCGTGGAGGAGGGCCATGCGCTCCTTCGGGCTGAGCCACTCGGCGGCCTCGGCGACGGTCTCGGCCTCCACCACCTTGGCCTGGGCGAGGGCGCGGTCGGTGTCGATCACGCCGCGGGGGCGTTGGGGCATCTCCGGCAGCATCAGGGCATGGGCCTCGGCGAAGCCCGCATCAGCGTGGAGGGCGCGGATCGCATCCGATTCGTCGAGGCCGGCCTCGGCGTTGCGGGCGGCGATCGCCCCGGCGCTCGACGCGATGGCGGGCGGGTCGCGCTCCTCCGGGGTCATCAGCAGGCCGAGGCGCTTCAGGGCGAGGCCCCAGGAGAGCTGGCCGCTCGCCCAGGAGATCGGGATCGCCAGGACGAGGCCGAGGATGGTGGGCGACATCCAGAGGAACAGCGAGGTGGCGATGGCGAAGGCGGCGATGCCCGTCACCAGCCCCAGCACCATGTGCCAGCGGTGGCGGCGGACGATGTCGCGCAAGGGTATCGAGCCGTCGTCGCGCCGCTGCGGGTTCCAGCCTGTGTCGCGCCCCACCAGGATCTCGAAGACCGAGCCCGACTGGATCAGCATGGCGATGGGCGCGATGAGCGCGGAGAGGATCGTCTCGATCAGGCTCGACAGGACGAGGCGGATGGCCCCGCCCGAGGCCCGGCGCACCGGCCCGTCGATCAGCGCCAGGATCAGCCCCAGGAGCTTCGGGGCCAGCAGGATGCCCATGGTGAGCCCGAACAGCTGGAGCGCGCGCACTGGGTCGAAGCGCGGCCAGACCGGGTAGAGCCCGAACTCGCTCGTGAAATATTCCGGCCGCACATAGGCGGTCTGGAGCACCAGGGCGATACCGACCACGAGCTGGCCGAGCCAGAGCGGGGAGGCGACGTAGCCGGCGATGCCGGTGGCGAAATGCTGGCGCGAAGCCAGCGTCAGGCCCGCCGCCCCGATGACGCGGCTGTGCTGGAGGTTCCCTTGCGCCCAGCGCCGGTCACGCACCGCCACGTCGATGAGGGAGGGCGGGCTCTCCTCGTAGGAGCCGGGCAGGGCGGGCAGCATGGTCACGCTCCAGCCCGCCCGCCGGATCAGCGCCGCCTCGACGAAATCGTGGCTGAGGATGTGGCCGCCGAAGGGCGGTTTGCCCTTGAGGTCGGGCAGGCCGCAGGCCTCGGCGAAGGCGCGGGTGCGGATGATGGCGTTGTGGCCCCAGTAATTGCCGTCGCGGCCCGACCAGACGGAGAGGCCGGTGGCGATGACCGGGCCGTAGATGCGGGCGGCGAATTGCTGGACGCGGGCGAACAGGGTGTTGCGGTTGATGATGAGCGGCAGCGACTGGACGATGCCGGAATCGGGGTCCGCCTCCATGGCGGCGGCCAGATGCACCACGCAAGGTCCGGTCATCAGGCTGTCGGCGTCGAGCACCAGCATGTGGTCGTAGGCCCCGCCCCAGCGCGAGACGAAGTCGCCGATATTGCCGGCCTTGCGGTGGTGGTTCTTCGCCCGGTGCCGGTAATAGAGCCGCGCATCCTCGCCCCAGCGCGCGCGCAGATCGAGGAAGGCACGCTCCTCGGCGATCCAGGCGTCTCCTTGCGTCGAGTCCGACAGGACGAAATAGTCGAACGCTGCGCCGTGGCCGGTGGCGTCGATCTCCGCCCGCATGGCTTCCACGGCCGCGAAGGTGCGGGCGGTGGCCTCGTTGTAGACCGGCATGACGATGGCGGTCTTCGTGGCGAGCCGGGTCGGCGGAAGCGGAGCCTTCGGCCGGCGCAGGAGCGTGGCGAAGCCCAGGATCGCGCTCATGAAGGAGAGGGCGATCCAGGAGAAGTTCAGAGTGAAGAGGACGAGCAGCACGTATTGCAGCGCCGTCGTCCCGCCCGAGACGGCCACGACCTCGTACATCTCCAGGGCGCCGTAGGCGGTGAGCAGCGCCGCCCCGCCGAAGACGAAGGCGCGGGCTGTCCAGGGCCGCCGCGCGGGTCTCGCCGGACGGTGCCCCGTGGCGGGGTCCCAGCGGTCGAGCGCCTGCACCGGCATGGGCAGCGGGGCTTCGGGCGGCATCGCGGGTCGAAAGGAAGCCGGGGCGGTGGGGGGAAGCGCGTGCGTGTTCAGGGTGTCCACCGGTAGAGCCAGGTTTCGGTGACGGGGGCCTCCCCGCGCTTGAGCACGAGGCGCAGTTCGCAGGTCTTCTCGCCGCCCGTGTCGAGCTCGAAGGAGACCCGCACCGTCTTGCGGTCGGGATAGCGATAGAGGGTCGGAGCCGCCACCGTGCCGGGCGAGGTCAGCAGCGTCGGCTGCAGGTCGGGATCGGCGAACAGGATGTCGCCGGTGAAATCCACCAGGAAGAGGCGGCGGTTGCTCCCCGTCGCCTTGCCGCTGCGGGTGCCGGAGACGAGCGCCACCGGGGGCGCCTCGGGAGGCTGCCAGCACCAATGCTGGCGATAGCCGAACGCGTACTCGGTGCCCGCCGCCAGGGACGCCTTCGGCCGCCAATAGGCCAGGATGTTCTCGTTGAACTCGGAATCGCTCGGGATCTCGAGGAGCGTCACGGCCCCCGGCCCCCAGGCGCCGAAAGGCTCGAGCCAGAGCGAAGGGCGCCACTCCCAATGCTGCACGTCGTCCTCGAAATCGGCGTAGCTGCGCGCCCGCTGCATCAGGCCGAAGCCTTTCGGGTTGTCGTCGACGAAGGACGAGACCTGCAGCGTCTCCGGGTTGCGCGCGGGACGCCAGATCGCCTCGTTGGCACCGGTGCGGATCTGCAGGCCGGTGGAGGCATAGGCGCCGGCCCGAGCGTCGTCGGCACCGCGCCGGTCGTAGGGGCCGAAGAAGTAGCTCGTGGTCATGCCGCCGAGACCGAGATGGTCGATGGCCGCGCGGGCGAACACCGTGCCCTCGACGTCGCAGAGCGAGGCGCCGCCCGGCCGCAGGCTCATCCTCAGGGCGGCGGTGGCCGAGGGGGAATCGACGAGGCAGTGCAGCACCAGCGGGCCGCCGGGGCCGGGCCGCTCGACCCAGATGGCGCGCAGTTCCGGAAACTCCTCGCCGCGTGAATCGGCCGGGCGCAGGGTGAGGGCGCGTGCGGTGACGCCGAAGCCCTGGCCGGTGGCCACGAGGCGGAAGAAGGACGCGCCCTGGAAGGTGGCGAAATCGGTGAGCTCGCCGCCATCGAACCGGGCGCGGATGCGCAGGCCCGAATAGCCGGGATCGTCCTTGAACTCGGGCAGGGCGATGCCCTCCGCCTCGAAGCGGGCGCGGTCGTAGGCGAGCGGCCGCACCGTGCCGTCCTCCACCAGGGCCAGGGCCACGCGGCCGGTGAAGACCGAGCCGCGATGCAGGGGCTCGAGGGTGAAGCCGAAGGCCTCGTTCGCCCAGATCGCGCTGCCGGGCACGGTCCGGATGGCGTTGTACTGCTCGCGGTTGAGCCCGGTCAGGGCGCCGGGCAGGTCGTCGGTGCGGGGGGCGGCGTAGGGGCGCTTGGCCAGCGCGCGGGCCAGATCGGGCACCGTGTGGCCGAGGAACGGCGCGCCCTCGGGGGGGAGGGCGGGGGCGTCGTCGGCCAGGGCAGCGGTGCCGGGGAGGGAGAGGGCCAGCGCGGCGGCGCTCGCCTGCAAGAGAAGCTCCCGACGGCTCCGGTCCTGCGGTCCCGTCACCACGGGATCATTGGAGGAGGGTTCTGCCACGGCGCGGCGAAGTCCCGGAATCGTCGGCGTCATTGGACCTGTAATGTCGGCGCGGGAAGGCGCGGGGTGCGATGCGGTATGTCCCGGCTTTACCACGGCACGGCCTGAACCCAACCTTAAGCCGGAAAGAACCGAAACCGTTCAACGGAACGCGGATTTTCCGACGGGCGAACGGCCGGCCAGCGCCGGGCACGGCAGGCGAGGGGGCTCGGACTGGCCGAATGGCCGCGCTTGTGACAGATTCCGTGGGTCGTTCACCTCACACGAGGCACCTCATTGACCCTGATCCCATGCCCTGCCTGCGCGCGACAGGTCTCCGCGCAGGCCCTCGCCTGCCCGGGCTGCGGCCATCCCGGTGACGCCGCTTCCCCGGCGGCAGGCGGTGTCACGCGCATGCTGGGAACCGTCGCCGGCACCTACATCTCCACCACCACCCTGGCGAGCCTGGTCCTCGGGGTCGTCATGTTCGTGTGTGTGGCCGCGGTGCTGATCACCCTGATCCTCAAGAGCCAGTGACCGCGACGGGGCGGACCGGACCTCCGTCCGCGCCTCCGGCTCGCCGGCCGGGCAGGCTTGCTACCCGGCAAGCCGCGCAGTAGCGCAGCCGGACGAGACGCGAACCGGCCCCCGGCCCGACAGCGGCGGAGAGACGATGACGGCGCAGACCCCCCATTCCACCGAGCCCGCCAGAACGGGCGGACGCAGCCTGACCGCCATCGTGCTGGCCGCCGGCAAGGGCACACGGATGCGCTCCGACCTGCCCAAGGTCCTGCATGCGGTGGCCGGGCGGACCATGCTCGGCCACGTGCTCGCCGCCGCGAGCGAGGCGGGGGCGAACCGCATCGCCGTGGTGGTGGAGCCGGGCCAGGAGGCGGTCGCCGCCGAGATCGCCCGCGCGGCGCCCGGCGCCTCGGTCCATCCGCAGGTGGAGCGCCTCGGAACCGCCCATGCGGTGCTCGCCGCCCGCGAAGCCCTGGAAGCGGGCTCCGACGACGTGGTGATCGCGTTCGGCGACACCCCCCTCGTCACCGGGGCCACCCTCGCCCGCCTGCGCGCGCCCTTGGCCGACGGGGCTGCGGTGGCGGTGCTGGCCTTCACGTCGGAGACTCCCACCGGCTACGGACGGGTGCTGACGGAGGGCGGGCGCGTGCTCGCCATCCGCGAGGAGAAGGATGCGAGCGCGGAGGAGCGCGCCGTCACCCTGTGCAATGCCGGCCTCATGGCCCTCTCCGGCCCCCATGCCCTCGCCCTGCTGACGCGGATCGGCAACGCCAATGCGGCGGGCGAGTACTACCTGCCGGACGCGGTCGCCCTCGCGGTGGCGGACGGGCTCGACGTGGCGGTGGTGCCCGTGGACGAGGCCGAGGCGCAGGGCGTCAACGACCGGGTCCAGTTGAGCGTCGCCGAAGCGACGATCCAGGCGCGCCTGCGCCGCGCGGCGCAGATCGGAGGGGCCACGCTGGTGGCGCCGGAAACGGTTTTCTTCAGTGTCGACACGGTGTTGGGCCGGGACGTTCTCGTGGAACCTCATGTGGTGTTCGGCCCCCACGTGACGGTCGGCGACCGGTGCGTGATCCATGCCTTCTCGCATCTCGAAGGCGCGACCCTGGCACAGGGCGTCCATATCGGCCCCTATGCGAGGCTTCGCCCCGGCGCGGTGCTGGAGACGGGCTCCCGCATCGGCAATTTCGTCGAGATGAAGAACGCCCGCCTCGGCGAGGGCGCCAAGGCCAATCACCTGACCTATCTCGGCGATGCCGAGATCGGGCCGGGCGCCAATGTCGGGGCCGGCACCATCACCTGCAATTACGACGGGGTGAACAAGCACCGCACCGAGATCGGGGCCGGCGCCTTCATCGGCTCGAACACCGCCCTGGTGGCGCCCGTGAGCGTCGGGGCCGGCGCCATCGTCGGCGCGGGCTCGGTCATCACCGCCTCGGTGCCGGCCGATGCCCTCGCCATCGCCCGCAGCCGCCAGCGCATCATCGAGGGCATGGCCAGCGGGATGCGGGCGGCATTGCAGGCGATGAAGGCGTCTCGATCCAAGAAAAACTAGTCTCTTCAGTATTTTGCTAACAAGTGTGAATGTAGGCGTTGAGCCAAATTCGGCCTCGGATATGGCATGACGGCAGGAGCCCTGGCCGGATCGTGTTCCGATCCGGTACAAGGCCCTTCCAGAAGGCTTGGGCCGCTCCTTGCGTGGGCCACCGCCAATATCCCGGTCGGAGACGTCGGAAGCCTGTCCCGCTTCCGCCATTCCGGCCCGGCCCCTCGTGTGAGAGAAGCGACCATGTGCGGAATCGTTGGCATCGTCGGGCATGAGGCGGTGGCGGGACAGGTGGTCGAAGCCCTGCGCCGCCTCGAATATCGCGGCTACGATTCGGCCGGGGTCGCCACCTTGGCCCATGGCCGGCTGGATCGCCGCCGCGCCGAGGGCAAGCTCTCCAACCTCGAACTCAGGCTGCGCGACGAGCCGCTGCCCGGCGCCATCGGCATCGGCCATACCCGCTGGGCCACCCATGGCCGCCCCAACGAGACCAATGCCCACCCGCATGCCACGGCGCGGCTGGCCGTCGTCCATAACGGCATCATCGAGAACTTTCGCGAGCTGAAGGCCGAGCTGCAGGCCAGTGGCGTGCGCTTCGAGAGCGAGACCGACACGGAGGTCGTAGCCCAGCTCGTCAGCGCCGAGATGGACAAGGGGCTGGGCCCGGTGGAGGCCGTGGCCGCTGCCCTGCCGCGCCTGCGCGGCGCGTTCGCGCTGGGCTTCATCTTCACCGGCTACGACGATCTCCTCATCGGCGCCCGCCACGGGGCGCCCCTGGCCATCGGCTTCGGCGATGGCGAGACCTATCTCGGCTCGGACGCCCTGGCGCTGGCGCCCTTCACCGAGGAGATCACCTATCTGGAGGAGGGCGACTGGGCGGTGCTGACCCGCGAGGGCGCCGCGATCCGCGACATCGACGGCACCCCGGTCTCGCGCCAGCGCCAGCGCATCGTCGCCCAGGCCTACCGGGTCGAGAAGGGCAACCACCGCCACTTCATGGCCAAGGAAATCCACGAGCAGCCCGAGGTGGTGGGCCGCACGCTGGCCCATTACGTCGACCTCGCCAACGGCCGGGTCGCCCTGCCCGAGGCGCTGCCGTTCGATTTCAAGGACCTCTCGCGGCTCTCGATCACCGCCTGCGGCACCGCCTATTATGCAGGGCTGGTGGCGAAATACTGGTTCGAATCCCTGGCGCGGCTGCCGGTGGAGATCGACGTCGCCTCCGAGGCGCGCTACCGCGAGCCGCCCCTCGACACGGCCGGCCTGACCCTCGTCATCTCGCAATCGGGCGAGACCGCCGACACCCTGGCCTCCCTGCGCTACGCCAAGAGCCAGGGCCAGCACACCCTGGCGGTCGTCAACGTGCCGACCTCCACCATCGCCCGCGAGGCTTCGGCCGTGGTGCCGACGCTCGCCGGCCCCGAGATCGGCGTGGCCTCCACCAAGGCCTTCTCCTGCCAGCTCACGGTGCTGCTGTGCCTCGCCATCGCGGCGGGCCGGGCGCGGGGCACCCTGAGCGCCGAGCGCGAGCGCGAACTCGTCGACGCGCTCATCACCGTGCCGGGCCTGATGGCGGACGCGACCAAGCTGGAAGGCGAGATCGAGCTCCTCGCCCGTGAGGTCTCGAAGGCCCGCGACGTGCTCTATCTCGGCCGCGGCACCAGCTACCCGATGGCCCTGGAAGGCGCGCTGAAGCTGAAGGAGATCAGCTACATCCACGCCGAGGGCTACGCCGCCGGCGAGCTCAAGCACGGCCCCATCGCCCTCATCGACGAGAGCGTGCCGGTGATCGTCATCGCGCCGCACGACGCGATCTTCGAGAAAACGGTGTCGAACATGCAGGAGGTGGCCGCGCGCGGCGGGCGCATCATCCTCATCGGCGACGCCAAGGGCGCGGCGGCCGCCGGCCTCGACACCATGGCGACGGTGACCATGCCCGACCTCGACCCGGTCGTGTCTCCCATCGTCTACGCCGTGCCGATCCAGCTCATCGCCTACCACACGGCCGTTTTCATGGGCAAAGACGTGGACCAGCCGCGCAACCTCGCCAAGTCCGTGACGGTCGAATAGGCCGGAACCGCCACCGGAATCCGTCGATTGTCAGGCGCGCCTCGAAACGGGGTCGCGTGGCGGTCGAAGCGGGGGTCGCATGGCGGTCATACGGGGCCGCGTGGCGGTCGCGCGAGACGACGCGCATGGCCCCTTGAATGGCCCGGTTGGGCGGCTCCCTGACGGGCGCACGGCGGCGGAGACCAGGTTTGACGTATCTCACGCTCGCCCTGCAGGGCATCGCCGGTCTGCTCGTGGCAGCGACGGCGCTGCCCCTGATCGAGACCAATCTCGGCTTCGTCCGCAGCCTGGACTTCCCCCGGCTGCAGATCGCGGTGGCGCTGGCGGCCTGCCTTTCCGGCCTCCTTCTGGTCTCCAGGGACACGACCTCCCTCATCCTCGCCCTCGCCATGGCGGCGGCTTTGGTCATGCAGGTCCGCTTCATCCTGCCCTTCACCCCGCTCGCCGCCACCCAGGCGAAGGCGGCCAAAGCCTGCGAGCCGGGAGCCCGGCTCAGCCTCGTGGTGCTCAACGTCCTGCAGACGAACAGGAATTACGGCGCGGCCCTCGATCTCGTCACGCGTCGCTCGCCCGATCTCGTCCTGCTGCTGGAGACCGATTCCGCCTGGCAGGAGGCCATGGCTCCGTTGCGCGCGCTCTACCCGAACCGGGTCGAGCAGCCACAGGACAACACCTACGGCCTGCTGTTCTATTCCCGCCTGCCCCTGCGCGGCCCCGAAATCCGCTTCCTGCTTCAGGACGACGTGCCGTCGCTGCGCACGCAGGTGGTGCTGCCGGACGGGGAAACAGTGAGACTCCATGGCCTGCATCCGCGCCCCCCGCATCCCGGCCATAGCAGCGCGCCGCGCGACGCCGAACTGGTGATCGTCGCCCGCGAAGTCGCGGAAGCGCCAGGTCCCACCATCGTCGCCGGCGACCTCAACGACGTGGCCTGGTCCCGCACGACCCAATTGTTCCAGAGTATCAGCGGCTTGCTCGATCCGCGCCGGGGCCGCGGCCTGTTCGCGACCTTCCACGCGCAATGGCCGGTGATGCGCTGGCCCCTCGACCATGTCTTCTTCAGCGAGCACTTCCTGCTCGGCCACATGGAACGGCTGCCCGGCGTCGGATCGGACCATTTCCCGATCACGGTCAGCCTCTGCGCCGCGCCGCAGGCCCCCGCCCGGCAGGAGAAGCCCGAGGCCACCGCGGAGGATCACCGCGATGCCCAGGAGGCCATCGAGGCCGTGCGCTGAGGCTGTTCGGAGTTGTGTCGACACCGTGCGTTTCAGGTAGCAGACTGGCCCTCGCACATCGCCCGGCGCGCCCCGTGCTTGCCGGCCTTCGAGCCGGATAACCGACGCGAAGACCGTTCCGGGCACAGGACGAGACGCCATGGCGCACGATCACGACCATCACCATGACCACCCGGACCACGCGCATGGCAGCAGCCTCACCCCCATCGAGGCGCGGGTGAGGGCGCTGGAATCGCTGCTTCTGGAGAAAGGCTACGTGGAGGCGGACGCCCTCGATACCCTCATCGAGATGTACGAGACCCGCATCGGCCCCCATAACGGCGCCCGTGTCGTCGCCCGCGCCTGGACCGATCCGGCCTATCGGGAACGGCTCCTCGCCGACGGGACGCCGGCCATCGCGGAACTCGGCATCGGGGGGCGCGGCGGCGAGCACATGGTGGTGGTCGAGAACACGGCCGACAGCCACAACCTCGTCGTCTGCACCCTGTGTTCCTGCTATCCCTGGCCGGTGCTCGGCCTGCCGCCGGTCTGGTACAAGGCGCCGCCCTACCGCGCCCGCGCCGTCCTCGACCCGCGCGGGGTCCTCGCCGAGTTCGGCCTCACCCTTCCCGAGGCGACCCGCATCACCGTTTGGGATTCCACCGCCGAGACCCGTTTCATGGTCCTGCCCCTGCGGCCCGCCGGCACCGAATCCCTCGACGAGGCCGAGCTCGCCGCCCTGGTCACGCGCGATTCCATGATCGGCACCGGGCTGCCGCTCACCCCGAAGGCCGGCCGATGAACGGCGCGCAGGATCTCGGCGGCGCCCACGGATTCGGCACCGTCATGCCGGAGGCGAACGAGCCGGTTTTTCATTCGGAATGGGAACGGCGTGTCTTCGCCCTGGCTCTGGCGGTGGGCTATACCGGCACCTGGACCCTGGACGGCAGCCGCGCCGCGCGGGAATCGCTGCCCCCGGCGGAGTACCTGTCGGCGAGCTATTACGAGATCTGGCTCGCTGCCCTCGAAGCGCAGATCGTCGCGCATGGCCTTGCCACGCAAGAAGAAATCGCTGCGGGCGCCAGCGCCGGGCCGGCGAGCCCGGTCAAACGCGTGCTGCGTGCCGAGGAGATCCCGCCTCGCTTCTCCGCGGGATTCCCCAGCGACCGGCCGCCGGATGCGCCGGCTCTATATGCGGTACGCGACCCCGTCTTGACCCGCAACGACCACCCCATTGGCCACACCCGCCTACCCCGTTACGTCCGGGGCCGGCGTGGCGTCATCGAGCGGGTCCACGGCGCCTTCGTCCTGCCCGATGCCAGCGCGGAGGGCCGGGATGCCCCGCCGCAATGGCTCTACACGGTGGGGTTCGAGGCCGCCGAGTTGTGGGGGGCGAGCGCCGACCCGGGCGGGCGCGTCACCGTGGCCGCCTTCGAGGGATATCTCCTGCCGGTGACGCCACAATGACCGCCATGTGCCGGCCCGACGATCCGGGACCGTTCGCGGAACCCTGGGAGGCGCAGGTCTTCGCCCTGGTGGTCGCCCTGCAGGAGCGGGGCCTGTTCACGCAGGAGGAATGGGCGCGCGCCCTCGGGCGCACCATCCGGCCGGAGGGGAAGCCGGAAGCGGCGGCCGATTACGGACGCTGGCTCGCGACCCTGGAAGCCCTGCTCGCCGAACGCGGCGTCACCGATTCCGCGAGCGTCCAGGCCCGCAGCGACGCCTTCCTGCGCGCCGCCGCCGCGACCCCGCACGGCGAACCGATCCGGCTGGCCAACGACCCGCATCCGTCGCCCTGAGGACACCCAGCCCCCGGACGGGGCAGGGCGACCGCCTATGACATGCCGCTGACGGCGGGGTAAGGTTCTGAACCTCCTGCGTTTCTGGATCCCGGGCTCCGCGACGCGGCCCCGGGACGACGGGGTGCCGGCACAGGCCTTCCGCGCCTTCGTCACGTCATGGATCTGGCACAAGCAGCGTCGGCGGGGCATCCTGCCACTTCTCTCCCCGACGAGAACGGACACAACCATGGCAACGCCGCGCGACCTCAAGGTCCAGATGGCCGGCGAGACCCGCGCCCGCGAACGGGCCCAAGCCCTGGCCTCGGCCAGCGCCGTGCGGGCTCAGCGCGCCGAACTCGCCCTCAAGGAGGCCCTGGCGGAGCGAGATGCGTGGAAGGAGAGGGCGCTGGCGGCAGAGGCGGCGCTCGGCGAGACCAAGCCGTGATCCTCGGCCTCGGATCATCCGGGGCAGGGGGCGCTTCCTCGCGCTTGAGGTGACACGCCCGACCCGCTAACCCTTGTCATGCAGGCTGACGATCGGCCTCCCACGAGACAGGCCGCCCGTGCGCGAAACGCTCACCCCGTTGCCGGAACCAGACCCCGCCGGAGCACGGCCGCCACCTCGGGTGAGCAAGAAGAGCCGCCTGCGGACCTACTTCCTCACCGGCATCATCGTCGCCGGGCCGCTGGCGATCACGATCTACATCACGTGGTGGTTCATCAGCCTCATCGACGGCTGGGTGAAGCCCCTGGTGCCGGCGAGCTACCTGCCGGACCATTACCTGCCCTTCTCGATTCCGGGCATCGGCCTCGTCATCGCTTTCATCGCCGTGACGCTGCTCGGCTTCCTCACCGCCAATCTCGTCGGCCGCAGCGTGGTGGAGTTCGGAGAGGTGCTGCTCGCGCGAACCCCGGTGATCTCGGGCCTCTACAAGGGTCTGCGGCAGATCTTCGAGACGCTGTTCTCGGCCAACGGCACGTCGTTCCGCACCGTCGGCCTGGTCGAATTCCCGGTGAAGGGAACGTGGTCGGTGGTGTTCGTCTCGGCCCCGGCCGGCCCCGACGTGCAGACGGCGCTCGGCGAGGAGAACGACCATGTGGGCGTGTTCCTGCCCTGTGCGCCCAACCCCACGACGGGGTTCTTCTTCTACCTGCCGCGGGCGGACATCATCGAAGTGCCCATGAGCATCGACGACGCGGCCAAGCTGGTCATGTCGGCGGGGGTCATCCAGCCGGAGGACCCGCAGGTCAGGCTGCAGGCCATGGCGGCATCGATCCGTGCGGCTCAGAACGGGCAGGCCACCGGGCCGGAGGCGGCGCTCGAAGCCTCGTCACGTCGCCAGGAGAAGCTCGTCAGCACGGAGTGAAACGCTCGCCCATGCAGGGCTGCCGGTGCAAGTCTTTGGGCAGGGACGTCGACCCGACGCACATCTCCCGAACAGCGAATTCGCCTTTCGGGAGCCCTGCTCGAACGCGCCTAGTTGTGGACCGTCATCGAGGCCTTCTCGATGGGCAGCGTCGGCGGCGAGGCATCGGCGACATGGCTGTTGGCGTGCGGGGCAATGGTGGAACCACCCCAGCCCATGGCGATCTGGGCAGTGACGGCCACCAAGAGCAGGACCATCAGGGCATTCGCCGCGATCTGGAAGGGGCGGGCGGATTGACGGACCGCGAGGAGGACATCGTCCGTCGTCTTCAGCGCGGGCTCCTTGCCATCCGAGATCGGAAGCAGCCAAGGCTCGCTCGGAAGGGCGTGGACGCTCCCCATTTCATGGGCACCCGGTAGGTTTTGGAACAGTCCGGCAGACATATCCATCCTCCTGAATTCTGTGTGGCAGCCCAGTCTGGCGGGCTGTTCGTTCATGTTCAGTTAAGGGGAGAATACGTTCATTTCAAGTTCAGGAAGTCCGTGCGGCACCGCACAACGGCTCGGGGAAAGAGGTCCGGAAGTCAGCCTACCCTTTGAAAGATAAGGGATTTCCGGCGTTCTGCGGCTGCGGTGCCATGGTTCGTGAAGCTGAACTGCGCAGACGTCATCGGGGGCCGATTCGTCGCTTTTGTGGCGATGCGTTCAGGTTTGGCGCGGGGCTCGTTCAGCCGGCGAATCGGCTCAGCCGGCTCCGAGCAACCGAATCGCCGCGTCCCGTTCGAACAGGTAGAGCAGCACCCGGAGTGCCCTGCCACGCTCGGATCTAAGGCCGGGATCGCGCTCGACGATGAGCCTAGCATCGTCACGGGCCACTTCCAGCAGGCTGGCATCGCTCTCCAGATTCGCGAGGCGGAAGGCGGCCGCGCCCGATTGCCGGGTGCCCAGCACCTCCCCCTCGCCGCGCAGGCGCAGATCCTCCTCGGCGATGCGGAAGCCGTCATCGGTCTCGCGCATCATTTCGAGGCGGGCACGGGAGACCTGTCCCAGCGGCCCGCGATAGAGCAGCAGGCAGGTCGAAGCCTTGGCCCCGCGCCCGACCCGACCGCGCAGCTGGTGCAATTGCGCGAGACCGAAGCGCTCGGCATGCTCGATCACCATGATCGTCGCCTCCGGCACGTCGACGCCCACCTCCACCACCGTGGTGGAGACCAGGATCTTCGTCTCGCCGGCGGCGAACCGCTCCATGGCGGCATCCTTGTCCGGCCCCGGCATCTTGCCGTGGATCAGCCCGACGGCGTCACCGAATTCCTGCCGCAGGTCGGCGAAGCGGTCCTCGGCGGCGGCGAGGTCGACATATTCGGATTCCGCCACCAGCGGGCAGATCCAGTAGACCCTGTCCCCGGCGGCAAGCGCCCGGCCGAGCCCCATCACCACCTCGTCGAGCCGGTCGATGGAGACGAGGCGCGTGGCGATGGCTTGGCGGCCGGCCGGCTTCTCGTCCAGGACCGAGACGTCCATGTCGCCGAAGCAGGTCAGCGCCAGGGTGCGGGGGATCGGCGTCGCGGTCATCACCAGGATGTCCACCGCCGCCCCCTTGGCGCCGAGCGCGAGGCGCTGATGGACGCCGAACCGATGCTGCTCGTCCACCACGGCGACGCCGAGATCCTTGAAGATCACGCTGTCCTGGAACAGGGCATGGGTGCCGACCACGATATCGATATGGCCATCGGCGAGGTCGGCGAGCGTCGCTCGGCGCTCCGAAACCTTGTCGCGCCCGGTGAGGAGGCGCAGACGCAGCGAACCGACCAGCCCCGTCAGGCGCTCGAAATGCTGGCGCGCCAGGATCTCGGTGGGCGCCATCAGCGCCGCCTGCCGGCCGACCTCCACAGCCGAGGCCATGGCCAGCAGCGCCACTGCCGTCTTCCCCGAGCCGACATCGCCCTGGAGCAGGCGCAGCATGCGCCGGTCGGAGGCGAGGTCGGCGCGGATCTCCTCGACGGCCCGGGCCTGGGCGCCGGTGAGCGCGAAGGGCAGGGCGGCTTCGATCCGGTCCTTGAGGTGCCCGTCCCCGGCATTGGCCCGGCCGGGCGCGCGGCGGTTGCGGGCGCGCATCAGGGCCAGCGCCAGCTGCGAGGCGAGGAGTTCGTCATAGGCGAGCCGCCGCCGCGCCGGGGGGCGGGGCGTGATGCCGTCGCTCGCCGGTGCCGGCGGCGCGGCCTCGGGCCGATGCTCGGCCCTGAGCGCGTCGGCGAAGCCCGGCAGCCCCTCCCGCGCGAGCCAGGCCGGATCCTGCCATTCAGGGAGGGTCGGCAGCCGGTCGAGGGCGGAATGCGCCAGTTTCGAGATCGCCCGCGAGGTCAGGCCCTCGGTGGCGCCGTAGACGAGCTCGACGGCGGGCAGGGCGGCGAGCCCCGCCTCGTCCACGATCCGCGACGGATGCACCATCTGCCGGTGCCCGTCCCACAGGTCGATCCGGCCGGAAATGTAGCGATGGGCGCCGAGCGGCAGCATCTTCTCCACGCGGGCCTGCGGCATGCCGAAGAAGACGAGGGTGATGTCGCCGGTGCCGTCCTCCACCAGGACCCGGAACGGGCGCCGCCCCGTCCCGGCCTGGGGCGGGCGATAGCCGGTGACCGTGACGCCCAGCGTCACGGGCTCGCCCGGCGGCGCCTCGGCGATGGAGCCCATCATCGTGCGCGCCACCCCGCCCTGGGGCAGGTGGAACAGGAGATCGACGATCCGCGCGGGCTGCTCGGGCGTGCCGAGGAGCCGCTCGATCAGCGGCGCCATCTTCGGCCCGACGCCGGGGAGGGTCCGGGCCTGGGCGAAGAGCGGATCGAGGATGCTGGGGCGCAGGTTCGTCGAGCGGGGTTCGTCTGTCATGGGCGAAGCGACCATCCCTCGTCTGGATGCGGGACGGAAGACACCCGAAGGCGGGATGACAGTGCCGGACCTCGCGTATCCGTCATGTCCGGAGGAGAGAGCATGAGACCGGCATAGAATGCGGGGACCGAGCCGGGCAACGATCTCTTTGCCGCTGCCGCCGCGCGTGACGATATGGTCCGGCGGCGTTGCAACTCTGTCGGGATCGGCCATATTTGGGAAGCCGGTCCCGTTGTGGACATTGCGGCATGGAATTCCGGCGCACGCACCATGGCCACGATCGCCCTCGATACTCTCGCCATCGCCAGGAAGCTGAAAGCCGCCGGGTTCTCGGACGACCAGGCGGAGGCCGTGACTGGCGTCCTTCGCGAGACGCGGGAAACCGATCTGTCGACGTTGGTGACGAAATCCGACCTCAAGACCGAGATCGCGGAGTCGAAATACGACATTCTCAAATGGGTCCTGTCGGCTATCGGATTCCAGACCATCGTCATCGTGGGCGCAATCGTCACGCTTGCGCGAGGGCTGCGCTGAAAAGGCCTGCGCTGAACCTCGCGCGATCCGACCACTCCACCGATCCGGGGATCCCAGGATCGCAGCATCACAGGCTGACCCCATGTCCGGAACCACCCGCACCAGCGCGGATCTCGATCCGCGCCGCCGCCGCACCCTCTTCCGCGCCTGGCATCGCGGCATGCGCGAGATGGACCTGATCATGGGCCGTTTCGCCGATGCGGAGATCGGCACGCTGAGCGATGAGGAGCTGACCACCTTCGAGGCCCTGATCGAAGTGCCCGACCGCGACCTGTTCCGCTGGCTCACCGGCGAGGACGAGACGCCGCAGAATTACGACACGCCGGTATACCGCCGCCTCCAGGCGTTCCATAAGCACGACGCGCCGATTCACTAGCGGTCCAGGCGATGCGGGGCTCTCCTCCCCCTTGTGGGGAGGAGTTGGAGGTGGGGGTAGCGCCGCTCGCCTCCGCAGTTGGATTGTCACCCAACCACCCCCACCCTCGGTCCCTCCCCACAGGGGGGAGGGAGGCGCGTCGCGTCACACTTTCCCATGAGTTCGAAACCCCGACCCGATGGCCAAGCCCCAGCCCAAAGCGCCCGCTCCCGCTCCGAAGCCGCAGACGGCGCGGTTCGCCCTGCCGAAATCCGGTGCGCTCGCCCGTGCGCTGGAGGCGCTGAAGCGCGGCGACAGTCCGACGCTCGCCAACGTGCCCGAAGGGTTCGACGCGGTGGTGGTGGCCGATCTCGCCCGCGCCCTGTCCCGGAGCTTCGAGGGGCCGGCGGTGCTGGTGCATGTGGCCCGTGATTCCGGGCGCTCGAACGCGTTCCAGACCGGGCTGAAATTCGTCGCCCCCGAGATCGAGGTGATGAGCATCCCGGCCTGGGACTGCCAGCCCTACGACCGGGTCTCTCCGAACGCCGCCATCGCCGCCCAGCGGATGACCGCGCTGTCGCGGCTCTCGCGCTCGCGCTCCTCCGAGGAACAGCCGCGCATCCTCTGCACTACCGTCAACGCCCTGATCCAGAGGGTGCCTCCCAGAGAGAAGATCGCGGTGGAGACCTTCTCGGCGGCGATCGGCAACGTGGTGCCGATGGACACCGTCACCGCCTGGGTCGAGGCCAACGGCTTCCTGCGCACGGGGACGGTGCGCGAGACGGGTGAATACGCCGTGCGCGGCGGCATTCTCGACCTGTCGCCGCCGGGCCTGCCGAACCCGATCCGCCTCGACTTCTTCGGCGATACCCTGGAATCGATCCGCGCCTTCGACCCGGAGACCCAGCGCACGGTGGGCTCGCTCCGCTCCCTCGACCTCGTTCCGATGAGCGAGGTGCAACTGACCACTGAGACGATCCGGCGCTTCCGCCAGGGCTACATCTCCACCTTCGGCGCGGCGACCCGCGACGACCGGCTCTACGAAACGATCAGCGAGGGACGGCGCTATGCCGGACTCGAGCACTGGATGCCGCTGTTCTACGACCATCTCGACACCCTGTTCGACTACGTGCCGGGCGTGCCGCTGGTCTTCGACGCGCAGGCGGAGGAGGCGGTCGCCGAGCGACTCACCCTGATCCGCGATTATTACGACGCCCGCGCCGAGGCGATGAAGACGCCCTCCACCGGCGTCGCGCCCTACAAGCCGCTCAGGCCGTCCTCCCTCTACCTGACGCAGAACGACTGGAAGGAGCGGGTCGCCGCCGCCTCCGTCGCCCGGCTCTCGCCCTTCGCGGTGCCCGAAAGCCCGGACCGCCTCACCATCGATTGCGAGGGCAAGGCGGGCCGCAGCTTCGCCGCCGAGCGGGCGGACGAGACGGCCAGCGTGTTCGACGCCGCCGTCGCGCATGTGAAGGAGCTCCAGGGATCGGGTCATCATGTGATCCTCGCATCCTGGTCCGACGGCTCGCGCGACCGGCTGTGCGGCGTGCTCACCGATCACGGCCTGAAGAAGCCGGTCTCCATCAACACCCTCACGGCGGTGAACGCCCTGAAGCGCGGCACCGACATGGCGGTGGCGGTGTGGGGGCTCGATTCCGGGTTCATTGTCGACAAGCTCGCAGTCATCTCGGAAGGCGACATCCTCGGCGACCGGCTGGTGCGCCAGAAGCGCAAGTCGAAACGGCCACAGGACATCATCCTGGAGGTGCAGGCGCTGCAGCCCGGCGATCTCGTGGTCCATGCCGATCACGGCATCGGCCGGTTCGTCGGCCTCAAGACGGTGACGGCGGCGGGCGCGCCGCACGATTGCCTGGAGATCCAGTATGCCGGCGGCCTGTTGCTGCTGCCGGTGGAGAATATCGAGCTTCTGACCCGCTACGGCTCGGAAGATGCGGAGGTCGCCCTCGATCGTCTCGGCGGCGGTGCCTGGCAGGCCCGCAAGGCCAAGATGAAGAAGCGCATCCTGGAGATGGCCGGCCAGCTCATCAAGATCGCGGCCGAGCGCTTCGTGCGCCAGGCACCCCGCCTCCAGGCCCCGGATGGGCTTTACGGCGAGTTCGCCGCCCGCTTCGTCTTCGAGGAGACCGAGGACCAGGCCACGGCCATCGACGCCGTCCTCTCCGACCTCAATGCCGGCCGCCCGATGGACCGCCTCGTCTGCGGCGATGTCGGCTTCGGCAAGACCGAGGTGGCTTTACGCGCCGCCTTCGCGGGCGCGATGGGCGGCAAGCAGGTGGCGGTGGTGGTGCCCACCACCCTGCTGGCGCGCCAGCATTACCGGACCTTCGCGGAGCGATTCAAGGGGCTGCCGGTGCAGGTGGCGCAGCTGTCGCGCTTCGTCTCCGCCGCCGAGATGAAGCAGAACCGCGCGGGGCTGGCCGCCGGGACCGTCGACATCGTGGTCGGGACCCATGCGCTCCTCGCCAAGAACGTGGCGTTCAAGGATCTCGGCCTGATCATCGTCGACGAGGAGCAGCATTTCGGCGTGGCCCACAAGGAGCGCCTCAAAGCGCTCCAGGCCGATGTCCACGTGCTGACCCTGTCGGCGACCCCGATCCCGCGCACGCTCCAACTCGCCATGACCGGGGTGCGCGAGCTCTCGATCATCGCGACGCCGCCGGTGGACCGCCTCGCGGTGCGGACCTTCGTGATCCCGTTCGACGCGCTGATGATCCGCGAGGCTCTGCTGCGCGAGCGCTATCGCGGCGGCCAGTCCTTCTACGTGGTGCCGCGCATCGAGGACCTGGCGGAGGTGAAGCGCTTCCTCGACACCGAAATGCCCGAGACCAAGGTGGCGGTGGCCCATGGCCAGATGGCGGCGGGCCAGCTCGAGGACGTGATGACGGCCTTCTACGAGGGCAAGTTCGACGTGCTGCTCTCCACCACCATCGTCGAATCCGGCCTCGACATCCCCACCGCCAACACGCTCATCGTGCATCGGGCCGACATGTTCGGCCTCGCCCAGCTCTACCAGCTACGCGGCCGCGTCGGGCGCGCCAAGGCCCGCGCCTACGCCCTGTTCACGACCCCGGCCAACAAGCAGCTCACCGTGCAGGCGGAGAAGCGCCTCCAGGTGCTCCAGACCCTCGACACCCTGGGGGCGGGCTTCCAGCTCGCCTCCCACGATCTCGACATCCGCGGCGCCGGCAACCTCCTCGGCGACGCCCAGTCCGGCCATATCAAGGAGGTCGGCTACGAGCTCTACCAGCAGATGCTGGAGGATGCCGTCACGGCCCTCAAGGCCGGCATCGAGGAGCCGGTGGAGGAGGCGTGGTCGCCCACCATCGCGCTCGGCGCCCCGGTCACGATCCCGAAGGATTACGTCGAGGACCTCACCGTCCGCCTCGGCCTCTATCGCCGGCTCTCCACCCTGGAGAACGACGCCGAGATGGAGAGCTTCGGCGCCGAGCTCATCGACCGGTTCGGACCGCTGCCGCCGGAGGTGGAGCAGCTCCTCAAGATCGTCACGATCAAGATCCTGTGCCGCGACACCAACGTGGAGAAGGTCGAGGCCGGGCCGAAGGGCGTCGTCGTGCATTTCCGCGACAAGTCGTTCGCCAATCCGCAGGGGCTGGTGGCCTTCGTCGGCGGTCAGGCTTCCTTCGCCAAGGTCCGCCCGGACATGAGCATCGTGTTCATCCGCGAGCTCGATTCCATTCCCGAGCGCCTCAAGATCACGACCTCGATCCTTCGCGAATTGTCGAAGATCGCCCGCGCCACGAAGAAGAAGGCGGCCTGAACGGCATCGCACCGGACCACGAAAAAAGGCGGGCCCAACGGCCCGCCTCGCATGTAAATTCTCGATCTCGCTCAGTCGCCTACGACGACCTGTTCATCGTCGGTGTCAGAGATCCGGCTGGTTCAGGACGTAAGGCCCGATGCGGCTCTGCAGGTCGATCGCGGAACCGCCGCCACGCCCCGTCACACCGTCGATGACGATCACGGGGATGCCCGCCTGCTGCATCTGCTCACGCAGGCGCTCCGAGAGCATGGCATAGGCCGGGTCGAGGCGGGACGAGGTCTGAAGGAGGATGGCCGCGGGGCGGGCGATGACGGCGAGAACGTCGTCGGCGGCCTCGAGGGATGCGGTAACGCTCGCATAACCCAGCTCGGCAAGCTCGGCGGCGAGGGAGTGATCGATGGCGCGGTGACCATCATCGACGACCAACACTTGTTGCAGCGCACTCATGACTGTCAGGGTTAGCCCATCAATCGCCCCTTGGGAAGGGACCTGTGCGATAACACACGTCAACCCGGATGGTTCGCCGGCTGTGGGGCGAAATTACTGCGGCCACCCGGCCGATGTCCCGGGGTCGGACGGCGACGTCACGCGCTTGCCCGCCTTCACACATGACGTCAGCCGATCACTATAAGAAACTGCTTTCACAAGCAGATTTTATTTTCCAAGCACACTGAATCTTGGCCATTCGCGATGGCCGCGCACCATTCCTCGAAAGCGGTGGATTTCGGGCAAAACCCGAAGCCGAGACGATCAGCAGCGGACGATCTCGGTTGCTCGGCCGGCAAATATTTTTGCCGCGAAGGGCACGGCATTCCAGAGATCGGCGGTTTTTCCCGGCGGAATTCCGCGCTGCAATGGGCTGGCCCCGGAGGCGCGACCCCGGAAAGCGAATCGCCCGTCCTCGTCCCGCGCGATATCGAGCAGGGCCGGAAACGGCGCCAGCGGGTGAGCATCCGCAAGGAAGTGGGCGAGATCCCCGTCGGCCCGCGAGGCGGTGAGGAGCGCCGTCTCGTCGAAGGCGAGGACATCGACCACCCGTCGCGGGGCATGGACGGAGGCCGGCGCCAGCAGCCGGGCGTGAAGGCGGGTCGGTAACCGATGGGCCAGGACGATGGATTCGAGTCCGTCCGGGCTGCGGCTCGCGGCCAGATTGCGTTCGAGGGCGGCCGGCGCGACGAGATGGGTCGGGCCTGGCCGGCCCAGCGCTTCGGCGAAGCGGCCGGCATCGAACGGCCCGACCATTTCCAGGCCGGCCCCCGCCACGAGGGCGGCACCGAGACCGGTGACGAGCCCCCTCAGGTCGACGGGAGCGAGGAGGGTCAGGATGCGCTCGCGGGGGGCGACCCGGGCCGTGGCGAGATGGACGGCGATGGTGGCGATCAGCGCGTCGGCGGGACGATAGACCGGCTGCGCGGGATCGGCGGCGGCGAAGGTGACGAGCCCGGCGCTCTCCGGTGCGAAGGGGCCGCCGCGTCCGTCGAGGACCATGCCGTCGAGGCTGATGACGCCGTCGGGCACGTCCGGTCCGAAAGCCGCGAGGTAGCGCAGGCCGAAATAGCGTACCGCCACCTGGCGCAGGCACTCGGCCGGAAGCTTTCCCGCGACCCGGGACTGGGTGAGCACGGCCTGGATGCCGGCGGCCTGGATGCCGGAGACCAGGGCATCCTCGTCCCATGCCTGGGGCAGGAGGCAGGGAATGTGGCCCGCGGCCTCGATGGCGAGGTAGGACAGCAGGGTCTCGGACCCGGCGGCGGCGATGAGGCCGACCCGACTCGCCGGAGCCAGGCGCCATTGTCGCATTCCGTTGGCGAGGCGCGCGACGATCTCGGCGGCGGCCCCATAGGTCCAGGTGATGGGGCCGCGCCCGGACCAGCCTGCCTTGTCCTTCGGATCCACGAAGGCGACCCGGCCGGGATCGGCATGGGCGGTCGCCGCCAGCAAGGTGCACAGGCCGGGCCTGGCCGTTTCCGAGCGCTGGCTCGGCGCGACGGGGCTGTCCGCCGGTACGGGGACGGGGAGGGCGTCACGAAAGGACATGATCGCTGGCTGCGCCGACACCTCCGCTCAACTCCCCGCGCGCATCGACTCCTCGTGCCCTCCGGTCATGGACGATTAGGGTTAAATCTTGCTTAAACCGATCCGTGTCGAGGAGGCCGAACGGGGACGATCGCGCTCATCCGGACGAGACAGGTGTCATGTCTTCGCCGCATTCCGCAGGGAAGCAGGCCGCCCGGTCGTTCGAGCGGGTTCGAGGCGTTGAGCGCCCCGTCCGGCGCCTTGGCGGGCCAGGTTGGCCATCCAAGCTCCGGGAACGGGCAATTTGCGCGCGCCGAGGGCTTGACCGCGCGGACCAGGGCGGCGAGGGCTCGACCGAACACCGTCCGCGGGTTTCGGTCCGCACCATCGAGTTCAGGAAACGCCTTGCTGGGCTCGAGAGCCGCAGCATTCCTTCGTCATTCGCGATATCCAAGAGGTCAGAGCTGATGTTCCTTGCCAACCGTCCCGCGCGCCCGATGCGCGCCGCCGCGATCCTCGCCCTGGCCGGCATGATGGGCAATGCGGGCTTGGCGGCACCGGCCTTCGCCCAGGCGCCGAAGGGCAAGGCCCCCGCTCCGGCCGCCCCGGCACCGGCGGCTCCGGCCACCCAGACCCCGGCCGCCCAGCAGCCGGCCGGCCCGCAGATCGTCAACGTGAAGTCCGAGCCGTCCCAGGCCGACTGGACCAAGGTGTGCGGCAAGGACCAGAACACCAGCACCGACGTCTGCTACACCACCCGCGACTTCGTCTCCGACCAGGGCCAGCCCGTCCTCGCCGTGGCGGTCTACGACATGAAGAATGCCCAGCAGAGCGTGCGCGTGGTGCGCTACCTGCTGCCGCTCGGCCTGCTCCTCGGCCCCGGCATCCGCTTTACCGTCGATGGCCAGCAGGCGACCCCGGGCAAGTTCGCCGTGTGCTTCCCCAACGGCTGCTTCGCCGAAGCCGGCAATGTCGGTAACGACCTCGTGAACGCGCTGAAGAAGGGCACCACCCTCAACATCAGCGTCCAGAACCAGGCCCAGCGCGAGGTGACCTTCGCCGTGCCGCTGGCCGGCTTCGGCAAGGCCTTCGACGGCCCGGCCGTGGACCCGAAGGTGCTGGAAGAGCAGCAGAAGAAGCTCCAGGCCGAGCTCGAGAAGCGCAGCGAAGACATGCGCAAGAACCTGGAGAAGCAGAACGCCGCCGGTACCGCTGCCGGAAGTGCCGCTCCGAAGCCCTGAGACCGGCTCCTGGCCTCGATCCAAACATGAAAAAGGCCGGGCTCGTCGCCCGGCCTTTTTCATGCGCACATTCGACGACGGCGCCCCATGCCGTGGGGGACCGTCCCGCACTCAGTTCGCGTGCGCGCTCCGGAGACGGTAGGCGCCGTCCGAATCCCGCTCGAACACCTCCGGAATCCCGGCATGGCGCAGGGCCTCACCGGATGTATCGGGAACGAGGTTCTGTTCGGAGACGTAGGCCACGTACTCGCTCTCCGCGTTCTCGGCGAGGAGGTGGTAGAACGGCTGGTCCTTGCGCGGCCGGACCTCCTCGGGGATCGCCAGCCACCATTCCTCGGTGTTGTCGAAGATCGGGTCCACGTCGAAGACGACGCCGCGAAACGGGTAGATCCGGTGGCGCACCACGGCGCCGAGGCCGAACTTGGCGGTGCGCGTCTGGGTTCCGGTGGGAGGGAGATCGGTCATGACGCCAAAATAGGATGCGTCGGACAGGTTGTCATCGGCGGCGTTGCCACGCCGCATCGCAAGGAGCCATCCCGGACGGCATCCGGCCGATCGCTTCGGGATCCGTGGCTGCGGGAAGCGGCGGTGAGGGGGGGCGAACGAACGAGGCTGTGCCTGAGCCGCCCCCTCACCGTCGGCTGCCGGCTCGCTTCATGCCCCGACGAGGGGGCATGAAGCCCTCTCCCCGCGTGCGGGGAGAGGGGAGCCAGGGGAGGCCATCTCAGTTCGGGCCAGAGGTCACTTCAGGCCGTAGGTCTTGGCGAGTTCCGGGTCCTTCTCGGCCACCAGCCGGGCCAGATCGACGATGACCTTGGCCTGCTTCCAGGTGGCGTCGTCCTGCATTTTGCCGTCGAGCATCACCGCACCGGTGCCGTCCGGCATCGCCTCAACGATCCGCACCGCGAAGGCGACCTCCGCCGGATCGGGGGCGAAGACGCGCTTGGCGATGGCGACCTGGTTCGGGTGCAGGGTCCAGGCGCCGGCGCAGCCCATGAGGAAGGCGTTGCGGAACTGGGCCTCGCAGGCATCCCCGTCCGAGAAGTCGCCGAACGGGCCGTAGAAGGCCTTGAGGCCGTTGGCCATGCAGGCATCGACCATCTTGGCGATGGTGTAGTGCCAGAGGTCCTGCTGGGCGCTGGCCCGGGCGGCGCCGTCGCTCGTCGGGTCGGCGATGACCCGGTAATCTGGGTGGCCGCCGCCGACGCGGGTGGTCTTCATACCGCGGGAGGCGGCGAGATCGGCGGGGCCGAGGCTCATACCGTGCATGCGCGGGGAGGCGGAGGCGATGGCGTCCACGTTGGCGACGCCCTCGGCCGTCTCCAGGATGGCGTGGACGAGGATCGGCTTGCCGACGCCGTGCTTCGCTTCGAGCTGGGCCAAGAGCTGGTCGATGTAGTGGATGTCCCACGGACCCTCGACCTTGGGCACCATCACCACGTCGAGCTTGTCCCCGACCTGGGACACGATCTCGAACAGGTCGTCGAGAATCCAGGGGCTGTTGAGGGCGTTGATACGGGTCCACAGGCCTGTGCCGGACGCGGCGAAATCGGTCGCCTGCGCCATGGCGACGAAGCCCTTGCGGGCCGCCTCCTTCTGGTCGACCGGCACGGCGTCCTCGAGGTTGCCGAGCACCACGTCCACGGTGGCGGCGAGGTCCGGCACGCGGGCGCGGACCTTGTCGTTGTGGGGCGGCACGAAGTGGATCATCCGCTCGAGCTTCACCGGCAGGTCACGGAACGGGGCCGGGGCGCCAGTGGCGAGGGGCTGGAAGAAGCGGCGCGGCAATTTCATGGGTTCTCGGGCTCCGTGTGTCGATCAATCGTCGGACTAGGTCATCGCTCTGGATATCGTATTCAGGACGATGCCATAGGATGTTCAGGGCGCATTATCTTTGCCGAAAACTCGGGTCGGACTTTTCGGGGTGAGGCTCTAGCCTCGAAGCGGTTAGTCAAGGTTACCCCCCACGTAAAGGCGGGTTCGAGGCGAAGACCACTTTCCCAACGACGTGCGCTGGCGCATGTTCGACGCAGGGGCCCGTGCAGCGGGTAGGAACCGGCGGGTACAGGCCGGGTTCTCGCAACAGAGGCGGGCGTTTCGAGACTCATCAAGGACACTCTCTCATGTCCGGATCATCGACCCGACACGGTCTCCTCTACGCTGCCGGCCTCGTCGCGATGCTGAGCGTCGCCGCGCCGGGCGAAGCCGCTCCGGCCCATGCGGGCGCTCCGGCGAGAACCGCTTCTCCCAGGGACTCCTCCAAGGCATCGCCCGCCAGAGCATCCGAGCGCGTGCCGTTCACGGCCGGTGACGCCGCCGAGGCCCGGCCCGACGGCCTGAAGGGCCAGCTACGGATCGCGGCCGACGACACCAAGGCATTCCAGAGCCTCATCGACGGGGCGAGCGCGGCGGCCGATCCGTGGCTTGTCCTGTCGGGTGGCGGCGAGAACGGGGCCTTCGCCGCCGGCCTCCTCAACGGCTGGTCGAAGTCCGGCGACCGGCCCGATTTCGGCATCATCACCGGGGTGAGCACGGGGGCGATGATCGCGCCCTTCGCCTTCCTCGGCTCCAGCGCCGATGCGACGCTGGCGCGGGCCTATACCGAGATCTCCGCCGCCGACGTGTTCGAGTTCGGCGGCACCAACGAGGCCCTCACCGATACCTGGCCGCTCAAGCGCCGGATCGACCGGATGGTGACGGGCAAGCTCCTCGCCGACATCGCCGCCGAGCACGCCAAGGGACGGCGCCTGCTGGTGGCGACCACCGCCGTGGACAGCGAGCGCCCGGTCCTGTGGGACATGGGCGCCATCGCCTCCGAGGGCAGCCCGAAGGCACTCGACCTGTTCCGCTCGATCATCCTCGCCTCCTCGGCGGTGCCGGGCGTGTTCCCGCCGGTGATGATCGACGTGGTCGGTACGGACGGGAAGCGCTTCCAGGAGATGCATGCGGATGGCGGCACCACCGCGCCGTTCTACCTGGCGCCAGAAGCCGCGATCCTCGGCAAGGCCAAGGTGAGGCTTCCCACGAGAACGGTCTACCTCGTGGTCAACAACACGGTGACGCCGGACTTCCAGATGGCCACACGCACGACCCTGAGCGTGCTCGGCCGCGCGATGTCCGCCGCGATCAAGGCGCAGACCCGCGCGGCGCTCGCCCTCACGGAGCGTTTCGCCGAGCGCAACGGCCTCGATCTCGAGGTGGCCGAGATCGACAACCGGTTCACGCGCACCAGCTCGGCACCTTTCGACCAGGATTACATGAAGGCCCTGTTCGCCCATGGCGAGAGCCTCGGGCGCGACGGCACCGCCTTCAGCCGTGGAACCCCCGCCGCCTCGATCCCCACCGGATCGACGGGCGAACGTGTCGGGTCGGCGGAATCGCCCACGAGTCTCGCCCGGCGCTGACCGTCACCGCATCAGCGAGGGTGCGCCGAGGCGCGGCAGAACCCCCTCGCGCATGACGATGCGGCGCAACGGTCCGATCGTCGTCATCGCCAGGAGTCCGAGGCCGCGCAGGACGTCGATGGGGATTAAAGAACTGAGCAGGCTGCGGTTGAGGGTGTCCACCGCCGCCGTGCGCAGGCGGGCATCCAGCGACCGAGACCGGGCAAAGCCGGACAGGGCCTGGCGCGAGCCGGGATCGCGCCCGTCCGAGGTCGCGGCCAGGACGCTGTCGCGCAACGCCGCCGCATCGCGCAGGCCGAGATTGAGCCCCTGCGCACCGATGGGAGGGAAGGCGTGGGCCGCCTCGCCGACAAGGGCGATGCGCGGCCCGACCGGGGAGGCGACGGAGAGGCCCCGCATGGGCACGAGCCCGCGCGGCCCGTCGATGCGCATGGCCCCGAGCATGGCCTGGGCCTGGTTCTCGATGGCGCGCGCGAGGTCGGCATCCTCCAGTTCGGAGAGGCGCCGCGCCGGTCCCGCGCCGGTGACCCAGACGAGGCTGGACCGATGCCCACCGGGGAGGGGGACCAGGGTGAACGGCCCCTGCCGGGTATGGAACTCGGTGGAGACGTCCCGGTGCGGGCGCTCGTGGGCGAGCAGCGTGGTGATGGCGGCCTGCGGATAGGACCACTCCCTGGTGGCGATGCCGGCCTGCTCCCGCATGCGCGAGCGGGCCCCGTCCGCGCCGACGACGAGGCGAGCGGCGACGGGCCCGCCCTCTTCCAGACCGATCCGGGCCTCGTCGGCATCCCGTTCCAGCCCCACCGCGTCGCTCTCGAACAGGGTCAGGCCGGGAGCCGACCGGGCCTGCGCCCGCAGGGTCTCCACGAGGCGGGCGCTCTCCACGTTCCAGCCGAAGGCGGGAAGGCCGATCTCGGTGGACACGAACCGGGCCGGCGGCGGGCGGAACAGGCTGCCCGTGTCATCGACGATATGGAGTTCGGCGAGCGGCGCTGCATGCGGCGCCACCTCCGCCCAGGCCCCCAGCGCGTCGAGGAAGCGCACCGACCCGTCAAGGAGGGCGACCGTGCGTCCATCGGCGACGGGGGCGTGGCGGCCGACGAGGGCCGTGGCGATGCCCTCTCGGGCCAAAGCCAGGGCGAGACCGAGCCCGGCGGCACCCGCGCCGACGACGGCCACGTCGAAACGGGGAGGGGACGAATCCATGCATCGCTCCTCGGCGAGGGGTGCCCTCACCAGACCAGTCGAAGCGGCACCGACCGGACCGCTGCCGTTTCAAATAGGTGCCGTCCGTCTCGGGTCACCTCGCTGTGGCATTGCCACGCTGCGGCTTCTAGCATCAGCTGAGCGTCCCGACAGGGGCAGAGTGCCCCGGAGGTTGCCCCATCATGAGAGCGTCGTCATGAGCCTCGCCATCGCGCTGCTGGCGCTCGGATTCCTGATGCTCGTCGCCTATCGCGGCTTCAGCGTCATCCTGTTCGCCCCGGTGGCGGCGCTCCTCGCCGTGCTCCTCACCGACCCGTCCGCCGTGCTGCCGGTCTTCTCCGGCCTGTTCATGGAGAAAATGGTCGGCTTCGTGAAGCTGTACCTGCCGGTCTTCCTCCTCGGCGCGGTGTTCGGCAAGGTCATCGAGCTCTCGGGTTTTTCGCGGTCGATCGTCACGGCGGTGATCGATCTCGTGGGCGCGCGCCGGGCGGTGCTCTCCATCGTGCTGGTGTGCAACCTGCTCACCTATGGCGGCGTCTCGCTCTTCGTCGTGGTGTTCGCGGTCTATCCCTTCGCGGCGGAAGCCTTCCGGTTGAGCGAGATCCCCAAGCGCCTCATCCCCGGCACCATCGCGCTCGGCGCCTTCTCCTACACGATGGACGCGCTGCCCGGCACGCCGCAGATCCAGAACATCATCCCCACCACCTTCTTCGGCACCAACACCTGGGCCGCCCCCTGGCTCGGTCTGATCGGCGCCGCCTTCATCCTCGTGGCCGGCGTGGCCTATCTCGACCGGCGCATCGCCTCGGCCAAGGCCAGAGGAGAGGGCTACGGCAGCGGCCACACCAACGAGCCGACGCCCGTCTCCGACGAAGCCCTGGCGCATCCCCTGGTGGCGCTGCTGCCGCTCGTCGTGGTCGGCCTCTCGAACCTCGCCTTCACCGCGCTCATCCCGCGCCTCTACGGGGCGAAGACCGAGACCATGCTGGCGGGGCTCGACAAGCCCATCGTCACCACGGTCTCGTCGGTCACCGCGATCTGGGCGGTGGAGCTGGCGCTGCTGGCCGGCATCCTCACGGTCTTCGTCTTCGCCTGGAAGCCGGTCTCGAAGAGCTTCGCCGAGGGTAGCCGCGCGGCGGTGGCCGGCTCGCTGCTGGCGGCCATGAACACGGCCTCCGAATACGGGTTCGGCGCGGTCATCGCGGCCCTGCCGGGATTCATCGTCATCCGCGAGGCCCTGTCGGCCATCCCCGACCCGCTGGTCAACGAGGCGGTGACGGTGACGGCGCTGGCCGGCATCACCGGCTCGGCCTCCGGAGGGCTGAGCATCGCCCTCGCCGCCATGTCCTCCACCTTCATCGCGGCAGCGCAGGCGGCCCATATCCCCATGGAGGTGCTGCATCGGGTGGCCGCCATGGCGAGCGGCGGCATGGACACCCTGCCCCATAACGGCGCCGTCATCACCCTGCTCTCGGTGACGGGGCTGACACACCGGCAGGCCTATGCCGACATCTTCGCGATCACCGTGCTCAAGACCAGCGCGGTGTTTCTCGTGATCGGGGTCTATTACCTGACCGGGCTGGTGTGAGGCTCGGTCAGAGGCATCGCGGTTCCCGATGGCCTGGACTTTCTCAGGGCGCGGGCGGCCAATGCCGCGACATCCGATGCGACGGGAGCCTTCCGATGGATCGTCGAACCTTCCTGACACTCGCGGCCGCCGGTGCCGCATTCCCGCTTGGCGCGGACCCGGCCAAGGCGGAATCAGCCAAGGCGGCCCCGCCGCCGGCGCGCAACGTGGTGCTCGTGCACGGCCTGTTTGCCGACGGGTCGTGCTGGTCCGAGGTCATCGGGCGATTGCAGATGGCGGGCCTGACCGTCACCTCCGTGCAGAACCCGCTGACCACCCTCGACGAGGCGGTGGCTTCGGTGCGGCGGGTGCTGGCGCGGCAGGACGGGCCGACCGTGCTCGTCGGCCATTCCTTCGCCGGCATGATCGTCTCCGAGGCCGGCACCGATCCGAACGTATCCGCCCTTGTCTACGTGGCGGCCCGCGCGCCGGATGCCGGCGAGGATTACGCGGCCCTGGCACGAACCTTTCCGACGCCCCCCGCCAGCGCCGGCATCGTCTTCGACGGAGAATACGGGCGCCTCGGCGAGGCGGCCTTCCTGCGTGATTTCGCCGGCGACCTTCCCGAGGCGAAGGCGAAGGTGCTCTACGCGGTACAGCAGCCCTTCGCGAAGGCGCTGCTGGCGGGCAGGACCACCCAGGCGGCCTGGCGATCGAAGCCGAGCTTCTACGCGGTCTCGACGGAGGATCGGACGATCGACCCCGATCTCGAACGCTTCATGGCGAAGAGGATGGGCGCCACGACGATCGAGGTGACGGCGAGCCACCTGTCCCTGATCTCCCAGCCCGACACGATCGCGAGGCTGATCCTGAACGCCGCCGGATGGCCCTGAGGCATCTCGCGGGGTCAGGGCGTTGCGACAGACCGAACTCCCGTTTGCCGACTGCCGGGACCTGTCCTATCGTCCGATGCGGCGGTGCCGGATCATCGCCGGGAGAGGAGAGCTCACCATGGCATTCTTCATCGGGATCGCAGGTCCCTGGCTGGTTATCGCCGTCCTCGACCTCCTGGCGATCCGCCGCGACCTGGAACTGTCGCGGATCCCGTGAAAAGCTTCAGCCTTCCGGCTCCTCGACGATCTTCAAGGTGAGTTGCGTGAACGGCCTGATCTCCCAGGCGATCCCGGCCTTGAACATCATCACCACCCGGCAGCGGTCCATGACCTCGAAGGCGGGAAGGCCTGGCTCCGGCTGGAACACGAGCCCCGCGACGACGGCGGGATCGTAATCGGCGGGCCTGATCCAGACGATCTCTTCCATGGAACGCGGCCCCCTCCTGCGCAGCTGCCGGGGAACGATACCGACCGGCCTGTCTCACGCGAAGCCGGGCGATGGTCTGCAACGGCCATGCCGCCCGCGCCTCCGGCCGGGCACCTCTATCGGCAGCGCCGGGCTTGCTCCTTAAGGCCGGTAGCTTATGTCGCGTCCATCGAACAGACGAGGAGAGACGACGATGCCCAAGGCGATCCGGGTCTACGAGTATGGCGAGCCCGAGGTAATGCGCTACGAGGAGGTGGCGGTCGGCGAGCCCGGCCCCGGCCAGATCCGCGTCCGCCAGACGGCCATCGGCGTCAACTTCATCGACATCTACTTCCGCTCGGGCGCCTACAAGGCGGCGCAGCTCCCCTTCACGCCCGGCAAGGAGGGGGCGGGCGTGGTCGCCGCCATCGGCGAGGGCGTCACCGGGTTCCGGGTGGGTGAGCGCGTGGCCTACGGTTCGGCCGAGGGTACCTATGCGGAGGAGGTGGTGATCAATGCCGGCGCCGCCGTGCATCTCGCCGACGGGGTCGACGACGCCACCGCCGCGGCCATGATGCTGAAGGGCCTCACCGCCGAGTATCTCCTGCACCGGACATGCCCGGTGAAGCCGGGCGACACGATCCTGTTCCACGCCGCCGCCGGCGGCGTCGGCCTCATCGCCTGCCAATGGGCCAAGCATATCGGCGCCACCGTCATCGGCACGGTGGGCTCGGCCGAGAAAGCGGAGCTGGCGCGGGCCAATGGCTGCGACCACGTCATCCTCTACCGCGACGAGGATTTCGCCGCGCGGGTGAAGGAGATCACCGGCGGCAAGGGCGTGCGCGTCGTCTATGACGGCGTCGGCAAGGACACCTACCCGGCCTCCCTCGACTGCATCGCCCCGCTGGGGATGTTCGTGAGCTTCGGCTCCGCCTCCGGCCCGATCGAGAACTTCAATCTGGCCCTCCTCGCCCAGAAGGGCTCGCTCTTCGCCACGAGGCCCACGCTGTTCACCCATGCGGGGACGCGGGCCACCCTCGATTCCATGGCCGAGAACCTGTTCGGCGTGGTGGCGAGCGGGGCGGTGAAGATCCCCGTCCATGCGCGGGCGAAGCTCGCCGACGCGGTGCAGGTGCACAAGGATCTGGCCGGACGCCAGACCACGGGCGCCACGATCATGACGCCGTGATCCGGGTATCCCGTGATCCCGGGATCACCTGACGACAGGACGAGGCGGATGATGCCCCCAGGCGAGCGTGACCTTCTCCTCGTGGTCGACGTCCAGAACGACTTCCTGCCCGGCGGAGCCCTCGCGGTGCCGGACGGCCATGCGGTGATCGCCCCGATCAACCGCCTCGCCGCCCTGTTCCCGCACGTGGTCCTGACCCAGGACTGGCATCCGCCGGGCCATGTCTCCTTCGCCTCCAGCCATGCGGGGAAGTCCCCCTTCGAGACCGTGGACCTCGCCTACGGCCCTCAGGTCCTCTGGCCCGACCATTGTGTCGAGGGCTCGCCCGGTGCCCGTTTCTCGTCCGAGCTTCACGTCGATTGGGCCGAACTGGTCATGCGCAAGGGCTATCATGCCCATACCGACAGCTATTCGGCCTTCTTGGAGGCCGATCGGAATACGCGAACGGGGCTCGACGGCTACCTGCGCGAGCGCGGGTTCGAACACCTCTATCTCACCGGCCTCGCCACCGATTACTGCGTGCTCTGGAGCGCGCTCGATGCCCGCAAGGCAGGCTTTGCCGTCACCGTCATCGAAGATGCGGTGCGGGGGATCGATATCGACGGATCGGTGGAACGCGCTTGGGCGACCATGCGTGAGGCCGGGATCGAACGGATCACGAGCGGGGCGATCGGGGGCGGGTAGAGCCTGAACACGCCGGTGCGCGGTCCTACACCGCGCTGCCGTAGAGGTCGTAGGCGTCGGCCCGCTCGATCTTCACGGTGACGATGTCGCCGACCCGCAGCGGCCGGCGCGAGGTGACGTGGACGTTGCCGTCGATCTCGGGCGCGTCGTATTTCGAGCGGCCCTTGGCGATGCCGCCATTGGCCTCGTCGATGATGACGGGCAGGCGCTTGCCCACGCGCGCCTTCTGCAAGCGGGCCGAGACACCCTGCTGCGCCTCCATGAAGCGGCGCTTGCGCTCGGCCTTGAGTTCCGGCGGGACGAGATCGCCGAGTCCGTTGGCCACCGCGCCGCCTACGGGCTCGTATTCGAAACAGCCGACGCGCTCGAGCTTGGCTTCGCGGATCCAAGTCAGCAGTTCTTCGAACTCGGCCTCGGTCTCGCCGGGGAAGCCGACGATGAAGGTCGAGCGGATGGCGAGGTCCGGGCAGATCTCGCGCCAGCGCCGGATCCGTTCGAGCTGTTTCTCCTGGTTGCCCGGCCGGCGCATGCGCTTGAGCACGGACGGGCTGGCGTGCTGCAGCGGCATGTCGAGATAGGGAAGGATCTTGCCCTCGGCCATCAGCGGGATGACGTCGTCCACGTGCGGGTAGGGATAGACGTAATGCATCCGCACCCAGGCACCGAGCTCGCCGAGCTCGGCGGAGAGATCGTAGAACTTCGCCCGCACCTCTCGGTCGCGCCAGGGGCTCGTGGCATAGCGGATATCGACGCCGTAGGCGCTAGTGTCCTGCGAGACCACCAGCAGTTCCTTGACGCCGGCTTTGACCAGCTTCTCGGCCTCGCGCAGCACGTCGCCGGCCGGCCGGCTGACGAGATCGCCGCGCAGGGAAGGAATGATGCAGAAGGTGCAGCGGTTGTTGCAGCCCTCGGAAATCTTCAGATAGGCGTAATGGCGTGGGGTGAGCTTCACCCCCTGCGGCGGCACAAGATCGAGGAACGGGTCATGCGCCGGGGGCACCGCCTCGTGCACGGCGGCGACCACCGATTCGTAGGCCTGCGGCCCGGTCACCGCGAGGAGGTTCGGATACTTTTCGCGAATTTCCTCGGGCTGGGCGCCCATACAGCCGGTCACGATGACGCGTCCGTTCTCGGCCATGGCCTCGCCGATGGCCGAGAGCGATTCGGCCTTTGCCGAATCGAGGAAGCCGCAGGTGTTGACGATGACCACATCCGCCCCGTCATGCCGGCGCGCGAGTTCATAGCCTTCCGCCCGCAGATGCGTGAGGATGCGCTCGGAATCCACCAGCGCCTTGGGGCAGCCGAGGGAAACGAACGAGATCTTGGGCGCGGCTTTCGCCGGGGTCGGAATGGTGACGGGTACGGTCATGGTCGCTCGTCGGTCGCGGCCGAGGAAAACTCGACCGGCCGTGATTCTCGGGGCGGAGGGTGCCGGGTTGCAGCCTTCCTATACGCCCATCCTCGCGCGGTTGCGAGGGCGGCGGTTCCGGGCACCATGCCGACAGCCTGCACGGCCCATGCAGCCCGCGCGGCTTCCGTCGAACCGCGACCCGTGTCACCTGTGGCGCGTTATCAGGAAACCATGCCGCAGGAGGGGCCCGTGTCCCCGCCCGCGCGAAGCTCTTAAGTCCGACAGCATCATGTGGACCCGCGAGATCCCCTTCATCGATCCCGTCGCGGCGGCGGAGGCGTTCTCGTCCCTGCCGGGGCTGGCCTTCCTCGACAGCGCCATGCGCCACGAGACCCTGGGGCGCGTCTCGATCGTGGCCGCCGACCCGTTCGGGCGGTTCCGCTACGCGAACGGCCGCGCGACGCTCGACGGACGGCCCCTCGAGGGGCGGCAATCCGGCGAAACTGGCCTGGAGGCCCTGCGCGCCTGCCTCGCGCCCTACCGGCTGGCGGGCGACGAGGGAACCGGCTTTCCCGGCGGGGCCATCGGCTATTTCGCCTACGATCTCGGCGCGAGCCTGGAGCGGGTGAGGCCGCCGGCCCGCCGCGCCGGCCTCACCGACGACATCGCCTTCAACCTCTACGACACGGTCCTGTCCATCGACCATGACAGCCGGACCTGCCGGCTCGTCGCCACCGGCTTTCCGGAGCTCACGGAATCCGCCCGCGCCGACCGGGCACGGGCGCGGCTCGACCGTTTCGCGGAGCTGCTCGCGGCCGGCGACCGCACCGGAACGAGGACGGAGGCGCCGCCGCTCGCCTGGCGCTCCAACTTCACCAGGGCCTCCTACGAGGCGGCGGTGGAGACGGTGCGCGACTACATCCGGGCCGGGGACATCTACCAGGCCAACATCGCCCAGCGCTTCGAGGCGGCGCTGCCGGCGGGATACGATCCCTTCTCGCTCTATCACCGCCTGCGCGAGACCAACCCGGCGACCTTCGGCGCCTATCTGTCCTTCGGTGCTCTCACCATCGCGTCGAGCAGCCCCGAGCGCTTCATGAAGCTGCAGGGCAGGGCGGTGGAGACCCGGCCGATCAAGGGCACCGTGCGCCGGGTGGAGGATCCCGCCGAGGACCGGGCTCTGGGCGAAGCGCTCCAGGCCAACGTCAAGGAGCGGGCCGAGAACATCATGATCGTCGATCTCCTGCGCAACGACCTCTCGCGCATCTGCGAGCCGCACAGCGTCAAGGTGCCGGTCCTGTGCGGGCTCGAATCCTACGCCTCGGTCCATCACCTCGTCTCGGTGGTGACCGGGACCCTGCGCCAGGGCCTCGACGCCATCGACCTGATCGCCGCCACCTTCCCCGGCGGCTCGATCACCGGGGCGCCGAAACTGCGCGCCATGGACATCATCACGGAGATCGAGGGCGATGCCCGCGAGCTCTATTGCGGCGCCATCGGCGCCATCGGGTTCGACGGGTCGCTCGACACCTCCATCGCCATCCGCACCGTGTTCATGGACGAGGCCCGCGCCGTGCTCCAGGCCGGGGGGGGGGTGACGCTCCTCTCCGACCCGGCCGCCGAATACGAGGAGACCCTGACCAAGGCGGCTCGGGTCTTCGCTGCCTTCGAGCCCGACCGGAACGAGCGCGGGGCGCCATGATCCTCGTCGTCGACAATTACGATTCCTTCGTCTTCAACGTGGTGCGCTACGTGGAGGAGCTCGGCCAGGAGGTGAAGGTGCTGCGCAACGACGCCGTCGACGTCGCCGGCATCCGCGCGCTAGCCCCCGAGGCGCTGATCCTCTCTCCCGGCCCCTGCACCCCCAACGAGGCCGGCGTGACCCTGCCCGCCATCGAGGCCCTGTCCGGCGAGATCCCGATCCTCGGCGTCTGCCTCGGCCACCAGGCCATCGGCGCGGCCTTCGGTGGAAGGGTCGAGCGGGCGGCGCGGCCGCTCCACGGCCAGGCGACGGCGATCCGGCATGACGGGTCCGGCCTGTTCGCGGGCCTGCCCGACCCGATGCAGGTGGGCCGCTACCATTCCCTCATCGTCACGCCCCAGCCCGGCATGGACGAATCCCTCGTTATCGACGCCGTGTCGGGGGAGGGCGAGGTGATGGCCCTGTCCCACCGGCGCCACCCGACGATGGGCGTGCAGTTCCACCCGGAATCGGTGCTGACCGAGAACGGCCACGCGGTGTTCGGCAACTTCCTCGACCTGGCGCGCCGGTGGCGGGAGACCCGCGATGCTGTGGTTTGACGGCGCCCTCCACGAGGGCAACCGCCACGGTTTCGACCTCGCCGACCGGGGCCTGACCCTCGGGGACGGTCTCTTCGACACGGCCCTCTGCCTCGGAGGCCGCATCGCCTTCCGGGAGGCGCATCTCGCCCGGCTCGCCGCCTCGGCCGCGGATCTGGGCTTTTCCATCGACCGGGAAGCGGTGGGGGAGGCGATGCATCTCGTCGCCGCCGCCATCGGCGACGGGGCGCTCCGCACCACGATCACCCGCGGCTCCGGCCCGCGCGGCCTCGCCCCGCCGGAGCCGGCCCGGCCGGTCTGGTGGATCGCCGCCACGCCGCGCCGGGCGGGATCGGGTTTCGCGCCGGTCTCGCTGCATCCGAGCGCGATCCGCCGCAACGAGACCTCGCCGGCCGCGAGGATCAAGACGCTGGGCTATCTCGACGCCATCCTCGCCGCCCGCGAGGCGAGGGCGCGGGGCTTCGACGAGGCCCTGTTCCTCAACACCAGAGGCCACCTCGCCTGCGCCGGGACCGGCAACCTCTTCGCGATCCTGGACGGGCGCCTCGTCACCCCGCCCCTGTCGGACGGCGTGCTGCCCGGCATCGTCCGGGCGCAGGTTCTCGGCTTGGCGCGATCCCTCGGCATCGGGACCACGGAACGCTCCCTCGCCCTCGAGGAGGTCCTGGCCGCCGAGGCGGTGGTCATGACCAATTCCCTGCGCGGCCTGTCCCCCGTCACGGCGATCGGGACGACGGCGTTTCCCGGCGGGCACGAAGCCGTCGCCGCGTTGAGCCACGGGCTCCGCCGTCTCATCGCCGAGGAATGCGGCGTCGCGCCGGAAGTGGCGTGAGGCCGGAGGCCCCCAACCGCCTGCTCTCGCGGCTATGCCTCGCCGCGCTCTATGGCGGCATCGGCCTCCTCCACCTCGCGGCCGCCGACAAGTTCCTGCCGATCATGCCCGATTGGGTGCCCTGGCCGAGGCAGGTCGTCATCCTGACGGGCTTCTACGAACTCGCCTGCGTGGCGGGCCTGTTCGTCGCGCGCACCCGCCGCGCCGCCGGCTACGCCCTGGCCGCCTACGCGATCTGCGTGTTCCCGGCCAACATCAAGCACGCGGTGGAGGGGATCTCCGTTCCCGGCCTGCCCGACAGCTGGTGGTATCACGGCCCCCGCCTCGCCCTGCAGCCGGTTCTGGTCTGGTGGGCGCTCCACGCCACGCGGATCGTCGATTGGCCGTTCGGGCGGCGCTAGAGCGCGGGCGGCCGAACGGACCGAAGCGAGCCGGCGATCAGGCTTCCGAACGCTTCACCCGCTGCCAGGCGGCCTCCATGGCGGGAAGATCGGCCTCGTCCAGGCTTGCCCCATCCTCCGCGATCAAAGCCGCCATGGCGTGGAAGCGCCGCTCGAACTTGATATTCCCTTTCTTCAAGGAATATTCCGGGTCTATTCCGGAATGCCGGGCGAGATTCACCACCGCGAAGAGCAGGTCGCCGATCTCCTCGGCGAGGTGATCCGGATCGTCCCGCCCGAGCGCGTCGGCGACCTCGTCCACCTCCTCGCGGATCTTGGCGATGACCGAGGCCGCGTCCGGCCAATCGAATCCGTGCCGCGCCGCGTTGCGGCTGATCTTCTCGGCCCGGGTGAGGGCGGGCAGGGCCTTGGCGACGGAGCCGAGGAGGTCGCCCCCGGCATGTTCGGACCGCCCCGTCTTCTCCGACCGCTCCGCCGCTTTCGAGGCGGTCCAATTGGCGTCGAGCTGCGCCAGGCTCAGGCGCTCGGGGCCGTCCGCCAGCGGCGACCCATCCGCCTCGAACACATGCGGATGCCGCCGGATCAGCTTGGCGCAGATCGTCCGGACCACGTCGTCGAAGGCGAAGCTCCCGGCCTCCTCGGCGACCCGCGCCTGGAACACGACCTGAAGCAGGAGGTCGCCGAGTTCCCCCTGGAGATCGGCAAGATCGCCGCGTTCGATGGCGTCCACCACTTCGTAGGCTTCCTCCAGCGTGTAAGGCGCGAGGGTTTCGAGGGTCTGGACCTGGTCCCAGGCGCAGCCCCGTTCGGGATCGCGCAGGGTCGCCATCAATCGCAGCAGGGTCTCGATCGGCGAGTCGGATGTCACGGGTTCACCACGCTTGGGAAATCGGAGGATCGGGGAGAAGCGGAAGCGAGTGTCGGACCAGGGTTAGGCCACGCGGCGGGGTTCCCTCAACCCGCTGTCGCAAGGTGCGCGGTCCATCCTCGTCTGTGCCGAACCTGTGGACCGGGAGAGGAGGAATTCTGGAAATTCCAAGATATCGATCAAAAAATCGTGCCGTCCGGCAAAACGAACGATCCACCGGACCCTTAGGAAAGATATCAGTAACCTCTTTTTAGAGAGTCAGTTCAGCAAGTTATATGGGACGGCGAATTCGCGTGGTCGTCCCGTGTGTTGAGCCCCTTTCGCGTATCGAACTCTGCGCGGGGACGTATCGAACTCTGCGTGGCTCCGTATCGGATTCTGCGCTGTCGCGGCCCCGATCCGTATGGGATTCTGCGCCGATCCGTATGGAATTCTGCGGGGAGAACGGGGTTTGCCGGTGAAGTATGGGGATAGAACGGAATTCCGGCCCGTATCGAACTCTGCGTAGGCGCCGGAACGGCCAGGGGGCGGTCTCTTCCGGTGGCGGGATCGCCGAACGGGTGCGGCCCATCCTCCGGTTGCCGGGTTTCGTGGCCGGGCCCTTCGCCGAGCCCTTGGCCCGACTCCGTGGATTGTCGGGATAAGATCCGGCCCCGGCGACTCCTAGCCTCGGAATCGTGCGATGGCGGACGTTCAGTGACGAGAGCCGCCGGTATCGATGACAGCCATGGGGATCGAGGAGAAACTCGCCCAGATCCGTGATCCCGACCTCTTGGAGGAGGTCGAGGCCGGCCGCGGCAGCTTCCTGTTCGGAAGCATCGTCGAGCACATCCTCCACCGGCAGCGTGCCCGCGACGCCGAGGCCTCGATCCTGCGCGAGGCCGCCGACATGCGCGGCGCCATGCCCCGCGACCGGCGTCGGCGCGACATGGTGCGCGAGGTCATCGAGAACGAACCGACCCTGCCGGAGAACCTGCAGCACATCCACAGCGTGCTGGCCCTGTGCGGCCTGCCTTATCGCGATCCGGGCGATGCCCGCGAGTTCTTCCGGGAATACGGCCGCAACTCCCTCAGCCTGCTGGCCGGCCGCCTCAAGAACCCGGTCAATGGCGAGATGGAGTTCCAGGGCCTGCCCTACGGCCCCAAGGCCCGCCTCGTCCTGCTGCATCTCTGCACCGAGGCGGTGCGCCAGCGCAGCCCCACCATCACGGTGGCCGACAGCCTGTCGGGCTTCATGAAGGAGATGGGATTTTCCGTCACCGGCGGCGAGCGCGGCACGATCCGGCAGTTCAAGGAACAGCTCAACCGGCTCGCCGCCTGCACCCTGCAGATCGGCCTCTGGGACGGCAGCGACAAGGCCAGCACCCTCAACGTGCCGCCCTTCCGCCAGCTCGACCTCTGGCTCTCGCACGGATCGGGGGAGGGGCAGGTCTGGTCGAAGACCGTCCAGTTCCACCAGGATTTCTACGACAACCTGATCCAGCACGCCCTGCCGGTGGATATCCGCGCGGCCCGCGCCTTCGCCGGATCGGCCCGCAAGCTCGATCTCCTGTTCTGGCTCGGCTACCGCCTGCGCGTCCTGCAGCGCCCGCTGCGGCTGACCTGGGCCAACCTGCACAGCCAGTTCGGCGCCGACAATGCCAGCATCCGCAGCTTCCGGCAGGCGTTCAAGGCCGATCTCGCCCATATGCAGGAGGTCTTCCCGAAACTGCCCGTCTCCCTCGACGAGGCCGGCATGATGCTCCAGCCCGCCCATCCCAGCGCCCTGCTGGTGCCGCCCAGGCTCGGCGGGGCGAAGGCGGGCGCATCCAAGGCCGGTGCGGCACGGCGCGCCCTCGCGGGCTGAGGCATCTTCCAAATATCCGTTGGGAATATTCCATTATGATACGTCTTCTGTTAGATATTCCGTAATTGGAATATTCCAGAGGTGCCACCATGTTCCTGACGGAAGCCGAGGCCGAGGCGCGCCTCTCCGACCTCTATCGTGAACGGTCCCGCATCGAGCGGGCCATCGCCGACCTCACGCTCTTCCTCGATATCGGGCGTCGGATATCCGTGCCCGCCCGAGGGGCAGTGGACGGGTGGCGCGATCCGGCCCCGGTCGCCCCGTCGCCGGATACGGCAAGCGAAGAGCCCGCCGGCGAGTCCGGCGGCGACCGGTCGCAGGCCCGGCGCGAGGGCCGTCTCCTCATAGAGGCGGCCTCCGAGATCCTCGAGGAGGCGGGCCGTCCCCTCCATGCCGCCGAGATCCTGGAGGGACTGACCCTGCGCGGCCTGTCGGTCCCCGGCATCGACCCGGTGGCCGCCCTCAACACCCGGCTCTGGAAGCGCTCGGGACCCGACGGTCCGTTCCAGCGCCTCGGCGACGCGGTCTATGCCCTCGCCTCCGGGCCCGACGACGAATGAGGCTCAGAACCGCCCATTCCGGGTGATCTCGGCGATGATCTTTTCGCGGGCGGCGCGCGAGGCGGCGAATCGCGCGCGGGCCGCCGCGACCACCTCGGGCGAGGCCGTGCCGGGATGGCCCGCCGAGAAGGGCGGGGCCGGCGCGTATTCGAGGGCCAGCTGGATCGTCTCGGCTTCCGTCCGGCCGGCGAGCTCGGCCACCGCCGCGAGGGCGAAATCGAGACCGGCCGTGACGCCGCCTCCGGTGATGATCCGTCCGTCGCGCACGATCCGCTCGTCGACCGGGATCGCCCCGAACGCGGCCAGCAGGTCGAGGGCGCCCCAATGGGTCGTCGCGCGCTTCCCCCGCAGCAGGCCCGCCGCCCCGAGGATGAGGGCGCCGGTGCAGACCGAGGTGACGAGGATCGGCCGCTCGGCCTGGGCGCGCACGAAATCGAGCACGGGCGCGTGCGTCATCAGGGCGTTCACGCCGATCCCGCCCGGAATGCACAGGAGGTCGAGGGGCGGGCAGGCGGTAAGATCCGTCGTGGGCGTCAGCGGCAATCCGGTGGCGCTGACGATGGTGGCGCGGTCGAGGCCGACGAGATGGACGCGCGCCCCCGGCAGCGAGGCGAAGACCTCGTAGGGCGCGGTGAGGTCGAGCTGCTGCACGCCCTCGAAGGTCAGGAGGCCGATCTCGAAGCGGATCTCGGTCTGGGACATGGCAAGGGTCTCCGGGAGGGGGGGCGGCAACGGAAAGTCCGCGACTGGACAGGTCCGACGATACCGGCGCAGGTTGCCGGCCGACATGACCAAAAACCCTCCTATCCTGCCAAACCATCCGCTTCGGGAGCCGCCCCTCGCCGGGGCGATCATCACCGTGGCGATCCTGGCCTATCCCGGGGTGCAACTCCTCGATGTGGCCGGTCCGCTCCAGGTCTTTGCCACCGCCAACGACCTTTTCGTCGATGCCGGCCGGCCATCCCCTTATCGCGTCAGCGTCGTCGCCGAGCGCGCCGGCTCCGTCGCCACCTCGTCGGGCCTCGCGCTGACGGCCGAGGGGCTGGTCCCGGATACCGGCTCCATCGACACGCTGATCGTCGCCGGCGGGCGAGGGGTTCAGGCCCAGCTCGACAATGCCGACCTTCGGAGCTGGCTGCGCGCGCGGGCCGCCCGGTCGCACCGCGTCGCCTCGGTCTGCACCGGCGCCTTCCTCCTCGGGGCGGCGGGCCTCCTCGACGGCCGCCGGGTGGTGACCCACTGGACCCGCTGCGACGCCCTCCGGGCCCTCTATCCGGCGGCGAGGGTCGAGGCCGACCCGATCTTCATCCGCGACGGCGCGCTTTGGACCTCGGCCGGGGTCACTGCCGGCATCGATCTCGCGCTCGCCCTGGTGGAGGCCGATCTCGGGCGGGAGACGTCCCTGGCCGTGGCGCGGCACCTCGTCGTGTTCCTCAAGCGCCCCGGCGGGCAGGCCCAGTTCAGCGCCGCCCTTTCGCTCCAGGGCGGCGACGACCGGTTCGGCCGCCTCCATGCCTGGATCGGCGAGAACCTCGCCGCCGATCTGACGATCCCCGCTTTGGCCGACCGGGCCGGGATGAGCCCGCGCAGCTTTGCCCGGCATTACCGCGCCGCGACGGGCCGCAGCCCGGCCGAGGCGATGGAGGGCATCCGTTTCGAGGCCGCCCGCCGGCTGCTGGAGGAGACCGACCTGCCGCTGAAGCGCATCGCCGAACGCTGTGGCTTTGGCGCGGAGGAGACCCTGCGCCGGGTCTTCCTGCGCCGGATCGCGACGACGCCCGGCGAGTACCGCCGTCGTTTCGCTGCTTTTGCGTGATCCTGGCAGCCCTCCTCCGATGCGGGCGAATTTGACTTTCCCGGCCGCATCATCGACACCGCCGCCCGTCGCGGCATCGACCGATCGTCAAGGGCTGCCCGTCGGCCCGGAGCCGCCCCATGTCCGCCCCACTGCGTCCCGTCTCATGAGAACCGCCGATGCCGGACATGCCGTCCCGCCCGGCGCCGAAGCGGGTTTCCTCGACAGGCTGATCGAGGCGGCCTCGGCGAGCCATGCCCGCGCCTGCGCCCTGCTCCTGGCTCTCTGCCTCGTCTGTTTCCTGCCGGGCTTCGTCTCGCTCCAGCCGATGGACCGCGACGAGCCGCGCTTCGCCCAGGCCTCGAAGCAGATGATCGAGACCGGCGATATCGTCGACATCCGATTCCAGGGCGAGGCGCGCCACAAGAAGCCGGTGGGGATCTACTGGGTGCAGGCCTCCGTGGTGAAGGGGGCCGAGGCCCTGGGGCTCGACCAGGCCCGCACCACCATCGCGCTCTATCGCGTGCCCTCGCTGATCGGCGCGCTGCTGGCGAGCCTGTTCACCTACTGGGCGGCCCTCGCCTTCCTGCCGCGCCGGGGCGCGCTCGTCGCCGCCGCCCTGTTCTCGGCCTGCATCATGATCTCGGCGGAGGCGCGCCTCGCCAAGACGGACGCCCTCCTCACGGCCTGCTCGGTCGCCGCGATGGGCGCGCTGGCGCGGGTCTGGCTCGGCCGGATCACGCCCGGACGGACGCGGGGCCGGCCCGATCTCACGACCCTGCTGGTGTTCTGGCTGGCCATGGCGATCGGCATCCTGGTGAAGGGGCCGATGGTGCCGCTCTTCGTCGGGCTCGCCGCGCTCGCGCTGTCGCTGAAGGAGCGGTCCGGCCGCTGGCTCATGGACCTGCGTCCCGCCCTCGGCCTCGGGCTGACGCTCGCCATCGTCGCCCCCTGGTTCGTCGCCATCGCCTGGAAGAGCGGCGGCGCGTTCTTCGGCGAGGCGGTGGGGCACGACATGCTGGGCAAGGTCGGCGGTGCCGCCGAGAAGCACGGCGCGCCGCCCGGCACCTATCTGGCGGTGTTCTTCGCCACCTTCTGGCCGGGAGCTGCCTTCGCGGCGCTGAGCGCGCCCTTCGCCTTCGCCAACCGGCGCGACGATGCGATCGCGTTCCTCCTCGCCTGGATCGTGCCCGCCTGGATCCTGTTCGAGGCGGTGCCGACCAAGCTGCCGCATTACGTCCTGCCGCTGATGCCGGCCGTGGCGATCCTCACCCTCCTGGCCGTGGCGCGCGGCGCCCTCGATCCGGGCCGGCGGGGAGCCAGGGCCGTGGCCGCCCTGGTGGTGCTGATCCCGGTCGGCCTGACCCTCGGCCTCGTCGGGGTGGCCTGGACCTTCGACCACGTGATCCCCGTCGCCGGGCTGCCGCTGCTGCTGGCCTCCTGCGCTGCCGCGATCCTCGCTGTCGTCCTGTTCGCCCGCCGCCTGCCCGAACGGGCGCTGGCCTGCGCCATCCTGGCCTCGGCCCTGCTCTCGCCGGCGGTGTTCGGGCTGACCCAGCCGGTGCTCGCGGCGCTGAAGGTCTCGCCGCGCCTCGCCGCCCTCCGCGACGGGCTGCCCTGCGCCGCCCCGAAGGTCGCCAGCCTCGGCTACCGCGAGCCGAGCCTCGTTTTCCTCATCGGGACCGATCTCGCCATGATGAACACCGGTGCCGAGGCGGCGGAGTTCCTGGCAGGGGGCGGTTGCCGCCTCGTCTTCGTCACCGAGCCGTTCCTGGACGAGTTCCGGCGGGCGGAAACAAGCGTTAAGGCTGCCCCGGTGGGCCGGGTCTCCGGCTTCAACATCAACAGCGGCCGGCGGATCGACCTCTCGGCCTATGCGGTGACCCCGTGACCCAAACCGACACAGCCCCCTCCACCCGCTTGTCCATCGTCGTCCCGGTGAAGAACGAGGCCGGCAATGTCGAGAGCCTCGTCACCGAGATCGAGCGCGCCTGCGTGGCCCTGTCCCCGTTCGAGGTGATCTATGTGGATGACGGCTCCACCGACGCTACCGGGGCGATCCTCGCGGATCTGCGCCGCAGCCGGCCCTGGCTGCGCGTGATCCGCCATGCCCGTAGCGGCGGGCAGTCGGCCGCGATCCGCAGCGGCGTCGCCGTGGCGCGGGGCGCCCTCATCGCGACCCTGGACGGCGACGGCCAGAACGATCCGGCCTTCATCCCCGCTCTGGTGGCGGCCCTGGAGGAAGGCGGCCGGAGCACCGGCCTGGCCCAGGGCCAGCGCGTCGGCCGCAAGGACGGGCGCCTGAAGAGCCTGCAATCGCGCATCGCCAACGGCGTGCGCGGCCGCATCCTCAAGGACGACACCCGCGATACCGGCTGCGGCATGAAGGTGTTCCGGCGCGAGGTCTACCGGGCGCTGCCCTATTTCGATGCGCTGCACCGCTTCATGCCGGCCCTCGTCGCCCGCGAGGGCTACCGCGTGGTCCATGCCGACGTGATCGACCGGCCGCGTTTCACCGGGCGCTCCAATTACGGCCTGTTCGACCGGCTCTGGGTCGGCCTCCTCGATCTCGCGGGGGTGTGGTGGCTGATCCGCCGCAAGCGGCCCTCGCCCGAGGCGGTGGAGGTCGCGCTCGTCACGGACAGGGAGGCCTGAACCCATGCTGATGCAGCTTTCGGAAGACCTGGGCGGCTACGCCTATGACATCTTCGTCACCAAGTTCGACGGCTGGCTCGTCTTCGGCATCCTGGCCCAGGTGGTGTTCGGTGCCCGCTTCATCCTGCAATGGTTGGCGAGCGAGAAGGCCGGCCGCAGCGTCATGCCGCTCTCGTTCTGGTTCCTCTCCATCGCGGGCGGGCTGATGACCCTGGTCTACGGGCTGGTGCGGCGCGAGCCGGTCATCATCTTCGGGCAGGCTCTCTCGACGGGCATCTATCTGCGCAACGTCGCGCTGATCCTGAAGGAAAAGCGTCGGAAGCCCGGGGCGGATGCCGTTCCGTGACGTCCTCGGTATGACTCTCCCGACGATTCCGCTGCCGGATTTCTTCGACGATCTCGACGCCAGCCTGGCCCATCTCTGGCGGCTTCTGGAGGACGGGCCGAGGCTGCGCCGCAACGCGTTCCACATGCCGGCCCTCGCCACGGTGGATGCCGACGGCTGCCCGCAGGTCCGCACCATCGTCCTGCGCGAGGCCGAGCGGCGGACCGGGATCCTGCGCTTCCATTGCGACCGCCGGTCCCGCAAGGCCGACGAGATCGCCGCCTCCGGCCGGGCCGCGCTGCACGGCTACGATTCGGCGAGCAAGGTCCAGATCCGGGTCTCGGGCCCGGCCACGCTCCATACCAACGATGCCCTGGCGGATGCCGCCTGGGACGGATCGATGACGATGAGCCGGGTCTGCTACGGCGTGGCGCCGGGACCCGGAACCGAACTCGCCTCGGGCGAGGGCTATTCCCTGCCGGAGACCGACGCGGCCATCGCCGCCGGCCGGCCGAATTTCTGCGCGGTTCAGGTGAGTGCCACCCGGCTCGAATTCCTGTTCCTCGACCGGCGGGGACACCGGCGCGCCGCCTGGAAGCGGGACGGCGACGGCTGGGCGGGGACCTGGCTGGCGCCGTGAAAAACCCTCCTCCCCACAAGGAGGAGGGAGGGGCTCATCCCATCGCGGCGCGCAGCCGTGCGAACCCCGCATCGAGATCGGCCTGCAAATCCGAAATCTCCTCGAGGCCGATATGGAAGCGCAAGCCCGGTCCGCCCGGCTCCCAGCGCGTGGCGGTGCGGTAGGTTCGGCAATCGAACGGGATGACGAGGCTCTCGAAGCCGCCCCAGGAAAAGCCCATCCCGAACAATTCCAGCCCGTCGAGCATCGCCGCCACGGCGTTCGCCGGAGCCGGTTTGAGGACCACTCCGAACAGGCCGGACGACCCGGAGAAGTCCCGCTTCCAGATGGCGTGGCCGGGATCCTCCGGCAGGGCCGGATGCAGCACCCGCAGCACTTCCGGCCGCGCCTGCAGCCAGCGCGCCATGGCGAGGCCCTGGCGCTCGTGCTCGCGCAGGCGCAGGTTCATGGTGCGCAGGCCGCGCAGGGCCAGGAACGCATCCTCCGGCCCGGCGCACATGGCGAAATGCTCGAAGGTGCGGTGGAGCGCGGGCCAGTATCGCTCGTTGGCCGAGGTGAGGCCGAGGAGCAGGTCCGAGCCGCCGCTGAGATATTTGGTCCCCGCCTCCACGGCGATGTCGACGCCCCGCTCATGCGGCGGGAAGAACAGCGGCGTCGCCCAGGTATTGTCCATGATGACGGCGGCGCCGTGCGCATGGGCGACCTCCGCGATGGCCGGCACGTCCTGCATCTCGAAGCTCTGCGAGCCCGGCGCCTCCACCAGCACCGCTTTCGTATTCGCGCGCATCAGCTCGCCGATGCCGGCGCCGACGAGGGGATCGTAATAGGTCACCTCCACGCCGAAGCGCTTCAGCACGCCGTCGCAGAAGATGCGGGTGGGGCGGTAGGCGCTGTCGGTGACGAGGAGATGGTCGCCCGCGCTCACCACGCTCATCAGGGCGACCGTGAGGGCGGCCAGGCCGGAGGGGGTGAGCACCGTGCCCGCCGCCCCGGCGAGCTCGCTCCAGGCCTGGGTGAGCGAATCCATCGTCGGCGAGCCGCTGGTGCCGTAATCGTAGCGCCCGCGCCGGTGCTGCAGGTCGTCATAGGTCGGGAACAGCACCGTCGAGCCGCGATAGATCGGCGTGTTGACGAAGCCATGCTGCGCGGAGGGGTCGCGCCCCGCATGGACGAGGCGTGTGGCCGGGCCGAAACGGGCGGGATCGCGGGGAGGGGTGTTCGACATGGAAACCGGTATGGGGGGAGGGCGGTCGCGCCGCAACCTGAGCCCGGCCTGTGCGATCGCGTCAAGCGGAAGCCCTTGACCGGGCCTGCCGATCCTTTGCAATGCGCGGGCATGATCAACGGTCTCCCGGCATCGTCGACGCCTCATCCGACCCGTTCACCTCATCCTGAGGTGACGCCGCGCAGCGGCGGCCTCGAAGGAGGCCTCCAGATCGCGCGATGCTGGCTGGAAGCCTCCTTCGAGGCCGCTTCGCAGCACCTCAGGATGAGGTTTTGGGTAGGAGGGATCATGCTGTTCTGCCTCACTCCCGCCCTCGCCCAGAACGGTTCCGCCCAAGGCACCCTCGCCCAGGTGAAGGCGCGGGGGCATCTCGTCTGCGGTGTCAGCGGCGGGGTCGCGGGGTTCAGCATTCCGGACAGCCAGGGCCAGTGGCGCGGGCTCGACGTGGATTTCTGCCGGGCGCTTGCCGCGGCGATCTTCGACGATCCGGCCAAGGTGCGGTTCATCCCGCAATCCTCGGCCGCGCGCTTCACCGCCCTGCAATCGGGCGAGATCGACGTCCTGTCGCGCAACACCACCTGGACCCTGTCGCGCGACACCGCCGCCATGAACTTCCCGGTCATCACCTTCTATGACGGGCAGGGGTTCCTGGTGCGCAAGTCCCTGAACATCGCGTCGGTGAAACAGCTCGACCGGGCGACGATCTGCCTGCAGCAGGGCACCACCACCGAGCTCAACCTCGCCGATTGGTTCCGCACGCGGGGGATGACCTACAAGGTCGTCACCTTCGCCAATAGCGAGCAGACGCTGGGTGCCTACGAATCCGGCCGCTGCGATGCCTATTCCACCGACAAGTCCTCCCTCTACGGCGAGCGCCTGAAGACGGCGCATCCGGACGAGCACGTCATCCTCGACGAGGCGATCTCGAAGGAGCCGTTCGCCCCCGGCGTGCGCCAGGGCGACGACCAGTGGCGCGATCTCGTCGCCTGGACCCATTACGCCATGATCGACGCCGAGGAGGCGGGCATCACGCAGGCCAATGTCGAGGAGATGCGCCGATCGGCGCTGAGCCCCGACGCAAAGCGCATCCTCGGCCTCGAGGGCAAATACGGCGAGGGCCTCGGCCTCACCACCGACTGGGCCTACCGGATCGTCCGCCATGTGGGCAATTACGGCGACGCGTTCGAGCGCAATGTCGGTGCGCAGACACCGCTGAAGATCCCGCGCGGCCTGAATGCCCTCTGGAACCAGGGCGGCCTGCAATACGGGCCTCCGATCCGGTGAGGGGGGTGAAGCAGTCCCCCTCTCCCCGCAAGCGGGGAGAGGGTTTCGGCCCCCTCGCCGGGGCCGAAACGAGGCGGCAGCCGAGGGTGAGGGGGGGGCTTCGGACGAGCCTCTTCCGGGGGCACCCCCTCACCCTCGCTGCGGCTGACGCCTTCGCTTGCCGCAGGGACGACGAGGTCCCCGCGGCCCTCTCCCCGCCCAGCGGGGAGAGGGGATGGCGCGCGGATTTCTCGTTCAACGGGAAGCGGCTCCATGGCTGAATCCCGAAAGACCTCCCTGCGCGCCGTGGCGCTCCAGATCCTCCTGGCGCTCGCCGTCGCCGGCCTCGTCTATTTCGCCGCCGGCAACGCCGCGCAGAAGCTCGCCAAACAGGGCATCGTCGCCGGGTTCGGCTTCCTGTCGCGCAATGCCGGATTCGACATCAGCCAGCGGCTGATCCCCTACGCGGCGGCGACCTCGACCTATCTCGATGCGTTCTTCGTCGGGCTCTGCAACACGCTGCTGGCCGCGGCGCTGGGCATCGTGCTCGCCACGCTGATCGGCTTCGTGGTGGGCATCGCCCGGTTGTCGCCGAACCTCCTCGCGCGGGGGCTGGCCTCCGCCTATGTGGAGGCGGTCCGCAACGTGCCGCTGCTGCTGCAGCTCCTCGTCTGGTACGTGGCCGTGCGAGTGGCCCTGCCCTCGGCCGAGGCTCCCGCGAGCCTGGGGCGCGCCTTCGTCTCGCAGCGCGGCCTCGTCCTGCCGCGCCCGGATTTTTCAGGCGCCGCCTGGCTGGTGCCGGTGGCCTTCCTCGCCGGCCTCGCCGCCCTGTCGCTCCTGCGACGGCGGGCGCGCCGCGCGGCGGAGACCGGGCGGCCCCCGGTGCGGGTCTGGCTGCCGGGCCTCGCCCTCACGATCCTCCTGCCGGGTCTCGCCTGGATCGGATTGGCGCTGGCCGGCCATCCGGTCGCGGTCGATTGGCCGGCGCGCGGTCCCTACGACGTCGAGGGCGGGTTGCCGATCCTGCCGGAATTCGCCGCCCTGGTTCTCGGGCTCTCCACCTATACCGCCGCCTTCATCGCCGAGATCGTGCGGGCGGGCCTTTCCAGCGTGGCGCGGGGGCAGGGGGAGGCGGCCTCCGCCCTGGGGTTGAGCCGGGGCCAGAGCTTGCGTCTCGTGGTGGTTCCGCAGGCGATGCGGGCGATAGTGCCGCCGCTCACCAGCCAGTATCTCAACGTCACCAAGAACTCGTCGCTGGCCGTGCTCATCGGCTATCCCGACCTCGTCCACGTCTTCATGGGCACCGTGCTCAACCAGACCAACCAGGCGGTGGAGGTGGTGGCGATCACCATGGCGGTCTACCTCACGCTCAGCCTCGCCACGGCCTTCCTGATGAACCTCTACAATCGCCGCGTGACCATGGTGGAGCGCTGAGGATGCAGGGATTCGTCCGCGCCGATCTCGTCGCCTCGCGCCCGCCGCCCGCCACGGTCGGCGGACCGCTCGGCTGGCTGCGCCGGAACCTCTTCTCGAGCCCGGCCAACGGGCTCACCACCCTGCTGATCCTGGGATTGCTCGCCTGGCTGCTCCCCATCGCGATCCGCTTCCTCGTCATCGATGCGGTCTGGACCGGGGCGTCGGGGGATGCCTGCCGGCCGGAGGTGGCGGGGCGGCCGGTGGGGGCCTGCTGGGCCTTCATCGCCGACAAGATCAACTACCTCGCCTATGGCTCCTACCCCGCGCCGGAGCGCTGGCGCCCGAACCTCGCCGTCGCGCTGCTGGCCCTCTCCGCCGGATGGATGCTCTGGCTCGGGGCGCCCCGGCGCGATCTCGGCGCGCTCTTCGCCTTCCTGGTGTTCCCGGTCTTGGCCTACCTGCTCCTGTCCGGCGCGCCATCGCTCGGCCTCCCGTCGGTGGCGACGGGTCTGTGGGGCGGCTTCCTCGTCACCGTGGTGGTGGCCACGGTGGGCATCGTCGTCTCCCTGCCGCTCGGCATCCTGCTGGCGCTGGGGCGGCGCTCGACCCTGCCGGTGGTGCGCGTGCTCTCCACCGCCTTCATCGAGTTCTGGCGCGGGGTGCCGCTGATCACGGTGCTGTTCATGGCCAACGTGATGCTGCCGCTGTTCCTGCCGGGCGACATCACCGTGGACCGCCTGCTGCGGCCGCTGGTCGGCATCGCGCTCTTCGCCTCCGCCTACATGGCCGAGGTGGTGCGCGGCGGGCTGCAGACCGTGCCGAAGGGGCAGGCCGAAGCGGCGGCGGCGCTCGGTCTCGGCCGAAGCCAGGCGCTGCGCCTCGTCATCCTGCCCCAGGCGCTGAAGGTGGCGCTGCCCGGCATCGTCAACACGATGATCGGCCTGTTCAAGGACACGACCCTGGTCTCCATCGTCGGCATCAGCGATTTCATTCGCGTGCTGGAAGCCTCCCGCGCCGATCCGCGCTGGTCGGCCGCCACCATCCCGGCCACCGCCTACATCTTCGCCGCCCTCGTCTATTTCGCCGTCTGCTTCGGCATGGCGCGCTATGCCGGGTTCATCGAGCGCCGCCTCGCGGCGGGAGAGAGACGATGACGAGTGAATCCTTGAAGGCACCGCAGACTTCCCCCGCCGTCGCGCTCTCCGGCGTCAACAAGTGGTTCGGCGCCCATCACGTCCTGCGCGACGTCGACCTCACGGTGGCGAAGGCCGAGAAGATCGTGATCTGCGGCCCCTCGGGCTCGGGCAAATCGACCCTGATCCGCTGCGTCAACGGCCTCGAGGCGCATCAGCAGGGCACGATCCATGTGGACGGCATCGAACTCACCGGCGCGCAGGCGAGCGTGGACGCCGTGCGCCGCGAGGTCGGCATGGTGTTCCAGCACTTCAACCTGTTCGCCCATCTCACCGTGCTGGAGAATTGCACCCTCGCCCCCGTCCACGTGAAGCGGATGGGCCGGGCGGCGGCCGAGAAACTGGCGATGGGCTATCTCGAGCGCGTCCGCATCCCGCAGCTGGCGGGGATGTTTCCCGGCCAGCTCTCGGGCGGGCAGCAGCAGCGGGTGGCGATCGCCCGCGCTTTGTGCATGAGCCCGAAGGTGATGCTGTTCGACGAGCCGACCTCGGCACTGGACCCGGAAATGGTCAAGGAGGTCCTCGACACCATGGCCGAGCTGGCACGCGGCGGCATGACCATGCTCTGCGTCACCCACGAGATGGGTTTCGCCCGCGAGGTCGCCGACCGCGTGGTGTTCATGGACGAGGGCCAGGTCATCGAGGTGGCGCCGCCGGCCGAGTTCTTCGAGAGGCCGCGCCACGTCCGCACCCAGGCCTTCCTCAGCCAGATCCTGTGACCGCCTCCCGCCCGCGACGGGAGGAAGGGTCAGAAAATGGCACGGTCGGGCCGGACGGCGATGCTCGGGTTCGTTAACGGCCTTGGTTTAAAAGCGGTATTCAAGGTGTTGAGTATTTGTAGAAAGCGTATCGCGTGCGTATTTTGCGCTTCCTCGTCGTCGGCAGCGTCTTCGGCCTGAGCGTCCTGGCGATCGGCTTCGTCAGTGCCGACCGGCTGGCCCATCTCCCCGCCCCGCCGCCGCCACAGATGGTTCGGGCGTCCGTTCCCAGCGAACCGCAGGATACCGGCTCGATCCCGTCGCCGTCCTTGCCCCTCGGCGGCACGGCCAGCGTCTCCACTACCGGTCCCGCCGCACCCCGCCCGACGGGAGCCAGGCCCACCGGATCGAAGCCTTCCCCATCCTCCGCCGCCAAACCCGCGGTGACGAAGACGGCCTCGCTCAAGCCCGCGCCGGCCAAGCCGAAGGCCACGGACGGGTTCGACACCGAGCGTCTGAACGCCCTCCTGCGCGGCGACCCGATCACCCCGCCGCGCCGCTAATCGGCCTCCCCCCTTCCCTGGACGGGGAGGGCGAAGCAGCCCCTCGACGCATCGCTTCCCCCCATCCCGCGCCCGAGCCCCGCTTCGGATCTTGGTGTAAACCCCGTCCCATCCCCGAAGCGGGACGGGAGGAACGTCGTGGGGCTGATCTACGCGCTCGGAGCCTACCTGAGCTGGGGCATCGTCGTACCGGTGCATTTCCGGCTGCTCGATTCCGTGCCGGCCGGCAGCATCCTCGCCCATCGCATCGTCTGGTCGAGCGTGCTCGTGGTCGGCCTGCTGGCGATCCTGCGCCGGCGGGTGCGCAACCCGTTTCCCCTGAGGCGCCGCCACCTTCTCCTCATCGTCTCGGCCGGGCTCATCGCGGTCAACTGGCTACTCTACCTCGTGGCGGTCCAGTCCGGGCACATGCTCGATGCGAGTCTGGGCTATTTCATCAATCCGCTGATGAGCGTGGCGCTCGGCGCCCTCGTTCTCGGCGAGCGGCTGCGGCCGGTCCAGGCCGTGGCGGTGGGGCTCGCCGCCGCCGGCGTGATCCTGGCGGTGGTCCTGGCCGGGCACCTGCCCTGGCTGTCCCTGACGCTCGCCGCGAGTTTTTCGCTCTACGGGCTGGTGCGCAAGGTGGTGGGCGTCGACGCCATGGTGGGCTTTGCCGCAGAGACTTTCCTGCTCCTGCCCGCCGCCGGCCTCTATCTCGTCCTCGCCGCCCCCGCCGTGGTGAACGGCGATCCCGTCCGCCTCGGCCTCCTGCTCCTCACCGGCGCCACCACCGCCCTGCCGCTGATCTGGTTCGCCGCCGCCGCCCAGCGCCTCACCCTCTCCACCCTCGGGCTGATGCAATACCTCGCCCCTTCCTGCCTGCTGGGCCTCAGCGTCCTCGTTTACGGCGAACGCCTGGAGCCGCATCGACTGGTCCTGTTCGTCCTGATCTGGCTGGCGCTGGCGCTCTATGCCGCCGATTCCTTCCGTGCGGCGCGGCGGACCAAGGAACCGCCCGAGCCCGCCGCCGCTGGCCCCGACCGCCCGGGCATGCGATCGTTCTGAGCGAGATTCGGAGGCTCTGGATGCGCAACCGCATCACCGACATCGCCGGCATCACCGTGGGCCACGCCCAGGATGCGCGCGTGGCGAGCGGCACCACCGCGATCCTGTTCGACCCGGCCGTGGTGGCGGGTGTCGACGTGCGCGGCGGGGGGCCGGGTACCCGGGAGACCGACCTCCTCGACCCCGAGCGCACGGTGGAGCGCATCGACGCCCTGGTCCTGTCCGGTGGCTCCACCTTCGGTCTCGACGCGGGGGCCGGCGTCGTGGCCTGGCTCGCCGAGGCGGGGAGGGGGTTTCCCGTCGCCGATATCCGTGTCCCCATCGTCCCCGGCGCGATCCTGTTCGATCTCCTCAACGGCGGCGACAAGAACTGGGGCCGCTTCCCGCCCTATCGCGACCTCGGCTACGCGGCCGCCGACGCGGCGGCACGGGATTTCCCCCTCGGCACCGTGGGGGCGGGCTACGGCGCGCGCACGGCCAATCTCAAGGGCGGCCTCGGCTCGGCTTCCTCCCCGGTGAGCGGCACGCCCGCGCGGGTCGGCGCGCTGGTGGCGGTGAACGCCTTCGGCCGGGTCACGGTGGGGGAGGGGCGGCATTTCTGGGCGGCGCCGTTCGAGCGTGAGGGGGAGTTCGGCGGCCTCGGCTTCCCCGATCCGATGCCGGCGGACGCCTTCACCTGGCACCGCTATGTCCCGCCCGGCGCCAGCACCACCCTGGCCCTCGTCGCCACCGACGCGATCCTCACCAAGGCTCAGTGCCGCCGCCTCGCGGTGATGGCACAGGACGGCCTGTCGCGGGCGATCCACCCCGTCCACACGCCGCTCGACGGCGACGTGGTCTTCGCGGTCTCCACCGGGCGGGTTCCCCTCTCCGACCCCATCACCGATCTCGCCCGTATCGGCGCGGCGGCGGCCGATACGCTCGCCCGCGCGGTCGCCATCGGAATCCACGCGGCGACCAGCCTGCCGGGTCTGGCGATGCCCCCCGCCTGGCGCGATCTGTGGGGCGGTTAGGGGAAAGATATCGGTCAGACTCTCGTCGAGTCCGGCATCGCATGACGCACCTTTTCCACGCCTGCAGCGAAGCGTAGGGTGATCCGGAACCTCACGCGAATACGCGCCACGTCGGCGGCTCACTCGCTTCACCCGCCTTGGGGAAGGGACCCGAGAGGATCACTCGCCCTTGGCATCCTCCACCAGCTGCGCCAGCCCCGCATCCACCTCGGCGCCGAGTAGGGCCCGCTCCGCATCGCTGAGGTCGCGGGCCCAGGCCGGGCCGGCGAACCCGGCGGCGCATTTGGCGCGCTCGGCCGCGATATAGGCTTCCGTTTCCTCCGGCTGCCGGCGCATGGCCTCGGCGAAGCCGAACCAAGCCGCCCGCTCCACCACCGCGAGGCGGGCGCGCAGGCGGATCATCACTGCCCGGTCCGGGCTGACGTCGTTACTCATGGGGCTTCGTTCCTGGGGGATTCGCGCCCGGCCTGCTCAGCGCCGCGGTTCGCAGCGGGTCTTCACGTAGGTGTCCGGATTGTTGCCGTGGCCGGCATTGGCCGCCAGGACCGGCCCCTGCATCATGCATTCCTGAAGCGTGTGAGCAGGCCCCGTGATCACGTCGAGGGCGGTCTCGCGGGAGCAGTCGGGGGCCTGGACCGTCGAGGCGCAGACCAGGGCAACGATGAGAACTGGGTTCATGAGACCGAAATCTAGACGCGCGGGGCAGGGCGGCAAGGGCGGCCTGCAGGAAAATGCAGCGCCCATGGTCGATGGAGCGGCCGTGTGCGCGTCCGCAAAGCCTTGAGCATGGAGCGTCTAGGATGTTCGCCCTTTGCTTAAAAACCTAGGTCAAATAGCCTAGGTCATTATGTCTAATCGGCGAGGCTCGTGCCTGTGGATGCGCCGCCCTCGTGCTCCGCACGCTGGGCTCATCCGTGCTAGGATCGGTCTCGTCGCGGGCGCGATACGGGACAGCGGAGCGGGAATGACGGTGGGGATCGAGATGGGTCTGAGCATGGGTCCGGGCGAAGAGCCCGCCCGGCTCGATCTCGAGGAACTCTTGGCCACCCGACTCCTGGTCCAGGGCAATTCCGGCTCCGGCAAGTCGCATCTCCTGCGCCGCCTGCTCGAGCAGAGCGCGGGCTCGGTCCAGCAGGTGATCATCGATCCCGAGGGCGATTTCGTCACCCTGGCCGAGGCCTACGGCCACGTGGTCGTGGACGGCGCCCATGGGGAGGGCGATCTCCAGGCCATCGCGGCGCGGGTGCGCGCCCATCGGGTCTCCGTGGTCCTCACCCTGGAGAGCCTCGACATGGAGGCGCAGATGCGCGCCGCCGCCGCCTTCCTCGGCGGCCTGTTCGAGGCCGAGCGCAGCCATTGGCACCCCGTCCTCGTCGTCGTCGACGAGGCGCAGATCTTCGCGCCCGCTGCCGCCGGCGACGTCTCCGACGAGGCGCGCAAGGCCTCTCTCGGGGCCATGACCAACCTGATGTGCCGTGGCCGCAAGCGCGGGCTCGCCGGCATCATCGCCACGCAGCGCCTCGCCAAGCTCGCCAAGAACGTGGCGGCCGAGGCCACCAACTTCCTGATGGGCCGCACCTTCCTCGACATCGACATGGCCCGCGCCGCCGACCTGCTAGGCCTCGACCGCCGCGGCGCCGAGCGGTTCCGCGATCTGTCTCGCGGCGAGTTCGTGGCCCTCGGCCCCGCGTTGAGCCGCCGGCCGCTGGCCCTGCGCATCGGTCCGGTCTCCACCTCGGCGCGCTCGGGCTCGCCCAAGCTCGTGCCGCTTCCCGCTCCCGCCGACGCGGATCTGCGCGCCCTCATTCTCACCCGCTCGGCCGAGGATGGCCCGGCCTCCTGGGCTCCGGCACCGCGCACTCCGCCGACGCCCCGTGCGAGCCCCGCCGACCTCCTGCGCGAACTCAGCGCCTACCGGCCCGAGCCCGTCGATGCGCCCGAGCCCTTGAGCGAAGAGGAGCTGCGCGCCGGCCTCGACGAGGTGCTGCGCGGCATCGCCGCCGACCCCGATGCCGGGCGCCAGCCCGTGGCCGTGATCTACCAGGACTTCCTCGTGCGCTGCCGCATGCGCGGGCTCGACGGCGAATCCCTCACCCTCGCTGCCTTCCGCCGCCGCCTCGGCGTGGCGCGGGCCGGGTTCGACGGTGAGGCCTCCCCGGCCGACGGGGACGGGCGCTGGGACGAGGCGCAGGCCGCCGCCGCCAACCTGCCCGACGAGGTCCAGGGCCTGTTCCTGCTCCTCGCCCGCGCGGCCCTGGCCGGAGAGCCCTGCCCCGGCGACGAGGCCTTGGCGCGGGCCATCGGCAGCCGCTCGCCGGGGCGCGCCCGGCGGCTCCTCGCCTATGTGGAGACGCGGGGCACCATCGTCTGCCGCACCGATTTTCGTGGGCTGCGCGTCATCGCCCTGCCCGTCCTCGGCTGCGAGACCGGGCCGGGCGACCCCAAGGCGACACTGCCGGGAAGCGCCGTGCCGGAGATGCCGGGGCTGTTCGCTGCCGAATAGGCCGCGCCGTCGTCACACCCGCGCGCGTCCGATCCTCGTCATGCCGAGGAGGTGATAGATCAGGATGGCGCCGAATGTGGCGGTGCCGATGCCGCCGAAGGCGAAGGACCCGAATTTCAGGGTGAGGTCGCCCGCGCCCAGCACCACGGCGACGCCCACGGTGAGGAGGTTGCGGGCATTGGCGAAGTCCACCCGGTTCTCCACCCAGATCCGCCCGGCGGTGGCGGCGATCAGCCCGAACACCACCACCGAGAGACCGCCGATCACCGGCACCGGCAGGGTCAGGATCAGCGCCCCGAATTTCGGGCAGAGGCCGAACAGGATCGCGGTGAAGCCGGCCACCACGAAGACCAGGGTCGAGTAGATCCGGGTCATGGCCATGACGCCCATATTCTCCGCATAGGTCGTCACCCCCGTGCCGCCGAGCCCGCCCGACAGCATGGTGGCGAGGCCGTCGCCGAGGAAGGCGCGGGCGATGTAGGGGTCGAGGTTGCGGCTCGTCATCGCGCCGATGGCTTTGATATGGCCGAGATTCTCGGCGATCAGCACCACGAAGACCGGGGCGATGAGGGCGATCGCCTTGGGGTCGAAGACCGGTGCCACGAAGCCCGGAACGCCGATCCAGGGGGCGGCCATGACGGCGGAGAAGTCGATGGGCTTGGCGAGACCGAACCCGTTGGCGAGGAGGAGATAGAGCAGGTAGGCGAGGGCCGCCCCGATCAGGATCGGCAGGCGCCGGGCGAGGCCGGGCGCGTAGATGGTGATGACGCTGACGATGACCACCGTCAGAAGGCCGAACCAGGTGTCGAAGGCGGAGGCCGAGATGATCCGCGTCGCGATCGGCGCGAGGTTGAGGCCGATGGCGGCCACCACCGCGCCGGTCACCACCGGGGGCATCACCCGCTCCACCCAGGCATAGCCGACGAGCCCGATGACGGCGCCCACGAGGCCGTAGAGCAGGCCCGCCGCGACGATGCCGCCGAGCGCCACGGCGATGTTGGGGTTCGGCCCCGCCCCGGCATAGCCCGTGGCCGCGATCACCACCCCGACGAAGGCCGCCGACGAGCCGAGATAGCTCGGCACCCGGCCGCCCGTGGCGAGGAAGAAGATCAGCGTACCGATGCCGGAGAAGAAGATCGCCAGGTTGGGGTCGAACCCCATCAGGATCGGCATCAGCGCGGTGGCGCCGAACATCGCCACCACGTGCTGGAAGCCGAGGAGCAGGGTCTGGCCCGCGGGCAGCCGCTCGTCGGGCATGACGTCCGTGGCCTCCGACGTCGCATCCCTGGCGCGCCAGACGGGGAAATAGGGTTCGGCTGCCATGATCGCGTCGTCTCCGGACCGGTGTGGGCGTGTGATGCGGATCGCGTGATGCAAGGAGCGTGGCAGCCGCACCCCATGGAGCGGCGGTGCGACGCTTCGGGACGATGTCCTAATCCGACCCGGTCGCGGCCTCCTCCGACCGCCCCGCCAAGGCGAAGGCGATGGGCAGCCAGAGGAAGAAGAAATGCATGTTCACGAACGAGAACGGGTTGGGAAGGTCCGATCCCATGTAGCCGAAGCTGAAGATCAGCGCGGCGGCGCAGAACGTCGAGAGCCCTCCGTCGACGGTCGCGAGGCGACGGCAATAGACGAAGGTCATCGCCAGGGCGGCCACCAAGGCCGGGACGCCGAAATACATCGCCGTGCCGAAGAGGCCGTTATGGGCGTGGTTGAAGAGCGAATCGGCAAAGCGGAAGACGGGCGTGAAACCGAGCAGGGGCCTCTGCGAGATATGCTCGAACACCCAGGTCCAGATCTGCTGGCGGCTGGAGGGACGGCAGAAATTCGACTGGTCGACGCAGAGCATCGCTCTCAGCCAGGGCTCGATCACGATCAGCGCCGTGGTGAGGCTCCAGGCCAGGAGGGCCACCGCGAAGAGCCGCCAGCCGGTGAGACGCCAACCACCCGGACGCCACGGCAGCCGCGTCGCCGCCAGGGCGACGACCGTCGCGAGGATGGGACCGCGGCTCTGGGTCATGGCCACGGCCACGAGAACCGGCAGCGCGGCCAGGGCGACGAGGGCGATCGTCGCGGGCGCGGCCGGGCGTGACCGGTCGCCGAGGAGGGCGACGATGCCGATCAGGGCGATGCAGAGGCCGCCGGCTCCCGGGATGGAGTTGGACGGCCGGCCCAGCGGCACCAGCCTGTCCGCCAAGGAGAGACCCGCGCCGAAATGCAGAACGAGCGTCAGGAGGGCGCTGAGGCTGGCCACGGCAAAGAGCGCGCCCAGGATGAAGCGGAGGCCGCAACAGGCGAGCAGGCGCCGTCCCGCCAGGAGGGCGACGGCCAGGAGCGCGAAATTCGCCACCGCATCGCTCGCCGGCCCCAGGGGAATGCCATTGACGAGCAGGCCGAGCACCGTCCAGGCGGCGAAGCCCGCGAGCGCGGCGAGCCCCCATTCCAGGGGGCGCGGCAGGCGTTCGCGCAGGAGGGTCGGATCGCTCACGGCGATGGTGACGAGCCCCGCGATCATCAGCTTGGCCGAGAGGTTCTTGGCGATGAAATAGGCGGAGACCAGCAGCAGGAGGTAGCCGGCCACGCACAGGACGTTCCGCACCATGAGGCCGCGTGCCGAGGTATCCGGGATCGTCGTCATGCGTCAGGCCCCGGCATGGAGTCTCGATGCGGGTTCCACAGCACGGAGGATGGCCTCCGCCGTGGCCGCGGGATCGATCGCGAAGGATTGCCGGGCGCCCTCCGGGCCGCCCAGGATCGGCACGTAGTCGGCCCCGCCCTCACTCGCCCAGTGAAGCACGGTGCTCTTGCGGGAGGTCGAGGCCATCAGCTCGACGACGGTGGCGCCGGGCTTGCAGAAGATCGTGTTGGCCAGGGCGGCGCCGTGCACGGCGGCCACGACGTCGGCACCCGCTATCGCCGCCATCTGCTCGGCATGGTTGCCCCATCCCGGCTCGAAGATGCGGAAGCCCGCGCGTTCCAGCCGCTCGACCAGCGCGTCCTCGCCCTCCACGACGCGCAGGCGCTGGTTGCGGCGCCGGAGATAGAGCTTCGAAGCCGGCGGCGTGACCGGATGCCCCCGATAGGCCGCACGGAAGATGGCCCGTGCCGTATCCAGTGCCTGGGGTACGCCGAAGATCCGTTCGATATTGGGGCAATGGCTCCGGGCATAGACATAGCGCTCCGTGACCACATGGTCCGTCGCCTTGAGCACGAGTTGCCGGATCGGGTAGCCGAGCGCCTTCAGCCCATGGAGAAAGGCGGTCACGAGGGGCGGGTGCGAGGCCGTGACGAACACCGTCTCCTCCCGCTTGTCGATGGCACCGACGCGCACGGCCTCGCAGATCGGCATCAGCACGTCGGTGAGGAGATGGCCGAAATGGAAGACGGGCGGGATCGCGAGGCAGCGCTCCGTCAGGACGATCTTGCGCAGGCCGATCGGTGCGGGGTGGCAGAAGGCCCAGCGCGCCTGGCCCCGCTGGCCGAGGGAGATCTGGCGGCCCGTGTCGTAATCGGCGGGGATCACGGTGTGGCCGGGAATCAGGACGCCGCCGATCCCGGCGATCATCGTGCGGGTGGTGTCCCCCGTGCAGGCCGTCTCCAGCCCGTTCATCACATCGGCGTTGTGGCGGATGACGATGGCCCGCGCCGCGTCGTAGCTGGGCGCGCAGAGGCGATGTGTCCGGGTCTCGTCGCTGATCACCCGCGCGCGGTCGGCCGGCCAGGCGAAATCCGGGAAGTAACCTGTGCTCCGCCGCAGGGCGGGATGCCAGCCCAGCAGGGCAGTGCTGAAGGCCGACGCATAGGGTTTCAGATCGAACAGGCGTTCGAGGAAGGTATGGTGCCGAGCCAAGCAGGTCCCCCACGAAATCGCACGCTCGACCCTACGGCACCATTGGTGAAGATCGTTGGAACGACACAACCGAGTCTATGGTCTCGCCCCGCAGCGTAGGGCGAACTGTGTATTTCGAATGCCCGATGCAAATAGAGAGCTTGGCACGCCCGGTCGAACCCGGTTCTCCGGCCCGATGCCGTGGCGCATGACAAGTCCGACGTCGTTCAATGGCTATGCGGTAAGCAGCCCCGGTGGATAAATCAACATCCTCCCGCCCATCGAGCTTGCGCGCTTCGACGGCCTGATGGGCCGCATGGTTCGGATGCGCGGCGTCAGAGCGCCCCCAGCAGGCCGTCCGTCTTGCGGGCGGGCGCGGGTGACGCCGGCGATGACACGGGCAAGGTGTGGTAGCGTCGGCCGGCATAGACGAGGCCCTGTCCGCCGCCGGGCTCCGAGAGATCCACCACCTCGCAGAACAGCACGTCGTGGCTGCCGACGGCGTGGCGCGCGACGATGCGGCAATCGAAGGCGGCGAGCGCCCCCTCCAGCACCGGCGCCCCGGTGGCGAGTTCGCCCCACGCCGCCGCGGCGAAGCGCTCGTCCATGGGGGTGCGACCGCCGAACGCACCCGCGATGCCGGCCTGCTCGCCCGACAGGGTGTTCACGCACAGGAACTCGTTGGCGCTCACCGCCGCGTAGGCCGAGGAGGTGCGGTTGATGCAGACCAGGAGGGTCGGCGGCGCGTCGCTGACGCTGCAGACGGAGGAGGCGGTGAAGCCCGCCCGTCCTCCGGGTCCATCGCTGGTGACGAGATGGACCGAGCTGGCCAGATGCGACATCGCCTCGCGGAAGGCGCCGGCTTCGACCGTGGGCATCGTCGTCTCGCTCATGGCCGGGGGCTTTCCTCTCAGCGGGTTCAGCGAAAGTGGTCACCGGTTTTGCGCCTCAAAACCTGCGACACTTCAAAGGCTTGAGCGAGGTGACGCGTTGGCTTGCCAATGCGAACCTGCTCAGGGTCGGTCGAGAAAGGCGAGGAGGGCGCGGTTGAACGCCTCCGCCTGCGTCACGCTATGGGCGTGGCCGCCGCCCTTGGCCAGATCCAGCCTGGCGTCGGGCAGGGCCGCCGCGAGCCGTTCCGAGCACAGATAGGGCACCAGCACGTCGTCTTCCGCCGCCATCACCAGGGTTTCGTGCGGGATGTCGGCGAGACGATCGCTGAGATCGAAGGCCTCGAGTGCCGCGATCCGCCGAAACGTGTTCTCAGGCCCGGGGAAATGCGCCAGGGCATGGGCCTCGTCCGCCGCCACCCGCCCGGCGTTGAGGGACAGCCAGGGCGCCGGGTAGAGGAAGATGGCCTGCGCGGCCACATAGGCGTCCGGTCCGGCATGGGTCAGCAGCGCCTTGCGGGCGGCAAAGCAGCGCTTCGTCGCCGGATCGGCCCGGTCCCAGCCGTTGACGACCACGAGGCGCCCGACCCGGTCGGGATGGGTGCGCGCGAGTTCGAGGCCGATCAGGCCGCCCAGCGCATGGCCGACGATGTCGGCGCTGGCGATGCCGAGATCGTCCAGCACCCGGAGCGCGTCGCGGGCCATCGCCGCGATGTCGTGGCCCTCCTCCAGGGTATCGGGCGAGCGCCCGGTGCCGCGATGGTCGTAGCCGACCACCCGGAAGCGCTCGGCCAGAGCCGGAATCTGCGGCGCGAAATAGCCGCAGGAGCCGCCGAGACCCGGCGAGAGCAGGATGGTGCGCGCTCCGGCCCCGTGGATCTCGTGGTGGATGGCTGCGCTCACGGCTTGCCCACATGCGCGATGGTGGCGATCTCCACCAGGGCGTCGGGCTTCACCAGGCCGCACTGGATGCAGTAGCGCGCCGGCTTCTCGCCGGGGAAGTAGCTGGCATAGACCGCGTTGATCGCGGCGTAATCGGCCCAGTCCTTCAGGAAGATGTGGTTGAAGGTGACGTCGTCCATGGTGCCGCCGGCCGCCGTGACGACGCCCTTGATCGTCTCCAGCACGTGGCGGGTCTGGGCGCCGGCATCGCCCACATGGACGACGTTGGCGTCGGCATCCAGCGGCAGGGTGCCGGAGACGTAGAGCACGCCGTCGGCGAGGGTGCCCGGCACGTAGGGGGCGAGCGGCTTGCCGGTGCCGGGGGGAATGATCACGGTCTTGGGCATGGTTCGCAGTACTCCCGTTCGATCGTCGAAATGGCCGACTTCGTCGCCTGTGTTGCCTGTGTCGTCTTGCCCGCCCGTGACCTCATCCTGAGGTGCCGCAGCGTAGCGGAGGCCTCGAAGGAGGCTTTCAGCTCGCTCCCAGGGGCCTGGAGGCCTCCTTCGAGGCCCGCTGACGCGGGCACCTCAGGATGAGGTCACTGGCGGGAGGGAGGATGTCACTCCGCCACCACGGCGTCCCGCTCAGACAGCGCCGCTTTGAAACTCGCCACGTCCGAGACCCAGCCGAAGAAGGTCTCGATATTGGCGAGCGCGCCCGCCTGGAGGCTGTCCGGCCCCGCCTGATGCGTCGCGTCGGCGAGGACGACGCCGAAATATTCGAGGAAGAACCCGTCGCGCAGGGTCGATTCCACGCAGACGTTGGTGGCGATGCCGGTGAAGACCAGGGTGCGGATGCCGGCCGAGCGCAGCAGGCTGTCGAGCTGGGTGTTGTAGAAGCCGCTGTAGCGCGGTTTCGGCAGCACGATGTCGCCGGGTTCAGGCGCCAGCGCATCCACCAGGGCGTAGTCCCAGGTGCCCTTGGCCAGCAGCCGCTCGTTCATGTCGGGGCGGCTGCGCATGGTCTTGAGGGCGTTCGACTTGTGCCAGTTCGGTGAGCCCGGCCCTCCGGCTTCCACATAATCCGGGTCCCAGCCGTTCTGGAACCAGACGATCCTGATTCCGCGTTTTCGCGCGGCGGCGACGGCCGTCGCGATCTTCTCGATGACCGGCCCGGTCGCCGAGACGTCGAACCCGGCGAGATCGAGGTAGCCGCCCTTCGTCGCGTAGGCGTTCTGCATGTCGACGACGATGAGAGCCGTGGCCTCGGCATCGAAGGCGATGGGTTCCGGCCGCGCGGGGAGGGTGATGCCGCCATGGCGCCCGGACGGATCGTGATAGCCGGCGACCATCACGCCACCTTCGCCATCGGCACCGCATCGGCGGTGACATGCGCCCGCGAGCGCATCAGCGGCTGGATGCGGGTGCCGTAGGCGTCGAGGCCTTTGAGGAAATCGTCGAACACCAGCAGAACGCCCTCGGTGCCGGGCACGGTGGCGACCTCGTCGAGCATCCGCGCCACCTCCGCGTAGGAGCCGACGAGGGTGCCCATGTTGATGTTCACCGCCGAGGTCGGGTCGGCCATCTGGCGCACGTTGGTGTCCGAGCCGGATTTGGTGTCGGCCGCCCCCTGGACCCCGAGCCAGGCGATGGCTTCCTGATCCGCTCCCGCCTTGTAATGCTCCCATGTGGCGCGGGCCTCCTCGTCGGTCTCGGCGGCGATGATCATGAACAGCACGTAGGACGACACGTCCCGGCCCGTCTCGGCCTTGGCGAGTTCCAGCCGCTCCACCGTGGGGGCGAAGGCTTTGGGCGTGTTCACGCCCTTGCCGAAGCAGAAATTGTAGTCGGCATATTTCGCCGTGAACGCCATGCCGGCGGCCGATTGGCCGGCGCAGATGATCTTCATCTCCGCCTGAGGCCGGGGCGAGAGCCGGCAATCGTCCATCTGGAAGAATTCGCCCTTGAGGTCGCAGGACCCCGTCTCCCACAAATCGCGCAGCACCTGGGCGTATTCGGAGAGGTATTCGTAGCGCCGCGAAAAGTACTCGTCGCCGGGCCACAGGCCCATCTGCGAGTATTCCGGCCGCTGCCATCCGGTGACGAGGTTGAGGCCGAAGCGGCCGCCGGAAATGGAATCGATGGTGGAGGCCATCCGCGCGGTGATGGCGGGGGGCATGCACAGGGTGGCCGCGGTGGCGAAGAGCTTGATCCGGCTCGTCACGGCGGCGAGGCCCGCCATCAGCGTGAAGGATTCGAGGTTGTGGTCCCAGAACTCGGTCTTGCCGCCGAAGCCCCGCAGCTTGATCATCGACAGGGCGAAATCGAACCCGTAGCCCTCGGCCTTCAGCACCACCTGCTTGTTGAGCTCGAAGCTCGGTCTGTATTGCGGCGCGTTCTCCGAAAGGAGCCAGCCATTGTTGCCGATGGGGATGAAGACGCCGACATTCATGGCCGCCTCGCTATTCTGGCGGAGATTGGACGATGGGATCCAATCCCGGTCAAGGTTGCGAACGGAAGAGTGCCCTGTTCGTCCCGTTCGATGATGAACGGTAGCTGTTTGGACCATATGGTCAAACTCGAAATCGACCTTTTCGGCCGTTTGCTCAAACTCTCTTCGATCTGCTCTGCGGGAAGGCGGTTTCTGCTGAAACGGCGGGCGGGCTCGAGCAGGTTCGCGTCGGCGGCCCGGTTCATCCCCCCGCCGTGACACGTTCTCGTGAGGTCTCACTCGCGGACATTGCCTTCGCGGAGGGCGCGGTCAGTTTTCTGGAGGTATTCAAAACAACCACGGAGAGGAAACCCCATGCGGTACCCGATGCTCGGTGCTCTCGTCGCGATGCTGCTTCCGATGGCGGCCCATGCCGAAGGCGATGCGGCCGCCGGCGAGAAGGCGTTCGCGCCCTGCAAGGCCTGCCATGCCTTCGGCAAGAACGGTGTCGGCCCGGATCTGACCGGGGTCGTCGGGCGCAAGGCGGCCTCCCTCGACGGGTATTCCTACTCGGCCCCGCTCAAGGCGTCGGGCATCACCTGGGACGAGGCGAACCTGCACGAATGGCTGAAGAACCCGAAGGCCAAGGTGCCGGGGACGAAGATGGTGTTCGCCGGCTATCCCGACGACAAGAAGATCGACGACGTGATCGCGTATCTCGCCTCGAAGAAGTAGGCCATTTCGCGAGCCTCGCCGATGGAGCGGGATTCCGCCGGCGGGGCTCGTTTCCCAGTGCCTATCGCAGGCCGAGCCCGGTGAGGATCAGGGCCTGCGTACTCGCCACGGTGCTCTCGAAGAAGTCGGATTCGTCGAGGCTCCGGCCCGTGACCGCATCCACCTGGACCGCGAAATCGGCGTAGTGCTGGGTGATCGCCCAGATCGAGAAGATCAGGTGGTGGGGGTCGTGGGCACCGATGCGGCCCTGGTCGATCCAGCCACGCAGGATCGCCGCCTTGCTCTCCACCAGCCCGCGCAAGGGGCCTTCGAGTTCGGCCCGCAGGAGCGGCGCGCCCTGGACGATCTCCAGGCAGAACAGCCGCGAGGCCTGCGGCGCGTCCCGCGACAGGGTGAGCTTGGCGCGGATATAGGCCCGGATCGCCTCGGCCGGATCGCTGTCGGCGTCGAGTTCCTGCAGCGGGTCGAGCCAGACGTCGAGGCCGCGTCGGAGCACCGCCAGATACAGGTCCTCCTTCGAGGGGAAGTAATAGAGCAGGTTCGCCTTCGACAGCCCGGCCCGCTCGGCGAGCCGGTCCAGGCTCGCTCCGTGCAGGCCGAGCCCCGAAAAGATCTCGAGCCCCGCATCGAGGATCGCCTCGCGCCGCGCCTCGCCGTCCTTGCGGCGACGGCGGGCGGGGGGCTTGTCTGCGATCACCGGCACCTGGTCGTCTCCTGGTGCCCCGACCGAGGCGATACCGTCACGATGCATGTCGATCTCGAAAGCGCTTGTTCGTCCGGTATCGTCACACTCAAGGAGTGCAGGACAGGTCGGCTGAAACCGCCCGACACGTCCGTGTCCACTCGCCCACGAGGCTGCAGTCGCTCAGGGTCATCGTCTCGGCGCCTGTGCCGAAGGAATAGGTACACCTTTCGAGTGGTTTGCTGCCGACCCACCCGTCACCGGGAAAACCCAGAAGCTCGATTTCGGTCTGCGAGCCGCGATACTGGCCTTCACTCTGAAATGATTCCTTGTGGGCATGAGAAAAGATGCTTGTCCCAAGTCGACCGTTTTTCCCGAAGCACAGTGTTTTGCTGCCTGGACTTTCACCGCCATCCAGATTCCGAGGCTTCATATCTTTCGTCCAGCAGCCTCCCAAGTCCAAGGCTGCTTTCGTCTTCTTCGCGGCTGCAGGTTGAGCGAGCACTGTGATCAGTGCCAATGCATGGGCGAAAAGAAAGAATCTCTTCCAGTCGCACATGGTCATGCCCCCGCCGGGTGATGGTCGATCCAGTGCCGGGCGATGTCGATCCGTCGTGCCACCCAGACGTCCTCATGGGCGGCGATATGGTCGAGGAAGCGGGCCAGCGCCCCGATCCGGCCCGGCCGTCCGACGAGACGGCAATGCAGCCCCACCGACATCATCTTGGGCGCGGTCTCGCCCTCCGCGTAGAGCGCATCGAACGTGTCGCGCAGGTAGGTGAAGAAGTGGTCGCCGGTGTTGAACCCCTGCAGCGCGACGCAGCGCATGTCGTTGGCGTCGAGCGTGTAGGGCACCACGAGGCCCCGCCCGCTCGGTTCCTCGATCCAGTAGGGCAGGTCGTCGGCGTAGGAATCGGCGAGCCAGGTGAAGCCGGCCTCCACCCCGAGATCGACGGTGTGGACCGAGGAGCGGCCCGTGTACCAGCCCAGCGGCCGCTCGCCGGTGATCTCCGTGTGGATGCGGATCGCCTCGTCCATATGCGCCTTCTCCTCCTCGCGGGTGAAGTCGCGGTAGTCGATCCATTTCAGGCCGTGGCAGGCGATCTCCCAATCGGCCTCCTTCATGGCCGCGGCGATGTCGGGGTGACGGGCCAGCGCCGTGGCGACGCTGAACACGGTGACGGGAATGTTCCGCGCCTGGAGCAGCCGCCAGATCCGCCAGAAGCCCGCACGCGAGCCGTATTCGAACATCGATTCCATGTTCATGTGCCGCTGGCCCGGCCACGCCTGGGCGCCGACGATCTCCGACAGGAACGCCTCCGAGGCAGCATCGCCATGCAGGATGCAGTTCTCGCCGCCCTCCTCGTAGTTGAGCACGATCTGCACCGCGATCCGCGCGCCGCTCGGCCAGCGCGGATGGGGCGGGTTGCGGCCGTAGCCGACGAGGTCGCGGGGATAGGTCACGGGGCCTGCCGTTCGGATGGACATATGGACGTTCGACGCACAGTCCTGCCACGACCTGTCCCCTCGATCCAGATCGCGCCTGCTCCATCGATTGTAAAAACGTAGTCCATAAGCTACATTCCTGAATCATGGACATGCGCCGCACCGACGTGTTCGACGGCTGGCTCAGGGGCCTTCGCGACACCCGCGCAACGGCACGGATCGCGCTGCGCCTCGACCGTCTCGCCCATGGCAATCCTGGCGATGTAAAGCCCGTCGGAGAGGGCGTGAGCGAACTGAGAATTGATTATGGGCCCGGCTACCGGATCTATTTCGTTCGTCGGGGCGAGGCTCTCGTCATTCTCCTGTGCGGCGGTGACAAAGGAAGCCAGGATCGCGACATCGCTCGGGCCAAGGCGATCGCGCGGACCGTGTGAGGTGAGACTCCTAAAGCGAGAACTCCGCAAGGAATGAGCGATGACCACGACCCAGCCCTATGATTCCGCCGATTATCTCGACACCGATGAAGCGGTGGCCGAGTATCTGGCCGCTGCGTTCGAGGAGGGAGACGCCGCTCTCCTGCGACATGCGCTCGGCGTCGCCGCGCGCGCTCATGGCATGACCCAGATCGCCAGAGAGACGGGTCTCTCCCGCGAGAGCCTGTACCGAGCCCTGTCCGACGAGGGCAATCCGAGCCTCGATACGACCATGCGCGTCCTGAAAGCCCTCAACCTGCGCTTGACGACGACGGTGGTCCCGGCTCCCTAGGAACGGCCTGCGCATGGTCCTTGCCTGCGCGTCACCGCACCCCGCGACCAACACCCGAGGTTTCCCGTGCTCCTGACCCCGCGCGAAAAGGACAAGCTCCTCGTCGCCATGGCCGCCCAGGTCGCCCGCAACCGGCTCGCCCGCGGCGTCAAGCTGAACTATCCCGAAGCGATCGCGCTCATCACCGATGCGGTGGTGGAGGGCGCGCGGGACGGCCGCTCGGTCTCCGAACTGATGCAGGCGGGCGCCCATGTCCTCACCACCGACCAGGTGATGGAGGGCATCGCCGAGATGATCCACGACATCCAGGTGGAGGCGACGTTCCCGGACGGCACCAAGCTCGTCACCGTCCACCACCCGATCCGCGGCGCGCCCTCATCGGACGTGCCCGGCACGGTGACGACGCTTCCGGGTGAGATCGTCTTCAACGACGGCGCCCCGCGCACCCTGCTCACCGTGTCCAATGTCGGCGACCGGCCGATCCAGGTCGGCTCGCACTACCATTTCTACGAGGTGAATCCGGGCCTGACCTTCGAGCGCGAGAAGGCGAGGGGCCAGCGCCTCGACATCGCGCCGGGCACGGCGGTGCGGTTCGAGCCGGGCGCCACGCGGGAGGTCTCCTTGGTGCCGCTGCTCGGCGCGCGGACGGTCTACGGGTTCCGCGGCGACGTGATGGGTACGCTATGAGCGACGAGACGTCCCGTCTGCGCGACGGCATCCTCCTCGTCACCCGTGCCGCCGAGTTCGCCGCGCGGCGTCACGTGGGGCAGACCCGGAAGGGTGCGGCGCGCGAGCCTTACGTGAACCACCTCGCCGAGGTGGCCTCGCTCCTGGCCGCGACCGCCGAGGAGCCCGACGCGCATCTCGTGGCGGCGGGCTGGCTCCACGACACGGTGGAGGATACCGGGACGAGCGGCGAGGAGATCGAGCAATTGTTCGGTCGGCGCGTCGCCGAACTCGTGGCCGAAGTGACCGACGACAAGTCGTTGCCCAAGGCCGAGCGCAAGCGTCTCCAGGTCGAGCAGGCGCCGCACAAGTCGCCCGGCGCCCGCGCCCTCAAGATCGCGGACAAGATCAGCAACCTGCATTCCCTCGTGGCGAGCCCTCCGGACGATTGGAGCGCGGAGCGCGTGGCGAACTACATCGATTGGGCGAAAGAGGTCGTCGCCGGCTGTCGCGGCGTCAACGCGGCGCTGGATGCGCTTTTCGACCGCGCCGTCGCAGAGGCACGAGAGGCCGCCTGATGTCCAACACACCCCGCCCCGCCTCCCTCGCCCGCTCGGCCTATGCCGACATGTTCGGCCCCACCACCGGCGATAAAATCCGCCTCGCCGACACCTCCCTCGTCATCGAGGTGGAGCGCGACCACACCACCTATGGCGAGGAGGTGAAGTTCGGCGGCGGCAAGGTCATCCGCGACGGGATGGGGCAGTCGCAGGTGACGAATGCCGATGGCGCGGTGGACACCGTCATCACCAACGCCGTGGTCCTCGACCATTGGGGCGTGGTGAAATGCGATGTCGGCATCGTGAAGGGGCGGATCTTCAAGCTCGGCAAGGCCGGCAACCCGGACATCCAGCCGGGCGTCGACATTATCGTCGGCCCCGGCACCGAAGTGATCGCCGGCGAAGGCAAGATCCTCACGGCCGGCGGGTTCGACAGCCACATCCACTACATCTGCCCGCAGCAGATCGAGGAAGCTTTGTGCTCGGGCGTCACCACCATGATCGGCGGCGGCACCGGCCCGGCGCACGGCACTTTCGCCACCACCTGCACCCCCGGCCCCTGGCATCTCGCCCGGATGATCGAGGCGGCGGACAGTTTTCCGATGAACCTCGCCTTCGCCGGCAAGGGCAACGCCTCGCGGCCCGAGAGCCTGGTCGAGATGGTCCGCGCCGGGGCCTGCGCCCTGAAGCTCCACGAGGATTGGGGCACGACGCCCCAGGCCATCGACACCTGCCTCACGGTGGCCGACCTGCATGACGTGCAGGTGATGATCCATTCCGACACGCTCAACGAATCCGGCTTCGTCGAGGACACGATCCGCGCCTTCGCGGGGCGGACCATCCATGCCTTCCACACCGAAGGAGCGGGGGGCGGACACGCGCCGGACATCATGAAGGTGGCGGGGCTGATGAACGTGCTCCCGTCCTCCACCAACCCGACGCGCCCGTATACGAAAAACACCATCGACGAGCATCTCGACATGCTCATGGTCTGCCACCACCTCGATCCGGCGATTCCCGAGGATCTCGCTTTCGCCGAAAGCCGCATCCGCAAGGAGACCATCGCGGCCGAGGACATCCTGCACGATATCGGCGCGCTCTCGATGATGTCGTCGGACAGCCAGGCCATGGGCCGGGTCGGCGAGGTCGTCATCCGGACCTGGCAGACGGCGGACAAGATGAAGCGCCAGCGCGGGAGCCTGCCGGGCGACACCTCCGGCAACGACAACCTGCGCGCCCGCCGCTACATCGCGAAATACACGATCAATCCGGCCATCGCGCACGGCGTCTCGGCCCATGTCGGTTCGGTGGAGGCCGGCAAGCTTGCCGATCTCGTGCTGTGGACGCCGGCCTTCTTCGGGGTGAAGCCGGACCTCGTGATCAAGGGCGGCATGATCGCCACCGCGCCCATGGGCGACCCGAACGCCTCGATCCCCACGCCCCAGCCGGTGCATTACCGCCCGATGTTCGGGGCCATCGGCCGCTCGCCCTTCGCCACAGCGCTCACCTTCGTCTCGAAGGCCGCCATCGAGGACGGGCTCGGCGAGAGGCTCGGGGTGCAGAAGCGGCTCGTCGCCGTGGAGAACGTGCGCGGCGGCATCTCGAAGAAGAGCATGATCCTCAACGACGCCACGCCGACCATCGAGATCGACGCGGAGACCTACGACGTGCGCGCCGATGGCGAGTTGCTGGTCTGCGAGCCGGCCGAGGTGCTGCCGATGGCGCAGCGGTATTTCCTGTTTTGAGCTCTTCCCGGATCCGCGCCACGAAAGTGATCCGCCGAGACGCGCTCTCCGGCGAGATCGTCGACCGCATCGTCCTCGACCATGGCGACCGGCATCGCCGCCGCATGGCCATGCGCGGGGTCGGCGGCCTGTCCTTCCTGCTCGACCTGCCCGAGCCGACGGTCCTCGACGACGGCGACGCCCTGGTGCTGCAGGATGGCCGTCTCGTCTGGGTCGAGGCCGCGCCCGAGCGCCTGCTCGAGATCCGGGCCGCCGACGACCTCGCCCTCAAGCGCCTGATCTGGCATATCGGCAACCGGCACATCCCGGCCGAGATCGGCACGGACGCGGTCCATATCGCCTACGACCATGTGCTGGCCGAGATGGTGCGGGGCTTAGGGGGGACGGCCGAGCCGGTGGAGCGTCCGTTCCGGCCCGAGGGTGGTGCGTATGCCGGCGAGGCCGCCGGGCACCACCACGGGCATGGCCATGCCCACGATCATGGGCACGACCACCCTCATCCGCACAGCCACGGCGCGGTGTCCGGTTGAGCTTCGTCCTATGCCCCCATCCTCTGCCGGTTCGGGCTTCCAGGGAAGGGCGCCCGGTATGATGAGGGGCGAATCCCCGATGATCGACACCGTCCGGCTCATGGCCTGGCTCTCGCCGGGCTATCCCGTCGGGGCCTATGCCTACTCGCATGGGCTCGAATGGGCGGTGGAATGCGGCGATGTCGGAGGCGAGGCTTCGCTGCTGGCATGGCTCGGCGACGTGCTCGAACGGGGCGCGGTGCGCACCGACCTGATTCTTCTGGCCCATGCCCATGCCGCCGCCGAGGCGGGGGACATTCCGGCGCTGGCGGAGGTCAACGACCTCGCCGTCGCCCTGGCGCCCACGCGCGAACTCCATCTCGAGACGACCCAGCAGGGGCGCAGCTTCCTCGACGCTACCCGCGCCGCCTGGGGAAGCGCGGATCTCGACCGGTTGAGCGAGGCATTGCCCGGCGAGGTGGCCTACCCGGTGGCGGTGGGGCTCTCGGCCGGCACCCACCGCATGGCGCTCGCCCCGGTGCTCGCCGGGTTCGGCCTCGCCTTCCTGCAGAACCTCGTCTCGGCGGCGCTGCGCTGCGCGCCCATCGGCCAGAGCGCCGGCACGCGGGTCATCGCGTCCCTCACCCCCCGGGTGGCGGCTTTGGCCGCGGCCATCCCGCCCCTGAGCCTTGCGGAGATCGGCACCGCGACCCTGCGCCTCGATCTCGGCTCGGCCCGGCACGAGACTCAGTACTCCCGGATTTTCCGCTCGTGAAAGACCCCGTCATGACCTCACTGAACGGCCCCTCACCGAACGGCCCCCTGCGCGTCGGCATCGGCGGCCCCGTCGGCTCCGGCAAGACCGCCCTGATGGAGCAGCTCTGCAAGCGCTTCCGCGATCGCTTCGAGATCTGCGCCATCACCAACGACATCTACACCAAGGAGGATGCCCGCATCCTCACCGTGGCCGGCGCCTTGCCCGAGGAGCGGATCATGGGCGTCGAGACCGGCGGCTGCCCGCATACGGCGATCCGCGAGGACGCCTCGATCAACCTCGCGGCGGTGGCCGAGATGCGCCGCCGCTTCCCGAAGCTCGACCTGATCCTGATCGAATCCGGCGGCGACAACCTCGCCGCGACCTTCTCGCCGGAGCTCGCCGACCTCACCCTCTACGTCATCGACGTCGCCGGCGGCGAGAAGATCCCGCGTAAAGGCGGCCCTGGCATCACCCGGTCCGATCTCCTCATCGTCAACAAGACCGACCTCGCCCCCATGGTCGGCGCCGATCTCGGGGTGATGGAGGCGGATACCCGGCGCATGCGGGGCACGCGGCCCTACGTGTTCTCCTCCCTGCGCGAGGGACATGGCGCCGACACGGTGGCCCGCTTCATCGTCGAGGCCGGCGGGCTGGGATAGGTTGCCTCCGCGGAAATCATCCGATCAACCCACCTCATCCTGAGGCGGCGCAGCGCAGCGGAGCCCTCGAAGGAGGCCTCCAGCGATCGCCAGCCAGGCTGGAGCCCTCCTTCGAGGCCGCTTCGCGGCACCTCAGGATGAGGAATTCGGGTAGGAAGACGTCGCGGGAGCGAGCCCGCCGCCTCGAGGTCCTCCCACGTGACGACACCCCTTTTCGCCCGCGAGGGTTCCGTGCGGGAAGTCTTTCTCGCCTTCCTCAAGCTCGGCCTCACCGCCTTCGGTGGCCCGATCGCCCATCTCGGCTACTTCAGCGCTGAGTTCGTGCATCGCCGCCGCTGGCTCGACGAGGCGGCCTATGCCGACCTCGTGGCCCTGTGCCAGTTCCTGCCGGGGCCGGCCTCGAGCCAGGTCGGGTTCTCCCTCGGGGTGATGCGGGGCGGGGGGCTCGCCGGCGGGCTCGCGGCCTGGGCCGCCTTCACCCTGCCCTCGGCGCTCCTTCTCGTGGCCTTCGCCTATGGGGCGGACGCCCTCGGCGGCCCGGTCGGATCGGGCATCGTCCACGGGCTGAAGCTCGTCGCCGTGGCGGTGGTGGCGCAGGCGGTCTGGGGCATGGGCCGCACCCTCGCGCCCGATGCCACCCGCGCGGCCATCGCCTTTGCCGCCCTCGCCCTGACCACGGTGCTGGCCGGATCGACCGGTCAGGTCGCCGGCATCGGTCTCGGAGCCGTTGCCGGGCTCGCGGTCTGCCGCCGGGCATCCGGAGCGGCGGGCGGGCATCTCGGCATCCCGGTCTCGCGCCGGGCCGGCGCGGTGGCCCTCCTCCTGTTCGGCCTGTTCCTCGCGGTCCCGCCGTTCCTGGCCAGATCCCTGTCCTCGCAGGGGCTCGCCCTGTTCGATGCGTTCTACCGCTCCGGCGCCCTCGTCTTCGGCGGTGGCCACGTGATGCTACCGCTCCTGCGAACGGCCCTGGTGGAAACCGGCTGGATCGGCCCGGATGCGTTCCTCGCCGGCTACGGCGCGGCGCAGGCGGTGCCGGGGCCGCTCTTCACCTTCGCGGCCTATCTCGGCGCGGCCCTCGGACCGCAGCCGAACGGTCTGCCCGGGGCCGCCATCGCCCTCGTCGCGGTGTTCCTGCCGGGATTGCTCCTGGTCTACGGAGCATTGCCCTTCTGGGATGCCGTCCGCGAAAGACCCCTGGCGCAGGCGGCCATGCGCGGCGCCAACGCGGCGGTGGTGGGGATTCTCGCCGCCGCGCTCTACGATCCGCTCTGGACCGGCGCTGTCCTCGGCCCTCGCGATTTCGCCGTGGCGGCCGGTGCGTTCCTGCTCCTGACGATCGGGGCGGCCCCGCCCTGGATCGTGGTCGTGTTCACGGCCGTCGCGGGGGCGAGCCTGGCGGTGGTGGGGGGCTGACGCCCGAGCTTCATCGATTCGACGTCGCCGGAGCGAATCGGGAAGCGATCACCCGTCGCAATTCGCCGAGAGCAGCGCGAGTGTGCGTTGGAAACCCTGGTACTGCGCCATGCTGGACGGGTGCCGGATCTCGGCGGCGTCGGGCATGATGCCGGAAAAGCCCGACCCCGGATCGGCGACGAACGGGCGCGGGCCGACATGGGCGCCCATCCGGTTGGTGACGTCGACCTCGCCGCAGATGGCGCCCGCCTTGCCCCGGCGCAGCCGGCCATAGCGCGCCTCGGCCGGGCTCTTGAGCCCCCTGCCGACCAGCGCCATCGCGGACGCCGACATCTCGGCCCCGATCGTGGCGTCGGACCCGTCGATGACGGTCTGTGCCGTGGCGGGCGCGGCGGCGAGAAGGGCGACGGCGAGGACGACGGCGCGCATCAGGAGGCCTTCGCCACCACTTCGATATCCCGGTCCATCCCGCTTTCCACCTTGAACTCCCGTGTGAAGACCTGGCCGTCGTGGCGCGCGATGAGGACGTAGTCGCCCTCCGCCAGGGTGACCTGCGGGAAGGCGCCGATGGCCTCGCGGATCGTGTCGCCGCCCGGCGTCAGCACGCTGAAGGCGGTGCCGGCGAAGGCCTCGGCGCCGGGCGCAGCCACGAGCTTGAGGGTGACGGTGGCGGCCCGGTGGTTGAGGGTGGCGTCGGTGACCTTGCCGTTCTCCACCTTGAGGTCGGCGCGCTGGATCGCGTTCGATTCCCCGTAATTCGAGACCACGTGGTAGGTCCCCTCCGGCAGGCGGATCAGCTCGCCCGCCTTCACGCCGCTGCGCACCAGGCGCCCTTCCGAATTGGTGCCGATGGGCACGAAGACCGAGAAGGCGAGGTCGGCGGGGGTGATCTTCATGTCGCCGATGGCACCCGAGAGCTTGAGCGCCCCCGCGGTGATCGTCAGGCGGTCGCTGAGTGCCGCGCCCGCCATGGTGATGCGCTTCGAGGCTGTGGCGAAGCCGTAGGTGACGGTGGCGACATAGCCGCCGGGCGCCAGGGTGAAGCTCGGATCCGCCGCCTCGGAGCGCGCGACGATGTTCGGCCGCACCCCATCGGACCGATCCTCGTAGATGCGCCAGGCGAGGCCGGAGCGCACCGGCTGGTTGCTGCCCGCGAACAGGGCGGTGAGGGTGAGGGGCGCCTCGCCCTCCACGGGGGGAAGCGGCAATTGCGGCCCCGTGATCGAGGGGGAGGGCAGGGCCGGGCCGTTGCGACCGCCGAACGGGCCGCGTTCCTGCGCCAGCACCGGCAACGCCGCCATCGACATGGCTCCCGTCACCGCGAGCGCGCGCATTACCGGTCCCATCCGCTGTCTCCTTTACGGGTCCGCCCCGCACGGGTCCACCCCGCACGGGTCCGCCATGCATGGCGGCGATTGCCAAGCTGCGGGCCGCACGGCATGTTTTCGCTTGTCGGCCGTTCCTTTGCCGAATGCGACATCCCGCTTTGGATCCGGACCGTGGCGGCTCCAAGGCCGACGCCTCTTATCGATCGCCGAAGCGGCCCGCCTCGCCTCGCACCGGCCGCCCGGCGGTGCCCCCCACGTCCCTCATTCGCGCCGAACAGGTTCCATGGACACCATATCCGACATGCCGCGGAACGACACAATCGACCTCCTGCGCGTCCGCCGCTCCGTTCCGCCGGTCAATCTCGACGGGCCGGGTCCGAGCGCCGGAGAGCTCGATGCGATCCTCACCGTCGCCGCGCGCGTGCCCGACCATGGCAAGCTCAGCCCCTGGCGCTTCCTGGTGATCGAGGGTGAGGCCCGCCTGCGCGTGGGCGACACCATCGCGGAGGCCTACGCGGCGGATCATCCCGAGGCCGATGCCAAGCGCCTCGACCTGGAGCGCCACCGCCTCGCTCACGCCCCCCTGGTGGTCGCCGTCGTCTCCAGCGCCGCCCCCCACGTCAAGATCCCGGAATGGGAGCAGGTGCTGTCGGCGGGCGCCGTCTGCATGAACCTCGTCGTCGCGGCCAATGCGGCGGGCTTTTCCACCGCCTGGCTGACCGAGTGGTTCGCCTACGACCGCCGCATCCTCGACGCGCTGGGCCTCGACCCGCGCGAGAAACTGGCCGGCTTCATCCATGTCGGCCGCGCCCGCGAGGTCCCGAGCGACCGCCCGAGACCCGTCCTGTCCGACATCGTCACACGAGTCTGAGCGGCGCCATGCATTACGATTCCGAGAACCGCACCCTGCCGCACAACCCGCTGAAGGCCCTGGTGGCGCCCCGGCCCATCGGCTGGATCAGCGCGATGAACGAGCAGGGCCACGTCAACCTCTCCCCCTATTCCTACTTCAACGCCGTCGCCACCGGCCCCGACATGGTGATGTTCTCGTCCTTCGGCCGAAAGGACGCGATGACCTTCGCGGAGGAGGGCGGGGAGTTCGTCTGCAACTTCGCCACCTACGGGCTGCGCGACGCCATGAACGCCACCTCGGCCCCCCTCGCCCGGGGCGACAGCGAGTTCGTCGCGGCCGGTCTGACGCCGGTGCCCTCGCGCAAGGTGCGTCCGCCACGGGTCGCCGAATCCCCCGCCGCCCTGGAATGCCGGTGGCTCCAGACCGTGCCCCTGACACCTCTCGACGGCAGCGAGGCCAGTCACTTCCTGGTGATCGGCCAGGTCGTGTCGATCTATGTCGACGATGCCTTCGTCAAGGATGGCCGGGTCGATACCGGCGCGATGCACCCGCTCCTGCGCGGTGGCTATTTCGACTATTTCAGCGTCACCGACGAGGCACGTTTCGAGTTGAAGCGCCCTCTCGGAGCGGGTCAGTAGCCTCGTCTCAGCCTCTATCCCGCAAGAGGTGCAAGCTCAGCCATGGACAAGGGCGGCCGGGGAGTGCTTCGTGTCAAAAAGGGAACCAAGGCCGGGGCCGAATGCTTAATGGGCCGAGCCGCCGTGGGGCAGCTCATTTCCGCGAACCGCCTGAGGGGGCGCTCGCAGAGGTCTGCATCGTATGATCGTCAAGTTCACTGTACCGCTCCTCATCGCCGCCGGTCTTGCGACTCCCGCCCTGGCACAAGCGACGAACCGCCCGCCGACCATGCTGATCCATGGCAATTACTGCGGGCCCGGCAACAATGCTCCACTCCCGCCCATCGATGCCCTCGACGCGGCCTGCGCCCGGCACGACGCCTGCACGCCGGATGGCGGGCTGCCGACCAAGGCCTGTAACCTGCGTCTCCAGCGCGAGGCCGCGCTGGTCTCACGCGACGTGCGCCAGTCCGACGATCTCCGCTCGCTCGCCGGCCTGATCTCGGTGACCGCCTCGATGATGCTGGCGGATACGGCACCGCGTTCCACCCCCACCACGACGGCGACCCCCGTCAGCCACGACGCCGTCTCGCCCGAGGCCCAGCGCGGGCCGGATACTCGGGCCGTGTCGGCGGTCGAGGATGGCGAGGACGCCGAATAGGTCGTCTCCGAAGCGCATTCACGCTGAAGCGCTTCATCCCTGGCATCGTCCGCTGAATTCCCTGACGAATCCTGCCTGATCCGGTTCGAGGACGAGCTTCGCCTCGAACCCGTCATCCCGTGCCGACTCGACCTCACCGGCGAGGTCGCCCCCGGGCAGGCATGGCGTATCGATCGCCGTGACCCTCGCCGCCGCGGCGGTGAGGCGAACCAGGGCGCGGACCTGGGCGAGAGGCGAGCTCAGCCCGCCCGCGCGATCGCGGGCGGTGGGCGCTCCGACTTCGGCCTTCATGGCCGCGGCGTCCCAGGCGATGCCGACGAGGCGTTCCCCCGCATCCGCGAGGGTGTGCAGGGCCAGCGCGCCCCTTGCCGTTTCGATGAAGGCGAGGATCTGCGTCGCCCCATCGGTCAGCCCCTGCATCGCCTCCTCGACGGCGAGGCGCGCGCCGAGGCGCATGACGTCGCGGGCGCCCTCGCAACGGGGCAGGACGATTCCGTGCGGTGCCGCGGCCATCATCGCCGGGAGGTCGCGTTCCAGGTCGTGCGAGCGCAGGTAGAACAGTGGCGCGCCCTGTCGGCGCTCGGGGAAGAAAGCCGGCGACGCGAGGCCCGTCACGTCCACGATCAGCGCATGCGCGTCGCTCGCCATCGCCGCCGCGACGGTTCGTGCGTCGCCGGGGACGATCAGGAATGCGCGCATGACGGCCTCTCCGAGGGGTTGGTGCGGGACGCCCGATCGCCGAGCACCGTCATGGAACCGGTCCCTGGCCGCGGCCCATGCGCTCGGCGAGGAAATCCACCAGCACCCGGATGCGGGCGGGCATGGCCGGGCCGCCGACGAACACCGCATGGATCGCCTCCCGGTCCTGGGGATTGTACGCCTCCAGAAGCGGCATGAGGCGGCCCGCTGCGAGATCCTCCGCAATATGGAAGGTGCCGACGCGGGTGATGCCGATGCCCTGCAGGGCGAGTTGCACCAGGGTCTCACCGTTATTCGCCGCGATGTTGCCGCGCACCGCCAGGAGGTGGTCGCGCCCGTCCTCGCGGAACGGCCAGCCCGGCTCGATCCGGCGGAAGTTGAAGTCGAGGCAGTTGTGGCTGCCCAGATCCGCCGGGATCCCTGGCGTGCCGGCGCGGGCGAGATAGGCGGGCGAGGCCACGACCATCCGGCCGGTCTCGCCGAGGCGCCGGGCGGTGAGCGGGCTGTCGGCCAGCGGCCCGAACCGGATCGCGAGATCGGCCCGCCCGCCGATCACGTCCGCGACCTCGTCGCTGAGATCGATCTCCACCACGATCCCCGGATGGCGCGCGACGAAATCGCCGATGAGGGGAACTACCACACGCCTGCCATGGGCCATCGAAGCGCTGACGCGGACCCGGCCGCGCGGGCAGCCCTGGTCGGCGATCTGCGCTTCGGTCTCGTCGAGATCGGCGAGGATCCGCCGCGCCGCCCGGGCATAGGTCTCGCCCTCGGCGGTGAGGTGCAGGGAGCGCGTGGTACGCACGAGGAGCCGGACGCCGAGCCGGGATTCGATGCGTGCCACCACCCGGCTCACGGCCGAGGGCGTCAGGCCGAACCGGCGCGCCGCCGCCGACAGGCTGCCTTCCTGGGCCACGGCGAGGAAGAGGGCCATGTCACCCGCCCGGTCGACCCTGTCGCGCAGCATTGATGCCTCCGGCGCACGGATGTTGGTCCCAGCCCGATACTACCTGGGAGAGGCGGTATCCGCCATGTGCTGGTCTGGAACAGACGGAAAGCACTCATCATGAGACTCAACCTTCCCCTGCTGGCGCTCTCGGCCGGTGCCTTCGGCATCGGCGTCACCGAGTTCACGCCGATGGGCATGCTGCCCCTGATCGCCAACGACCTCCAGGTCTCGATCCCGGCGGCGGGCCTCGTCGTCAGCGCCTACGCGATGGGCGTGCTCCTCGGCGCGCCGCTGATGACGCTGGCCTTCGCCCGGATGCCGCGCCGCCGCCTGCTCGTCGGATTGATGGGCATCTTCACCCTTGGCAACCTCCTCTCGGCGATGGCCGACAGCTACGCGATGCTGGTCGTCGCCCGCCTCGTCACCTCCCTGAACCATGGCGCGTTCTTCGGGGTCGGGGCGGTGGTGGCGGCGGGTATCGTGCCGCCCGAGCGCCGCGCCGCCGCCGTCGCCGCGATGTTCTCCGGGCTCACCATCGCCACCATCGGCGGCGTGCCGCTGGCGGCCTGGATCGGGGAGATGCTCGGCTGGCGTGCGGCTTTCTGGGGCATCGCCGCGGTGGGGGCCGTGGCCATGCTGTCGCTGCGCCTGGCCCTTCCGCCCCTCGAGGCCGAGGCCGGTGGCGACATGCGGGCCGAACTCCGCGTCCTCATGCGGGGGCCGGTGCTCGCCGCCCTCGCCCTGACCGTGCTCGGGTCGAGCGCGATGTTCACGGTGTTCACCTACATCGTGCCGATCCTGCGGATCGAGACCGGGGCCGCGACGCCGTTCGTGACGGCGATGCTGGTGCTCTACGGAATCGGCCTCACCGTGGGCAACTGGGCCGGCGGGCGCTTCGCCGACCGCTCGGTGGACGGCACGCTCTTCGCCTCGCTGGGCGGACTCGTGATGGTGCTGGCCCTCTTCGCCTGGGGCGTGCGCTGGGAGGTGCCGGCCGCCATCCTGATCTTCCTCTGGGGCGTCGCCAGTTTCGCCCTGGTGCCCCCGCTCCAGATGCGGGTGATGGAGCAGGCGCAAGGGGCGCCCAACCTCGCCTCGGCCATGAATATCGGTGCGTTCAACCTCGGCAATGCCATCGGTGCCGCCGTCGGCGGAGGCGTGATCGATGCGGGTCTCGGCTACCCGGCCGTTCCCCTCGCCGGTGCCGCCATGGCCGCTGCGGGCCTTGCGATGCTGGTGGCCCTGCGCCGGGGGCGGCGCGGGGCGGCGGAACCTGTCGCGTCCTGAAACTTATGCAGGTTCGGGACGGCGCGGACGGCGCTTCCTTTAATCTTTGTTTACCATGATCGGAACAGGTTGAGACTCAGGCCGACATCGTCAGGTCCGCCTGCAGCCGGACGGCCATGTTCCTCTTCACCACGCCCCCCGCCAGCACTCGCGAGACCGGCCTCGGCCGGGACGCGGGCACGCGGAACGGGGCGACCACGGGGACGCCCGCCGGATCGGCTTCGGCGGGCGTGGTCGATGCGATCCGCAGCGGCGCGCGCAGCACCGGCACCGAGTTCGACTACCTTCTCGCCACGGCCAAGCGCGAATCCTCCCTCGACCCCTCGGCCAAGGCCGCCACCTCCTCGGCCACCGGGCTGTTCCAGTTCATCGAACAGACCTGGCTCGGGACGATGAAGAATGCGGGACCCAAGCTCGGCCTCTCGGCCTATGCCGACGCCATCACCGCCAGACCCGACGGCACCTACACGGTGCAGGACGCCTCGGCCCGCCAGACCATCCTGGATCTGCGCCGTGACCCGGCGGTGGCCGCCACCATGGCGGGCGCCCTGACCCAGCGCAACGGCGAGGCGCTCACCGCCGCCCTCGGGCGCGAGCCCACCAGCGGCGATCTCTACGCCGCCCATGTCCTTGGTGCGCGCGGGGCGGCGACCCTGATCGGCACCGCTCAGGCGAGTCCGGCCCGCGCCGCCGCCCTCGACATGCCGGAGGCGGCCGCCGCCAACCGGAGCCTGTTCTACGACAAGACCGGCCGGCCTCGGGGCGCCGCCGAACTCTACGCCCTCCTGTCCGCCAGCCAATCCGCCTCGCGGCCCGCCCCCACGGCCCTGGCGGGCGCCGCCATCGAGCCGGCCTCCACCGCCGATCCCGTCTCTGCCTATGCGGCCATCGACGGCGGCGGATTGCGGGCGCTGTTCCAGACCGACAAGCGCCAGGGGGCGATGTCCGAGGGGGTCGCCCGCCTGTGGCAGGGCAGGGCCGCGTCGCCGCCGGCCTCTTCGCCGCAGCCGACCCGCAGCGCGCCCACCTATTTCCCGCGCTCGGACGGGACGGGAGAGACGGCCTCGACAACGGCTGCAATCCCCGTAGAGCCGGCGAAGGTCGCGGCGACGGCGTCGCTTGCCCCCGCCCCGGCCACCGCTCTCGTCGGCGCTCCGCTGCCCCCGCGCCGGCCCGCCGAATTCACCGCCGCCGCCTCCCGGCAGGCCGGCACCGTCGCCTCCAAACCTCTCGATCTCTCACTCTTCGCGACCCGGAGCGGTCAATGATCATCCGCCAATTCCTGTCCTGGACCCGTGACGCCTCCATCGACCGTCGCGCGGAGGCGGCGGCGGCGCTGACCCGGGCCTATCTCTATGGCGGGCTCGATGCCGGGGCGGCGCGCGACGCGCGCTCGGCGATCCTGGCGCTCCTCGACGACCCGGCCCCCGCCGTGCGCCGCGCCCTGGCGCAGGCCTGCGCCGGTTGCGCCACCGCGCCTCGGCCGCTGGTCGTGGCCCTGGCCGGCGACCAGCCCGACATCGCCGCCCTGGTCCTGCGGCGCTCGTCCGTCCTCACCGATGCGGATCTCGTCGACGGCATCGCCGTCGGCTGCGAGACCACCCGCACCGCTATCGCCGGCCGGCTCGGCCTCTCCCACGCGGTGTCCGGGGCCATGGCCGAGATCGGCGGCGTCCCCTCCCTCACCGCCCTGGTGCGCAACCGGAGCGCCGGCATCACCACCGGAAGCCTGCTGCGCATGGTGGAGCGGCACGGCGACGATGCCGGCCTCAGGAACGCCCTGACGATACGGGCCGATCTACCCCTCGAAGTGCGGCAAGCCGTCACCGCCCGCGTGGCGGCATCCCTCTCGGCCTTCGCCGTCGCCTCGGGCTGGCTCACCCCGGCGCGCGGGGAGCGGGCGAGCCGCGAAGCCCTGGAGCGCAGCACCCTGGAGGTGAGCGCCGGGGCCGACGGGGCGGACCTCGCCCGCCTCGTGAGCCATCTGCGCATCCGGGGCCAGCTCAATGCCGGCCTGATCCTGCGGGCGATCCTGTCGGGCCGCATGGCCTTCGCGGAGGCGGCCTTGTCCGATCTCACCGGCCTGAAGGCCGACCGCGTGGCCGGGCTGATGCACGACCCCTCCGCCTCGGGCTTCGCCGCCCTCCACCGCCGCGCCGGATTGCCGGCCGTTCTGCTGCCTGCCTTCGTGGCCGCACTCTCGGCCTGGCGCGAGGCCGATCTCCAGGCCGAGCCCGGCCAAGCCAAGCCCGGGAGTGCCACCCTGTCGCGCCGGATGATCGAGCGCGCGCTCACCGCCTGCGAGACCATGCCGCTCGCCGAGGCGCAGAGCGTCATGGCGCTTCTGGCCCGCTACGAGGCCGAGGCCGCCCGCGAGGAATCCCGCGTCGCCGCCAAGGCCATGGAGGCGAAGGCGAGCCGGGAGACCCGGACGCGCATGCAGATCCTCGACGTGGAATGGCGCCTGGCGCAGCAGCTCGTCTCCCAGCGGCCGGCCCAACCCACGCCGCTGGCGCTTCAGCCCATCCGCATCGACACCGTCGTCGAGCGGGGGAGGACGGTTGAAGCCGTGCTCGATTCTTTGTCCGACGGTCTGATGGCGAGTGTTCGCGAGGCGAGGGCGCAGGTTCGCCCGCTCGCCGCCGCGCCCATCGACCTGACCGGCCACGACCTCGTGACGATCGACGTGCCATCCATCGTCGTGTCCCAGCCGGAATTCGATGTCGTACCCGACCCCGTTCGGATCGATGTCGGCATGTCGCCGACCCGCGACGTCGATGCGGTCCTGGACGCGATTCCCGACGCCCTCATCGCCAGCTACCGCGCCGACCGCGACAGGATGCGCCTCGCCGCCTGACCCGGAGCGGCCATCCGGCGCCATGATCGTCGCCCCTTCGCCCTCATCCGGCTATGAGGGCGGCATGACAGGCACCGACACCCGAGCCGTTCTCGCCGGCCTCGCCCCCGTGGCCGCCCTGGTGGGCTCGATCGTCTGCCTCGTGATCGGCACCTCCTTCGCCAAACAGCTGTTCCCGGTCATCGGCGCGGAGGGCACCTCCGCCTACCGCGTCACCCTGGCGGCGGTGCTTCTGCTGGCCGTGTGGCGGCCCTGGCGCCGGACCCTCGGCCGGCGGGATGCCGGTGTGGTGGTGCTCTACGGGCTCGTGCTCGGCGGCATGAACCTGCTGTTCTACCTCTCCCTGCGGACGATCCCCCTGGGGCTCGCCATCGCCATCGAGTTCGTCGGGCCGCTCCTCGTGGCGGTGGCCTCGTCGCGGCGCGCCGTCGATCTCGTCTGGGTGGCGCTCGCCATGCTGGGGCTGTGCCTGCTGCTGCCCCTGGATCGGGCGAGCTCCGGCCTCGATCCCGTCGGCGTCGCCTGCGCGCTGGGCGCGGCCCTGTGCTGGGCGCTCTACATTCTCGTCGGCCAGAGGGCGGGGCACCTGCCCGGCGGGCAGGCGGTGGCCCTCGGCATGAGTGTCGCGGCCCTGGTGATCCTGCCCTTCGGGATCGCTCAGGCGGGCATGGCGCTGCTCTCGCCCTCCCTCGTCGTGGCCGGCCTCGCCGTGGCGATCCTGTCGAGCGCGATCCCGTATTCCCTGGAGATGGTGGCGCTACGGGGCCTGCCGCGCCAGACCTTCGGCATCCTGCTCAGTCTCGAGCCGGTCTGCGGCGCGCTCGCCGGCTTCCTCATCCTCGGGGAGCGCCTCACGCCCCTGCAGGGTGCCGCCATCGCCTGCATCATGGCGGCCTCGGTGGGTAGTACGGTCGGTGCGTATCGGGCGAAACGAGAGAATCTGCGTCAAGCTGGGTGAGCGAGGAAAATATAGTCCCTACAGTCTATTGCAGGCGTCCGTTCTTGCAATCGATGAGGATCTGCGTCGCTGACGCGGCACGTCTTGCCCCGGCGCTCCGGGCGCCCGCAAAACGTGCCGGCACTGACGGGGTCGGGAAAAGCCGCGCCCCTTCCCCGGACGGCTGGAGCGCCGGCGGGACCCGATCCGGCGGCCGGCGCGAGACGCCGCGCAGCGTCACGTCAGCCGAACTGTTCGCGAAGAATCCGCTCGTCGAGGCTGTGGCCGGGATCGTGGAGGAGGGTGAGGTCGGTCTTGAGGTCGAGCCAGGTCTCCACCGTGCAGACCCGGCGGAACTCGGTGTGGTCGGCCACCGCGGCCACCGGGCGATGCGCCGCGTCGAGCACCTCCACCTGGATGCGGGCGTGATCCGGCAGCAGGGCGCCGTGCCAGCGCCGGGGGCGGAAGGCCGAGATCGGGGTCAGCGCCAGGAGCCGCGAATTCAGGGGCAGGATCGGGCCGCCCACCGAGAGGTTGTAGGCGGTGGAGCCGGCGGGCGTCGCGCAGAGCACGCCGTCGGCGATGAGCTCGGGCAGGCGCACATGTCCGTCCACCGAGATCTTCAGCTTGGCGGTCTGGTGCGTCTGGCGCAGCATGTAGACTTCGTTGATGGCACGCGCCGTGTGCCGGCGCCCCTCCACGTCCACCGCCTCCATCATGAGCGGGTGGATGGTGCTGCGCTTGGTGCTCTCCAGCCGTTCGAGGAGGTTGTCCTCGCGCCACTCGTTCATCAGGAAGCCGACGGTGCCGCGATTCATGCCGTAGATCGGCGTGCCGGCCAGCATGAAGCGGTGGAGCGCCTGAAGCATCAGCCCGTCACCGCCCAAAGCCACGATCACGTCGGCCTCCTCGGGGGCGACGCTGTCGTAGCGCCGCATCAGCGTGTCCGCTGCGCTCCTCGCATCGGCGGTGGGGCTCGCGATGAAGGCGATCCTCTGGAAGCGCCGCGCCATGGATGATCGTCCGCTCGTGTTGACGCCGGGCTTCGCCGCGCGCCTCATTCCCCTCGGAACAGGCCGCTGACCCGGAGACCCATAGCATGGAGCGTCCGCTTCTCGTCTACACCACCTTTCCCGATGCCGAGACGGCGCTGGCCATCGGTGAGGAACTGGTGCGCGGGCGGCTCGCCGCCTGCGTCAACGTCCTGCCGGGAATGCGGTCGGTCTATTCCTGGAAGGGGGCGGTGGAGCGGGGCGAGGAGGTCGTCGCCATCCTCAAGACCCGGGAGGGCCTCGCCGATTCCCTCGCCGCCGCGCTGAGGCAGCGCCATCCCTACGAGACGCCGATCATCCTGCATCTCGCCACGAGCGGGGCCGATGCCGACACCGCCTCGTGGATTCTCGCTGAGACCGGCGGTTGAGGCGCGTCCGATCGCCATCCCGCCGGGCCATGAAAAACCCCGCCGCGGCGGGGCCTGGCGGGGAGAATCCGTGGGGGAGGGGCCCGATCGACCGGTCTCGGCTCAGGCAGCCAGACGGTAGGACGCCCGGGCGTTGTCGTTGATGGCGACGAACATGCCGGCGGAGGTGGTGCCGGCGACCGGCGGGGCCGATTCGGGACGATCCGTGAGCAGGGCCAGGGCGGGGCCGACGGCGACGGCGGCGAGACCGAGGATGAACAGAGCGATCATGAAAGGAGCCTCTCTTGCAACTGCAATGAAGCTTATATCGCACCGCACCATGATCCTTGGTATATCACATTCCGTATGACGCCCATGTTTCCGGCGCTGAGCTGCGCCGTCGTCTCGGCGGAGGCGATGCCGCGCGAGTGTAGCGTGTCGCTGTTCCGCGCCGCCTTTTCCTCTTCGGTCGAGGGCGTCTCAGCGATGGTTGCCGCCGGACATGCCGGGCATCAGCGGCAGCGTGTGATGCCCGTCGCCGAAGATGATGATGGATAGGGTCAGGCCCAGGGCCGCGACATACAGAACCGCGAAGAGATCCCGGTTGGCACCGGCCGTGGCGAGCACCAGGGCGGCGAACGGAATACTTTGGAGGGCGAGGATGGCGGCGATGTTCATCTCGGGCACTCCGGCGATGGCCGAGCAGAGTTGGACATGACGGCGCATGGGGCGACACGGGAGGGCGGACAGGAGGCGCCCCTCGGACGGGACGCCATCGGCTCCTTCGGTCGTGCCGGGCTCGCCCCGCCGGTCGGGCGGGGCGAGGGGTCGGTCAGGCGTGGGCCAGGGCGCCGGCCGGAGTGACCGAGCCGTTGGCGACGTGGTGGCGCTTGAGCATCGGCCGGAGGACGGCCACGGCCAGGAACGCGGCGAAGAGATCCATGATCGCCACCGTATACAGCACCGTCGCCCAGGTGCCCGTGGCCTGCATCAGGATGTTGCCGAGCGGGACGAACAGGGCGGCGAAACCCTTGGCGCAGTAGAGCACGCCGTAGATCTTGCCGATGTGCTTGGAGCCGAACGTATCGGCGGCCGTGGCGCTGAACAGCGAGTAGACCTCGCCCCAGGCCAGGAACACGATGCCGGACAGGATCACGAAGGCCCAGGGGTTCGAGCCGAAGTAACCGAGAGCGACGATGCCGATGCCCTCCATGGTGAAGGCGATGAACATCGTCTTCTCACGGCCGATCCGGTCCGAGATGTAGCCGAAGAGCGGCCGCGAGATGCCGTTCATGATCCGGTCGAGCATCAGCGCGAAGGGCAGGGCCGCCATGGCGAAGAAGTACAGGTTGACCTGGAACTCCTTCACGCCGAGATCCTGCGCGATGACGCCGAGCTGGGCCACGGCCATCAGGCCGCCGGTGACCGTGCAGGTGAACATGAGCAGCATGACGTAGAAGACCGGCGTGCGCAGGGCTTCCCCGAGGGTGTAGTCGCGCCGGCTCTGCAGGACCTTGGTCGAGAAGATGACCTGGTCCTTGGCCGGGGAGCGCAGGCCGATGGCGGCCAGCATGATGACCGCGCCCTGGATCAGGCCGAAGATGAAGAAGGCCTGGGCGTAGCTGCCGTGCGAGATCATGCTGGCGATCGGCAGGATCGTGAGGGCCGATCCGGCGCCATAGCCGCCCGCCGTCAGGCCGACCGCGAGGCCGCGCTTGTCCGGGAACCATTTCAGGGCGTTGTTGATGCAGGTGGCGTAGACGCAACCGACGCCGATGCCGCCGGCCACGGAGCCGAGATAGAAGCCCGTGAGCGAGGTGGCGTAGGAGTTGATGACCCAGGCGAGGCCGGTCATCAGACCGCCGAACATCACGACCCGGCTCGGGCCGTACTTGTCGATGAAGTAGCCTTCAATCGGGGTCAGCCATGTCTGCACCACGACGAAGATCGTGAAGGCGACCTGGATCGCGGCGCGGTCCCAGCCGAAGGTCTTCTGAATTTCCGGGACGAACAGCGTCCAGGCGTACTGAATGTTCGCCGCCGCGACCATACAGGCCACGCCGAGGACGAGTTGGAGCCATCGCTTTGAAGGTTGCGCCGTTATGGGCGCGGTCACGGACGTCGCCATGAGCTTTCTCCCTGATCATGGACATGGATACTTGAGGGCTTGGAGATCGAGGCACCCCAGCGGATCGGCTCCCTCGGCCGCGGCAAGTGATCGTCGGGATCAGAAGTCGTCGGCTGGTATTCAGTATTTGGCATATCAGATGTGCTGGCAAGCACCATAATGCATGTAAGGGCGGAGATTTGCTGGGATTTCGCGAAATCTTGCCCTATAACGCCCCACGAATGAGCAGGATGTTTCATCCACCACAGCCGGGGAAATTAATCGGGACGGGGCGGTCCCGGGGGTGACGAGAAGCGGGACCATCGAAGCCATCGCATTCCGAGCTGTTTGACTGGCACGGGCAGGCTATGATCGGATCCCTATCGGGGTAGACAATGTCGCGCCGCGTAGACCCGAGTATTCGATCTGCATAAATTATAAAACTAAGAGTTTTTGACATTTACGTCAAAAAAAACAAACACTTGGTATACTTCGTTCCACGGTCCGACGGACCTCGGTTCCGTCGACGCTTCATCGTCGTGACGCCGGGACTGTCCTTGCGTCACGGGGAGGGGAACCGTGCGCGCGGCCGTCACCCGGGGAAGCGGACGGGAGACGCCGCCGCTCGGAAACCTAGCCTCGCCTACGGCCGGGAAGAGGGCGAGTTACGCCCCCCGCACCGGATAGCTCCGCCCCTTCCACACCGCCGCTCCGGCGCGCTTAGGGTCCAGCAGGACGTTCCACTGGATCGCCAGGGCCACCACCACCCCGAACGGGTGGAGGAGGACGGTCGCGGCCGGCTCGTGGGTGATGAGGGTGATCGCCGCGCGGGTGGCGAGCGACACGACGAGGGCGGCGAGCGCCACCAGACCGGCCGTGGGTGTCGCGAGGCCGAAGGCGGCGGCGAGGACGAGGACGAGCGGCAGGACATGGCCCGCGAGCAGGAGCAGCGTCCAGACCGGGAGGGCGCGGGGCGTGGCCATGCCCTCATGGGCGTTCTTCGAGAACCCGGCCCAGGATTCGGCGAAGCTGCGGTACATCCGGCAGTTGGCGAGCGCGTGACCCGCCACGAGGTCGGTGCGATGACCGGCATGGCGCAGGATCCGGGGCAGGAACACGCCGTCATGCAGGCGTCCGCGGATGGCGCCGTGGCCGCCGGTCTCACCGTAGACGGAGCGGTCGATGAGGACGAGCTGGCCGCAGGCGGCGCCGAGAGCCGGACGGAGCGAGGCGCGCATCATCGGCACGGGGAGGTAGCCGACGAGGAGGAAGTTGATCATCGGCACGGTGAGCCGCTCGCCGAGGCTGCGCATGATCTGGCGTGGCACGGCGCTCACCAGGGCGGCCCCCGTGGCGCGGGCATGGGCGACGAGCCCCGCCGCGGCGCCGGGCGTCAGGGTGACGTCGGCGTCGATGAAGAGGAGGTGCCCGCCCCTCGCCTCGGCCGCGAGGGCGGCGCAGGCGTGGTTCTTCCCCGTCCAGCCCTCGGGCAGGGCGGGAACCGGGACGAGCCGGAGCCGGGGATCGGTCTCCGCCAGGGCGCGGACGAGGCCGGCCGTGGCATCGGTGGAATGGTCGTCCCCAACCAGCACCTCCACGGCGATGCCGGTGCTCGCCAGGGCGGCCCGCACCGTGCCGACGATGGTGCCCTCCTCGTCGCGGGCGGGGATCAGGATCGAGACCAGCCCGTCCTGCGCCGATTCCGGCTCCGGTGTGCGCAGGGCGATGAGGTTCGCGCAGGCCAGGATGGCGGGGAGGAGGGCGAAGGCGAGGGCGACGAGCGCCAGGACGAAGGTCACGGGGCTCTGTCTTTCTCGGAGCTGTGGGCCGGGTCGAAGCGGCGGCCGGTGAGGACGGCCCGCATCCGGCGCCAGCCGTCATAAATTCCGCCGATACCCTTGCCGCCGGAGGTCAGGGTCGTGAAGCGCTCGGGCTCGCGGGCGACGACGTCCGCGGAGAGCCGGTCGAGGGTGGCGGTCAGGTCGGCCTCCATCCGGGCCAGCCGCTCCGGGCGGGACAGCGCGAGGAGATCGGCACCCCGCACCGGCGTGCCGAAGGCCGCGAAGGCTTCGGCGCCTCGTTCTTCCCAGAAGGCGTAGTCCAGGGCGAGGGGCACGAACAGCGCGTCCGGGGCGATCTCGGGGAGTCTCGCCACTCCCGCGCGCAGGTCGAGCGGGCGGGCGCGGACATCGACGAAGCGTCCCTGCGCCGTGATCCAGAGCATCTGTCCGGGCGCGCCGAGGATCGCGCGGGAATGGGCAAGGAACTGCGCCGCCCCGCGCAGCGACTCGAGATCCACCGGAAACGCGCCGATTCGCCCGAAGACCGCGTATTTCTCCAGCGCCGCCGCATCGAACGGGGCGTGGCTCGTCCGCTCGGGAAACAGGCGGCCGGCCAGGAGGATCACCACGGCCGCGTCCCACCACGACGGGTGATTGAGGACGACGACGACGGGGCCGGGATGGCCGGTACAATCCGGCGCGCCCCAGCGGGCGAGCCGGAGCGCGTTCATGTGGCGGCGCAGGAACCGGTCGAAGTACCAGACCATGAACCGCCAGATCGGTGGCGAATGGCGCGGCGTGGGGGGAGCCGGCGGGCTCACGCGCTCTGCCGCACCTCGCCGCGGGTGTCTCCGCCCTGCGCGTCGGAATCGAGCGCGTCGGCGGCGATCCAACCCGACATCATCACCATGGGCATGCCGGGGCCGGGATGGGCCGCGCCGCCGGCGAGATACAGGCCGCGCACCTGCCGCGAGCGGTTGCCTGGCTTGAACGCGCCCATGAACTTGCCGTGCGAGGCGAGGCCGTAGATCGCCCCGTTGAGCACCTTGTAGCGCTCGTGGATGTCCTGCGGCGTCAGATGGCGCTCGACGACGATGCGCTCTTCGAGATCCGGCATGTGGCCGGTGCGCTTGAGCTTGTCGAGGATCACCCGCCGGTAGGCCGGGAACATTGTCTTCCAGTCGTGATGTGGCCGAAGATAGGGCGTGTGGACGAGGACGTAGAGGGCCTCGCCGCCCTCCGGTGCCACGCTCGGATCGGTGGAGGAGGGGGCGGCGAGATAGGCGGTCGGGTCCGGAGCCGGCTCGCCCTTGCGGTAGATGTAGTCGAACTCCTCCTCCGGATCGCGGGAGAAGACGAAATCGTGGTGGTTCAGGTGCTCGTAGCGCTTGTTCAGGCCGAGATAGAGCACCACGCCCGAACAGGCCGGCTCGAAGCTCTTCTTCTCGTAGGCCTTGCCGACATCGCCGCCGACGAGCTCGCGGTAGGTCCGCACCGAGTCCATGTTGGAGATCACCGCGTCGAACGGGGTGATGCCGGCGGCGGTCTTCACGCCCTTCACCGTGCCCTTCTCGATGGCGAGCCCGGTGACCTCGTCGCCCGGCCGCAGGGTGGCGCCGAGTTCGGAGGCGAGCTTCGTCAGCGCCTCGGCCACCGCGCGGGTGCCGCCCATCGGGTACCAGACCCCCTCGGCGGTCTGCATGTGGGCGATGGCGCACAGCACCGCCGGCGCGCCGTAGGGGGACGAGCCGACATATTGCACGAAGTGGTCGAGCATCTGCGCGAGGCGCGCATCCTTGACCTTCGAGCGGATGGTGCCGGCCACCGACGAGCCCATGCGCAGGGAGAGCACGTCCCGCAGGGTACCGGGATTCATGTTGGCGCGGATGTTGATCGTGTCGAACAGATCCTCCACCGGCTTCCAGAAGAAGAACTTGTTCGAGACGTCGTGCAGGTGCTCGGAGATCTCGAGGAACTTCTTGTAGCCCTCGCCGGCGCCGGTATTGGGCGCGAAACGCTCCATGTCGGCGGCCATGGTGGGCACGTCGGCCATGAGGTCGAGATGGGTGTCGTCGTCGAAGAAGCAGCGCCATTGCGGATCGAGGCGGCGCAGGTCGAGGTAGTCGTGGATGTTGCGGTCGGCTTCCTGGAAGATGCGCTCCAGCACCTTCGGCACCGTGAGGATGGTCGGGCCCATGTCGAAGCGGAAACCGCCCTCGTGCAGCACCGCCGCCTTGCCGCCGAGCCAATCGTTCTTGTCGTAGAGGGTGACTGTGTGGCCGCGCGCCGCGCTGACGCAGGCCGCCGCGAGGCCGCCCAACCCTGCGCCGACCACGGCGACCGAAGACCCGACCCGCATGTTCATCGTCACTCCCTGGGCCCGGCCGATGCCATGCCTCACGGATGAAGCTAGACCGGATCGCCGCGCGGTCAACGCGCTAACCGGTCGCGCCATCGGAGTTATCGCCCATTTCAGGGCCGGGAGCGGGGATAGGAGGTCCGGCTCGGCCAGTTTCGGGTTCGAGGTGACGCTCGCTGGCTCACACCACCCGGCGCGCCACCAGACCCACGGCCGCCACCAGGCCCAAGGCCGCCACGGTGATCATCACCCCCCAGGCCGGCATCGCCGCGGCCATGCCTTCGCCGAGCGCCGTCTGATAGGCCTCGATCGCCCAGGCGTTGGGGGTGAGCCAGCCGACCTGCTGCAGCCAGGGCGGCATCAGGAAGCGCGGCACCATGCTGCCGCCCACCGCCGAGAGCAGCAGGACGCCGAAGGTGGAGGCGAGATGCGCCTGCTGGCGGGTGTTGGCGGCCGCGCAGGCGGCGAGCGCCAACCCCGCTGCCATGGCCGAGACGAGGAACGAGGTGACGATCCAGGCCGGCCAGTGCGGGCCGATCTCGACCCCGTAGACCAGGGCGGCGGCGGCGAAGATCAGCCCGGCCTGGACCACGCCCTGGATCACCAGGAACAGGAACTTCCCCACTACCACCACGGCGAGCCCTCCGGGCCCGGCCATGAGCCTGTCGGCGAGGCCCGATTGCCGCTCCTCCACCAGGGACATCGCCCCCTGCATGGCCGCGAACAGCAGGAACACGGCGGTGATGGCGCCGGCATAGTAGCTGACCCGCTCGTTGGTGCGGCCCGAGGCGGTGCTCTGGCGCTCCACCAGGGAGGCGAAGGAGAACGGCTCCTTGCGGGCGCGCTGCTCGGCGAAGGCCGAGTTGAGGAAGGCGCGTTCGTCCGGCCCGATCTTGCCCGACCGTTCCACGTCGGCGACGATCCGGGCGAGGACCACGTCCGGCAGGGCCTCGTTGAGGATGCGCTGCAACTGGCCGAGCGCGATCGGCGTGGCCAGTGCGCGGGCGGGGTTCTCGATGAGAATCACCGGCTGGGCGGCCTCGGGCGGGGCTCCGGCCACGGGCGCGTCGAGATCGCCGCGCAGGACCAGGGCGGCGTCCACCTCCCCGCGCCGGACCGCGCCCGTCGCCCCGGCGAGATCGGTGGCCTTCAGCCGCTCGATACGCAGGGAGGTGTCGGCCTCCAGGGCCGCCATCAGCCGCTCGGTGGTCGCCGTGCGGGCGAGGTCGACGAGACCGAGATGGATGCGGATCCGGTCGCCGATGGCGCCCGAGAAGATCGCGGCGAAGATCATGAAGATCACGGTCGGCAGGACGAAGGCCATGACCAGGGCGGCGCGGTCGCGCCGCAGGCTGATCAGCATCACCCGGAAGGCGGCGGTGATCATGCCTCGTGTCCCGTGTGGAGGGTCAGGGGCCGGTCCGGTCCGGCGCGGTCGAGGGCCTCGCGGTAGATCGCGTCCAGACCCGGCGCGCGGATGCGGATTTCCCCCACCGGCACGCCTTGCGCCCGCAGGCTGCCGAGGAGCGCGGTTCCGTCGAGCTCGGCCCGGTGGCTCGCCCGCCAGGTCAGTCCGGTATCGATGGGGGTGAATCCCGCCCGGCGCAGGGCCGCCACGGCGTCCGGGCCGGCGGGATTGGTGAGCGCCACCTCGTGCTCGGGAACCTCCGCGCGGATGCGTTCGAGGAGGAGGGCGAGCCGGCCTTCATGGATGAGCCGCCCGTCCGCCAGGATCGCGACACGGTCGGCGAGGCGTTCGGCCTCGGCGAAATCGTGGGTGGCGATGAGGATCGCGGCGCCCTGCTCCCGCAGGCGGGCGAGCACCGCATGGATCGCGGCGCGCGCGTGCAGATCCACTCCCTGGGTCGGTTCGTCGAGGAGGACGAGGCGCGGCCGCGCCATCAGGCTCGCGGCGATGTTGGCCCGGCGCTGGTAGCCGCCGGACAGGTGGCCCACCGGACGCCGCGCCACCTCGCCGAGATCGGCCAGATCGAGGGCGGCCTGGACTGCCGCCTTGCGCTCGCGCCGGCCGATCCCCGAGAGCTGTGCGAAGACGGAGAGGTTCTCGGCCACGGTGAGGCGCGGATAAAGCGCGATCTCCTGGGGCACCCAGCCGATGGCGCGCCGCGCCTCGCGCTCACGGAACGGGTCGGCACCGGCGATCCGCACGGTGCCGCTCTCCGGCGGCAATCGTCCGGCCACGATGCGCATGAGCGAGCTCTTGCCGGCACCGTTCGGGCCGAGCAGGGCGAGGGTCTCTCCGGCCTCGATCCGGCAATCGACGCCGCGCAGGACGCGATGCCCGCGATAGGCGAGGGTGGCGCCCCGGACCACGACCAGGGGCTCCTGTCCCGGATTCATGAGCGGCGGGGTCAGCGGGGTGGCAGGGCGCGGACGAGGCGTACCCGCACCGCGACCCCGGGCTCGCGCAGGGTGAAGCGCGCGCGGCTGAAATCCGGGCGGGCACGGCCCATCTCGCCGGAGAAGCCATAGGGTTCCAGCGGCAGGCCGAGGCCGGTGCGGTCGAGGCGGCGGTTGCCGTCGAGATCCTGGTAGGCGGCGACCGCGTAGATACCGGGCTCGATCCCGGTGAGGATCACCCGCCGGCTGCGGCCGTCCGCCGGGACGTCCTGCCCGTTGCGGCATTCGGCCTCCGACAGGCCGCCCTGGCACAGGGCGACGTAGACCGTGCCGGCGCCGGGCTCGATCCCCTCCACCAGCACCTCGACCGTGGCCGCTTGCGCGCCGCCGCAGGCCAGGGCGACGGTGAGGGCCATCGCGAAAACGCCCCTCACGAAGCGTCGCCCGACGTGGCGAGCGGCTGGGTGGTGGGGATGCCGGCGGCCTCCGCGCCGACGCGCCCGGCGGAGAGCTCCTCGATGAGGAGGCGGGCGGTGATGCGCGCGCCCTCGTAGATCACCGGCAGGCCCGAACCCGGATGAGTGCCGCCGCCCACGAGGTAGAGCCCCGGTCCGAAGCGGTTGTGAGGGCGGAAATACAACATCTGCATCAGGTCGTGGGCGAGGTTGAAGGTGGCGCCCTCATACACGAAGAAATCGTCCTGCCATTGCGACGGGTCGACGATGCGCTCGTAGCGGATGCGATCCTCGATATCGTCGAGGCCGAGCAGCTTCAGCCGGTCGAGGACGAGGCGGCGGTAGCTCTCACGGGTGGCGGGCCAGTCGATCCCCGATTTCAGGTTCGGCACCGGCACGAGGACGTAGAGGCTGGTATGCCCGGCCGGCGCCATGCCGCCATCGGTGTAGCCCGCGTGCTGGACATAGAGCGAGGGCTGCATCGGCAGGGTGCCCTCGGTGATCTCCCGGATGTTGCGGGCGTATTCCTCCGACAGGAAGATGGTGTGGTGGCCGAGCCCCGCCGGCACTTTCCCCTCGATCCCGAGATACATCATGAAGGTCGAGCAGGAGAGGCGGGCCTTGTCGATCTTGGCGTCGCGCCAGCGCGGGCGGTGCGTCTGAGGAACCAGATCCTTGATCACCTTGGCGAAATCGCCGTTGATGACCACGGCGTCGGCCTTCAGCGTCTCGGTCCCGCAGACCACGCCGATCGCTTTCTTGCCCTCGAAGAGCACCCTGTCCACCGAGGTGCCGAGGCGGATGTCCACGCCCATGCGGCGGGCGAGCCCGGCCATCGCCTCCGACACCGCGCCGCAGCCGCCGACCGGATGGTAGACCCCGTGCTCGTATTCGAGGAACGACAGGATCGTGAACAGGCTCGGGCAGCGGAACGGCGACATCCCGAGATATTTGGTCTGGAACGCGAAGGCGAGGCGGACCCGCGGGTCCTTGAAGTAGCGCTGCAGGTCCTTGTCGACGCTGCGGCCGGGATGGAGATGGGGCAGGGCGGCGATCATGGCCGGGGAGGCCATGGCGCGCAGGGTGTGGAAGGCCTGTTCCAGCACCGGCTTGAAGAATTTCAGCTTCACCCGGTTGTCGGCGAAGAATTTCCGGACGTTCCTGGCGTCGTCCGGGGCGATGCGGGCGACCTCGGCCTCCAGCCGCTCCATGTCGTTGGTGGCGCGGATCTCGCCGCCCGCCTCGAAGACGAGGTGGTATTGCGGATCGAGCCGTTCGAGCTTGACGTGATCTTCGAGCCGTTCGCCGCAGGTCTCGAAGATGTCAGCGAGAATCTGTGGATAAAGGAAGAAGGTCGGGCCGATGTCGAACCGGTAGCCGCCGGGGGCCTCCACGGTCTTCGTCCGGCCTCCCACGGCCGGGTCCTTCTCGACCAGGGTGACGTGAACGCCGGCGCGGGCGAGAAGAAGTGCCGTCGCCAATCCCCCAGGACCGGCGCCGACGACGATGACGCGGCGTCCTGACAGGGTCCGCAGGCCATCCCGTGACTGAAGCAACGCAATCAACTCCCTCGTCGACGACCTCCGATGGGAAACCTCCCATGCGCCAGGCGTATCGGCATCCGTGCCAAGCTCAAAGCCCGGATTCGGGGATGCCACCCATACCGGTCTAGCTTGCCGCCTAATCTCGACCGGCGGCAGGGGCGGGACAATTGCCACGGATTGTCGCGTGTCCGCATGAAGGACGCTGCATGGCCAGATGGTGGAGCGCCAATGCCCCGGCGGTGGCCACGTTCAGCGAATCGAAGCCGGCGGCCATGGGGATCCGCACGGTGCGGATCCGCGCCATCAGGCCGTGCGACAGGCCCGGCCCCTCGGTACCGAGCAGCAGGAGCGTGCGGGGCAGCGGCGGCAACTCGGCGAGCACGTCGTCTCCCCGCGGGCTGAAGGCGAGGGGAACGAGGGCGTTGGCGTGCGCGAAGCCCAGCATCGCCTCCGCGTCGAGGCGAGCGAAGGGGACGGTCAGCGCCGCGCCGGCCGAGACCCGGATGGCCTTGCGGTAGAGCGGATCGCAGGTGGCGGGGTCGAGGAGCACGCCGTCGGCCCCGAAGGCCGCGGCGTTGCGGAACAGGCCGCCGACATTGTCGTGGTTGGTCAGCCCGACGAGGCCGGCCACGAGGGCAGGGGCCGGAGGCGGGGGAAGGGCGAGGGGAGGCTCCGCTCCGCGCACCCCCACCGCCATCACGCCCCGGTGGATCGGGAAGCCGGCGATGGCGCTCATCACCGCCTTCGAGGCCGTATAGACCGGCACCGAACCGGGCAGGGCGGCGAGCGCATCGGAGAGGGGCGCCACCCGCTCATGGCTCAGCAGCAGCGATTCGGGCGCGAACCGCGCGGCCCCCGAGAGCAGCACCCGCAGGGTCACCTCCCCCTCGACGATGAACCGGCCCTCGCGCCCGACGAGGTCGCGCTCGCGCATGGCGGCATAGGCGGCGATGCGCGGATCGGCGGGGTCGTCGATGGGGATGGGTGTCACCGGTGGCCGCATCCTGTGCCCTGGCGGACGATGGGCGCTACGCGCTCGCGGGACGTCCGCCCATGCGGATGGCGAGCGGGTCCGCCTCTTCCCTGGTGGGCACCTTCACCAGAGCCTCGCCGTCGAGCACGACCTCGCCGGCGACGGAGCAGGTGCATTTGAGCCGGGCGCGGCGGCGCTCGGGGACGAGTTCCGCCACTTCGACGGTGACCTGAACCGTATCGCCGATGCGGACCGGAGCGCGAAAGTTCAGGGTCTGGCTGATGTAGATGGCGCCGGGGCCGGGCAGGCGGGTGCCGAGCACCGCCGAGATCAGGCCGGCGGTGTAGAGGCCGTGGGCGATACGGGTGCCGAAGGGCGTGCGCGCCGCGAAATGCTCGGAGAGGTGGATCGGGTTGCGGTCGCCGGTGATCTCGGCGAAGCCCACCACGTCGGAGGAGGAGATCTCCTTGTTCAAGGTTTCGGACAGGCCGACTTCGAGATCCTCGAAATACAGCACGCGCAGCTCTGGCATCATCGGTCGGTCTCCCCCGCCTCACGTCGTTGTCACGGGCATGATCCCGCGTCTGACGTGTCGCGTCGCACAAGCGGTGCTGCAAATCCAGCGCAAGGACATCGAAAAATCGGCGCTCGACAGGTGTGTCGTACCCAGTCCAAGAGGCGAAGACCTGCCCGCGAGCCGACCCTGAAAACCGATGACCGACGCATCCGCCCCGGCGATTCCCATCTCCCTGCGTCCCGTCGTCCTCCGGGTGGCGGGGCTGAACCTCGCCTATTTCGGCGTCGAGATCGCGGTGGCCGTGGCGATCGGCTCCCTCGCCCTCATCGCCGACAGCCTCGACTTCCTGGAGGACGCGGCCCTCAACCTGCTGATCTTCGCCGGGATCGGCTGGAGCCTGCGCAACCGCGCCCGCCTTGGCATGGTCCTGGCCGGCATCCTGCTGCTGCCCGCCCTCGCCACCGCCTACGCCGCCTGGGAGAAGGTGGCGGACATGGCCCCCCCCGCGCCATTGCCGCTGACGCTCGCCGGCCTCGGGGCGCTCGCCGTCAACCTCACCTGCGCCGTGATGCTGGCCCGCCACCGGGACGGGGGAGGAAGCCTGACGCGGGCGGCCTATCTCTCCGCCCGTAACGACGCCTATGCCAATCTCGCCATCATCGGCGCCGGCCTCGTCACGGCGTTGACGCTCTCGCCCTGGCCCGATCTCGTGGCGGCGGCCGGCATCGCCGTGCTCAACGCCGATTCGGCGATGGACATCCTCAAGGCCGCCCGCGCCGAGTGGCGCGCGGCCCATCCAGCGGCCTGAGAGGTCTCCCTTGCGCCTGTTCCCGATCTCCGACCTGCATCTCGAGCGCCGCCGTCCGGAAACGATCGCCCGGCCGGACGCGCCGTTCGACGTCCTGGTCTGCCCGGGCGATCTCTACGAGGGTCGACCGGAGGCCGGCCTCGCGGCGCTTCGCGGGATCGCGCAGGGACGACCCATCGTGCTGGTGCCGGGCAACCACGAGCATTATGCGCCGACCGGCGATTCACGCACCGCGCCCGCGCTGATCGCCGCCCTCGAGGCGGAGGTGACGCGGATCAACGACGAGGGGGAGGGCGCTCCGGTCCACCTCCTCAACCACGGGGCATGCGTCGTCCTCGACGGCGTGCGCTTCGTCGGCACCACCCTGTGGAGCGACTGGGCTCTCGCCGACCGCTGGCTCGACGAGACCGTGCCCGACCGCCCGGCCGATCCCGTCGCCTATGCCGCCGCGCGGATGACCCACCCGGTGACGGGCTCGCGCGAGTTCCGTGGCTCGATCCGCAAGGGAGATGGTAGCGTCTGGTCGCCGGCCGACGCCATGGCGGCGCATCTGGCGCAGAAGGCCGAACTCGCCGCCGCCCTCGCCGCGCCGCATGCCGGCCCCACCGTGGTCGTCACCCACCATCCGGCGAGCCCGCTGGCGGCCGACGCGTTCCGGGCCATCCCCGGCGTGCCCTGGTGGGTGCCGGCCTTCTACGCCACCACCGCCCTCGACGACCTGCCCGAGGCGAGCCGCCCCGACCTCTGGGTCTCCGGCCATTTCCATGCCGGCCACGACCTGCGCATCGGCCGCACCCGCTGGATCGCAAACCCGGTGGAGGGGGGGACGTATTCGGCCGAGCGGTTCGTGGAGGTAGGGTGAGGGGCGGGCGCGGCCGGCCTCGGCTCTCGGATCGTCTTTCGAGAGCGCGCGTCCCGCGAAACCTCCTCCCCCCGCCCTACGTAGGGGCTGGCAGGGGCGCCGCCCCGTGCCAGGATCGGAGTCGCCCATGAACACCTTCATCGCCGTCGTGCTCGTCTGCGCCAACGCGATTCCGATCGAATCCTGCTCCGACGACAGGGCGAGCGAGGTGCGCAAGGTCCGCGTCTCGAACGAACTCGGCTGCACCAACGGCTGGCAGGAGATCATCTCCCGCACCGACATCGGCGAGGAGATCGGCAAGACCGCCTACCTCAAGACCGAGTGCCGCCGGGTGAAGGAGGCGCAGTGACCCCTATTTGTCGTATTTGATGTAGGCGAAGCGCGCGTCGGTGGGCGTGCCCTCGAGGCCCTGGCCCTCCGTGCCCGGTTGCCAGCCCACCACCTCCTCGATCTTCTTGGCCAGGGCGAAGTCCTTGTCGGTGATGCCCTTGGCGGCGTGGTTCATCAGCCGCACCTCGACCCAGGCATAGGAGGCGGTGAGGTCCGGGTGGTGCCAGGCGGCTTCCGCGAGGTGGCCCACCGTGTTGATGACCATGAGGGTGCTCTTCCAGCCCGCCGTCTTGTAGGTCCGCCGGATCCAGCCGTCCTCGTAGGTCCAGGCCGGCAATTCGGCGGCCAGACGCTCCGAGATGGTGGCGTCGTCGAGGGCGTCTTCGCGCGATCCGGCCATGGCTGCACGTCCTTTGAATGAGTGGTGGTGGTCGAGGAACTCTGCGACGCGCCGCGTGTCCGGGCAAGGCCGGCGGCAAAGATCTCCGGAACCGCGAATGCCGTGGTCGCCTGCGACGTGGTGGCCCTGCCCCCTCCGGCAGCCGATCGGATCTGTGGACGCCGGGGGGGCGAGACCCTATGAAGAAAGAACAATAGTTCGTCGGTCCCGGATGCCGGGGCCGGATACGGGCCGGTTCCAGGGAGACGACGTTCATGCTGTCACGGCGCGGAGTGCTCGCGACGGCTGCGCTGTGGCCTCTGGCCGGGTCGGTGACGGCCGCGGCCGCGGCCGCCGCTCCCGCAATCCGTGTCGGAAGCCTGCCCTTCGGCACCGTGGCCTGGGAGGCGGCGGTGATCAAGGCGCGCGGGCTCGATGCCGCCAACGGTTTCACCCTCGACGTTGTCAAGCTCGCCGGCAACGATGCCGCCCGCATCGCCTTCCTCGGCGGACAGGTCGACACCATCGTCGGCGACCTGCTCTGGGCCGGGCGCCTCGGCAACGAGGGCAGGGCGATGCGCTTCATCCCTTATTCCACCACCGAGGGCTCGCTGATGGTGCCGGCGGGCAGCGCCATCGCCGGCCTCAAGGATCTCGTCGGCAAGCGGCTCGGGGTGGCCGGCGGACCGCTGGACAAGAACTGGCTCCTGCTCAAGGCCCAGGCCAAGGACGCCGCCGGCATCGATCTCGAATCGCAGGCTCAGGTCGCCTACGGCGCGCCGCCGCTCCTGGCGCTCAAGCTCGAACAGGGCGAGCTCGACGCGGCCCTGCTCTACTGGACCTATTGTGCCCGTCTCGAGCCGAAGGGCTTTACCCGCCTCATCGGGTCGGACGACATCATGCGCGCGTTCGGTGCCACCGGATCCATCGCGCTCATCGGCTACCTGTTCGAGGGCGCCACCGTATCGGACAAGGCCGAGGCCATCGCCGGCTTCGCCCGCGCCGCTCGCACCGCCAAGGAGATGCTGGCCAACGATCCCACCACCTGGGACGTGGTGCGGCCGCTGATGTCGGCGGAGGACGAGCCGACCTTTGCGGCGCTCAAGCGTGATTTTCTCGCCGGCATCCCGCGCCGGCCGCTCGCCACAGAGCGCGCGGATGGCGAGCGCCTGTTCGGCGTGCTGGCCAGGCTCGGCGGCGAGCGGCTGGTGGGGGCGGGCAAGACCCTGCCCGCCGGCCTGTATTTCGACGGGGCCGGAAACGGTTGAGCCGCGTCACGCCCTCCCCCGCGGTACGCTGAATCGTGGCCCGGCCCGGCGCGAACGCCATGGGAGAGGCGACTCGGGGAGTGGCGACTCGTCTCGTCTCCGTGCTGGTGCTGCTCGCGGCCTGGCAAGTGGCGGCGTCATTCGCGGAATCGCGGCTCCTGCCCGCGCCCCTCGCCATCCTCGATTTCATCGTGAAGGAATCCGCCACCGGCGACCTCTGGCGCAACGTCGGCATCACGTTGACGCGGGTGGGCGTCTCCTTCTTCTTCGCCATGGGGCTCGGGGTGCTGCTCGGCATCGCGCTCGGCCGCTGGAAGGCGCTCAACCTCGTCCTCGATACGCCGCTCCTCATCCTCCTCAACACGCCAGCCCTGGTGATCACGGTGCTGGCCTACATCTGGGTCGGCCTCAACGAGAGCGCGGCGGTGCTGGCGGTGGTGCTCAACAAGTTGCCCAACGTGGCGGTGATCGTACGTGAGGGCGCGCGCGGCCTCGATCCGGGGCTCGAGGAGATGGCGCGGAGCTACCGTTTCGACCGCCGCACCTGGATCGCCCACGTCCTGGTGCCTCAGCTCCAGCCTTTCGTGGTGGCCGCCGCCCGCTCCGGCCTGTCCCTCGCCTGGAAGATCGTGCTGGTGATCGAGCTGCTCGGGCGTCCGAACGGGGTGGGTTTCGCCATCAACTTCTACTTCGTCCAGAGCCTGAACGTGGCGGCCATCATCGGTTACAGCGTCGTCTTCATGAGCGTGATGATCGCCATCGACATCCTCATCCTCCAGCGCCTCGAAGCCCATGTCCGACGCTGGCGCTGAGAGGGCGGACGCGCTCTCCGTCTCCATCCGCAGCAAGGTCTACGGAGCCGGCGGCCCGGAGCCGGTGGAGGCGGTGCGCGATCTCTCCTTCGTCATTCGCCGGTCGGAGATCGCCTGCCTCATCGGCCCCTCGGGCGCCGGCAAGACCACGACCCTGCGCATCCTGCTCGGACTCGACGACGCCTATGACGGCGCGGTGACCCCGGACCCACGCGAGGCCGGAATCGCCATGGTCTTCCAGGAGCCGCGCCTCCTCCCCTGGCGCAGTGTCGAGCAGAACGTCCGCCTCGGCCTGCCCCGTTCCGAGCGGGGGCGCGATCTCGACGCCCTGTTCGAGTCCCTCGGGCTGACGCCATGGCGCGGCCGCTATCCGGGAAAACTCTCCCTGGGGATGGCGCGCCGCGTGGCGCTCGCCCGTGCCCTGGCCCTCCGTCCCCGCATCCTGGTTCTCGACGAGCCCTTCGTGTCACTCGACGACAGGGCCGCGGCGTCCCTGCGGGAGATCGTGGTGGCGACCGTGGCGCGCGAGGGAATGAGCGTGCTCATGGTCACGCACAACGTGGCGGAGGCCATCGAGATCGCGGACCGGCTCCTGCTCGTCTCGGCGCGCCCGGCGAGCCTGCTCGCTGCCGTCGCCCTCGACCGGCCCCGAAGCGAGCGCGATAGGGCTTGGGCGGAAGCGATGCGGGAGGATCTCGCGAATCGTTTTCCGGGCGTCATCGCCGCCTGAATGCGCTTTCCCGGTGGCAGGGGAAGCGCACGATATCGCCGACGCGACATTATGCACATGTGCTCGGCGTTTAGGCCGCTCTCGGTGGCGTCTACGCAGTCATGCGGCGAGACAACGCAGCGCTCGATCGAATGGCGCCCAACCGATCCCGAGACATGCACGGCCAGCTCAGGATTTGCTGGCGAGAATTGCATGATAATTCATGCCGGTTGAGTTTGAGTTTGGCCTCGTATCGAACGGAGCGACCGTTTTATCGAACAATCTTCGTCAGTTCAGGGGGTGACTGGCATACCAAGTGGCCTGCATGCGCGTGACGCATAAGAAGCGCCCGAGTCTTTTAAATGCTTTTGTCTTGAGGTTTCTCGATTTTGCAGCGCAACATTTTAGGGTGCGCTCGCTCAGATCACGGTCAACGAAGACGTTCGTTCACCAGGTCTTGATGCCGCCTGAGGTCAAGCTTGCTCAATCGAGTTGACGCCGCCGCGATTTTTCTTAGAGTTCATTCAAGCTTCGGTTCGAAGGGGCGCCGCAAAGGGGTAGCGGCGACCGGGAGAGCAAGCGGTGGTTTGGGCGAAAATCTCGCGGAAACAACTGCTTAGGAAACTCTATCGAAGTGAACTATCCCTGTCGCAAATAACAGGTCGCACAAGTGGGGGCAGGTTTCGCTGCTCTCCAGGCGTGTCAAAGACTTGTCGGAGGAATGCATGAGAGCGGTCCATCTTCTCGCACTCGGCGCTGGTCTGGTGGCTTCGGCCCCCGCCTTCGCCAATGACGACGTCCTGAAGCGCTCGGCCGATCCGGCCCAGCAGGTTCTGCAGACGGTCGATTACGCCAACACGCGCTATTCGAAGCTCGACCAGATCAACGCCAGCAACGTGAAGCAGCTGCAGGTGGCCTGGACGTTCTCGACGGGCGTCCTGCGCGGCCACGAGGGTTCGCCCCTCGTCGTCGGCAACATGATGTACGTCCACACCCCCTTCCCGAACATCGTCTACGCCCTGGACCTCGACAAGGACGGCGTGATCGTCTGGAAGTACGAGCCCAAGCAGGACCCGTCGGTCATCCCGGTGATGTGCTGTGACACGGTCAACCGTGGCCTGGCCTATGCCGACGGCGCCATCATCCTGCACCAGGCCGACACCACCGTCGTCTCGCTCGACGCCAAGTCCGGCAAGGTGAACTGGTCCGTGNCCGTGGCCTGGCCTATGCCGACGGCGCCATCATCCTGCACCAGGCCGACACCACCGTCGTCTCGCTCGACGCCAAGTCCGGCAAGGTGAACTGGTCCGTCGTCAACGGCGACCCCAAGAAGGGTGAGACCAACACCGCCACCGTTCTTCCCGTGAAGGACAAGATCATCGTCGGCATCTCCGGCGGCGAGTTCGGCGTGAACTGCCACGTCACTGCCTACGATTCCAAGACGGGCAAGAAGGTGTGGCGCGGCCACTCCCAGGGCCCCGATGCCGACATGATCATGGACCCGGAGAAGACGACGTCTCTCGGCAAGCCGGTCGGCAAGGATTCCTCGCTGAAGACCTGGGAAGGCGATCAGTGGAAGACGGGCGGCGGCTGCACCTGGGGCTGGTTCTCCTACGACCCCAAGCTCGACCTGATGTACTACGGTTCGGGCAACCCCTCGACCTGGAACCCCAAGCAGCGTCCGGGCGACAACAAGTGGTCCATGACCATCTGGGCGCGTAACCCCGACACGGGTGCGGCCAAGTGGGTCTACCAGATGACCCCGCACGACGAGTGGGACTACGACGGTATCAACGAAATGATCCTCACGGATCAGAAGGTCGACGGCAAGGATCGTCCGCTCCTCACCCACTTCGACCGTAACGGCTTCGGCTACACCCTCGATCGCGCCACCGGCGAGCTCCTGGTCGCCGAGAAGTTCGATCCGGTGGTGAACTGGGCCTCCAAGGTCGACATGGACAAGGGCTCGAAGACCTACGGTCGTCCGCTCGTCCAGGCCAAGTACTCGACCGAGCAGAACGGTGAAGATACCAACTCCAAGGGTATCTGCCCCGCGGCCCTCGGCACCAAGGACCAGCAGCCTGCTGCGTTCTCGCCGAAGACCAACCTGTTCTACGTGCCCACCAACCACGTCTGCATGGACTACGAGCCGTTCCGGGTGTCCTACACCCCCGGTCAGCCCTACGTCGGTGCGACCCTAGCCATGTACCCGGCCCCCAACAGCCACGGCGGCATGGGTAACTTCATCGCCTGGGACGGCGTCGCTGGTAAGATCAAGTGGTCGAACCAGGAGCAGTTCTCGGTGTGGTCGGGCGCCCTCGCCACCGCTGGCGACATCGTGTTCTACGGAACCCTCGAGGGTTACCTGAAGGCCGTTGACTCCAAGACCGGCAAGGAACTCTACAAGTTCAAGACCCCGTCGGGCATCATCGGCAACGTGATGACCTACCAGCACAAGGGCAAGCAGTTCGTCGGCATCCTGTCGGGTGTCGGTGGCTGGGCTGGCATCGGCCTCGCGGCCGGTCTGACCGACCCGAATGCCGGTCTCGGCGCGGTGGGTGGCTATGCTGCTCTCTCGAACTACACCAACCTCGGTGGTCAGCTGACCGTCTTCGCGCTCCCGAACTAATCGGTCGCACGAAGCCTGAGACGATAGGGTGCCGGCGCGGGTTTCCGCGCCGGCACCTTTATGATTAGATCGTTATTAAGAACACTTCGAACGTCGACCGAACGGGTCGACGGTTGCTCCTGGGAGAAACGTCGTTGCAGTACCAAAGCAAAGCCGCCATCCGTCCGCTCGTGGCCGCCCTCGTTTTCGCATTCGCCTCCGCCGGTGCCGTTCAGGCCCAGGACGCCAAGCCCGCCGATCCCGCCGTGGCGAACCAGCTCGATCCCAATGCTCCTGAGAAGGACGCCAAGCTGATCGACAAGTATCAGGCGGTGAAGGTCGAAGACGGCAAGTATTTCGACAAGGATGGCGCCCCGACCTACCACATCACCAACGACGGCAAGAAGTTCGACTGGTACGCCTATTCCGGCTACCGCCGCTATCACGCCGAGTGCCACGTGTGTCACGGTCCCGACGCCATGGGTTCGACCTACGCACCCGCCCTCAAGGATTCGCTCAAGCGCCTGTCCTACGAGGAGTTCGTCGGCATCATCGCCGGTGGCAAGCAGGACATCAGCTCGAGCGGCACCAACGTGATGCCCGCCTTCGGCGATAACAAGAACGTGATGTGCTACGCCGACGACCTCTACACTTACCTGAAGGCCCGCGCCTCCGGTGCGATGCCGCGCGTGCGTCCGACCGACAAGGAAGACAAGCCGGAGGCCGCCAAGAAGGCCGAGAAGGAGTGCCTGGGCGGCTAATGGCTCGCTTTGGCTCCTTCACAACGACGGTTTGCGCGCTCCTGCTGATCTCGGCAGGGGTGCGCCCCGCATCTGCGCAGTCGCTTCCCGATCTCGTCACCACCGATGTCCTGCGCGTCTGCGGAGATCCCGGCAACATGCCGTTCTCCCAGCGCAAGGAGGACGGGTTCGAGAACAAGATCGCGGCAATCCTCGCCGACGAACTCAAGGTCAAGCTCCGCTATTACTGGCTGACGCAGGGGCCTGGATTCGTCCGCAATACGCTGGGCACCGGCCTGTGCGACCTGATCATCGGTTCGGCCGCCGGTGGAGAACTCGTCCAGCACACCAACCCTTATTATCGCTCCAGCTACGCCCTGGTCACCCGCGACGGTGATCTCGAGGGCGTGACGAAGCTTGACGACCCGAAGCTCAAGGGTAAGGCCATCGGCGTCATCGGTGGCACGCCGCCCGTGAACCGGATGGGCGAGGTCGGCCTCATCGCGTCGATGAAGGCCTACGCACCCTACCAGCTCGATCCCTCGCGCAAGTACCAGACTGTCTCCGCCGAGGTCATCGGCGATCTCGCCGAGAATAAGATCGACGCGGCGATCCTGTGGGGGCCGGCCGCAGGTTGGCTCGCCAAGCAGAGCGGTGTCGCCATGAAGGTCGTACCGCTACTGCAAGAGCCGGATCGTCCTGCTCTCACCTTCCGCATCGCCATGGGCGTGCGGATGGAGGAGAACGACTGGAAGCGCAGCCTCAACACGATCCTGCGCAAACGCCGGGCCGATATCGAGAAAGTCCTGCGCGACTACGATGTCCCGTTGCTGGAGGACGAAGGCAACAAGCTCCTCGAGCCGGCCGCGCCCTGAGATCGGGCCGGGGCCGGTCGTCACGATCGGTGGAGTTTGCTAAGAGCCTCCGAGATCGAGGGGAGGGGTGGCGATGGAGCGATGGCGGATCGGCCTTACGGTCGCAGCTCTTGTCGCCATCGGCGCGGTGGGGATCGTGGCGGCCGATCGCGCCCAGATTGGCCGCGTCGCTCCGGATCTCGTCGCCGAGACCGAGCGCGCCGACCGCGTCCTCGTGGAGAAGTCGGCCCGGCGCCTGACCCTGTTCCGAGAAGGGCGAGTCCTCGCGACCTATCCCATCTCCCTCGGCTTCTCTCCCATCGGCCACAAGCAGCGGGAAGGTGACGGGCGCACGCCGGAGGGGCTCTATTCCATCGCCTATCGCAACCCCCTCAGCGTTGCCCATCTGTCCCTGAAAGTGTCCTATCCGAACGAGGCCGATACGAAAGCCGCCCGTGACGGCGGCTACGAGCCGGGCGGCGACATCATGATCCACGGGATCATGAACGGCTTGTCCTGGCTCGGCCGGCTGCACCGGCTCAAGGACTGGACCAGCGGCTGCGTCGGCGTCGCCAATGACGAGATGGCCGCCATCTACGCGCGGGTGGATGTGGGGACGCCCGTCGAACTGCGGCCCTGAGCGGCCGGATTTCAGTCCCGCACGATGCCGGCGGTGTCGAGCTTCGACAGGGCCTGGCTCACGGTCTCCGGCCCGATGACGAGATCCGGGGCGATCTCGGCGAGCGGAACCAGGACGAAGGCGCGTTCCCGTACGAAACGATGCGGCAGGACGAGACGCTCGTCCGAGATCGCCGCCCCTTCATACGAGAGCACATCGATGTCGATGACGCGCGGTCCCCAGCGCCGCTCCCGCACCCGACCCATGGCGGTCTCGATAGCGAGGCCTGTCTCCAGCAGGTCGTGCGGGGTCAGGTCGGTCTCGACGGCGATGGCCGCGTTGAGGAACCAGTCCTGGTCCGTATCGCCCCAGGGAGGCGTGCGGTAGTCGCTGGAGCGTGCCGTGAGCCGGATGCCCGGGCTGGCTTCGAGCCGTCGGATCGCCTCGGCGATGGTCGCGGCCTTGTCGCCGATATTGCTACCGAGACCGAGATAGGCGGTACTCATCGTGCCAGTCCCGCGCGGCTGCGCAAGATCGAGATGGCGACGCCGTCGATCACCGCCGGGACCGGCGCGCTCGGCTTGTCGACGCGCACGACGATGCTGTCCACGCCCTCGAATCGCTCGAGGATCTCGGCAGCGATGGCCTCGGCCAGAGCTTCGATGAGGGCGAAGCGCCGGGTGGTGGCGATGCGCACGACGATCTCGGTGAGATCGGCATAGCTCACGGTCTTCGCCATGTCGTCCGACAGGCCCGCCGGCCGCAGGTCGATCCGGCAGTCGAGGGAGATGTAGAAGCGTTGGCCGATCCGCGCTTCCTCTTCGAGGAGGCCGTGATAGGCGAAGACGGCGATGCGTTCGACGAGAATGCGGTCGGTCATGAGGCTGTCCGCATCACGGCGTCGACCACGCGGAGGGCGTCGACATGGGGAGCCACGTCGTGGACGCGGACGATGTCGGCCCCCAGTGTGGCGGCGAGGACATGGCTCGACAGCGAGCCGATCAGGCGGTCCACCGGCTTCGTCTCGGCATCGTGCAGGCGCCCGAGCATCGATTTGCGCGAGACGCCGACGAGGACGGGAAAGCCCAGCGCCTTGAGTTCCGGCAGGCGCCTCAGGGCTTCGAGATGCTGGGCCCAGCTCTTCCCGAAACCGATCCCCGGATCGAGCACGATGTCCGCGTCCGGGATGCCGGCACGGCGGGCGATGTCGAGGGAGCGCTCGAAGAAGCGCAACATGTCGGCCACGATGTCGATGGCGGGATCGATGGCCTCGCGATTGTGCATGACCATGACCGGCGCACCATGGGCTGCGGCCACGCGGGCGATGTCGGGCTCGCGCTGCAGGCCCCAGACATCGTTGACGATGCGCGCGCCGGCAGCCAGCGCCGCATCGGCGGTGGACGCCTTGTAGGTGTCCACCGAGATGGGGACCGCAAGGCGCGGGGCGAGATTCCGGATGACGGGAAGGATGCGCGCTTGCTCCTCCTCCGCCGACACGGGCGTATGACCCGGGCGCGTCGATTCCCCGCCGATGTCGACCAGGGCCGCTCCTTCCGCCACGAGGGCATCGGCCTGGGAGCGCGCCGCTTCCACATTCTCGAAACGCCCCCCGTCCGAGAAGGAATCCGGGGTGACGTTGAGGATGCCCATGACGAGCACGCGCTCTCCGAGATCGGGCAGGAGGGCTTTCAGGATCGGAGGAGAAGACGTCACGGGGGCTCTTCGACGAGGGATCGATCTCTATGCTGTAGACTAGGACGATGCCATTCTTCCACCTCATCCTGAGGTGCCGAAGCATAGCGAAGGCCTCGAAGGAGGCCTTCCGATCGCGCCGCGAGCGCGGGAAGGCTCCTTCGAGGCCGCTTCGTGTCACCTCGGGATGAGGGAGAAGGTGGGATCGCCGTATCCGAGAGGGGTCGAGCCGGTCACACCCCGCCGCGATAGCAGCGGATTTCGGCTTCGGCCTGGGCGCGGCGCAGATCCGCGACCTTGTCGTCGAATACCTTCGTCGAGCGGAACTCGTTCGAACGGGCGCCGATGCCCTGGCGCATGGACAGGACCGTGCTCGCCTGGACGTATTTGTCATAGGTGAGGATCGACGCGAGGGCGTCGATGGAGCAGGAGCAGCGCGAAAGCGATTCCCGCGACTGCCCGTTGGCCGCCATGCAGCCGAACACATAATCCGCCCGCGCCTCGGTGGGGTAGTCGTTCTCGCTGTCTGCCGCCTGGACGGGAGCGCCGGCGAGGCCGAGCATGAGGGCGAGAAGGCCGCCTTTAACCAGCGTTCGGATCATAGGTCAGGTTCTCCTGGAGAAGTTCGCCGCCATCCGCCGTCTTCGACTGCGCCTCGATCGAGAGCAGTTCGCCGGGCACGGCGGGCGACGTCACGAAGGTGTATTTCAGGTTCTCGAGGCCGCGCATACGGTCCTTCATCTTGTCGTCGAGGAAGGGCTGCACTTCCACGCGCCAGGCATCCACTGTCTGTCCCTTCACGGTGGCGGTCGTCGCGGTCACGGTCGCGTTGTCGCGCAGGGCCTTGCGGATGCCGTTCTTGATGTAGCGCGGGTTGGCCGAGAGCACCTTGGCGAGGTCGATGAGGTGATGCTCGAGGAAGAGCGTCATCACCGGGTTGCCGGGCATGTCGTTGAACGGGCCGGCGGGGAATCGGTTCGCGCCCGAGAACATCTGCACGCGGATCGTCCGGTTCTCCGGCGCCCCGCCCGGCTCAATGTTGAGCTTGATCTGGTCGTCCATGGTCGGGCCGAACGGACCCTTGGAGATGCCGCTGCGCCGGAGATACGCGTAGGTGAGGGTCGAGCCCGGCGCCACGTTCTTCATCTGCGGCTCTTCGAACAGCAGGTCCGAGGCATTGGGCGTGGTGGCGGTGTTGGCCTTGGTCACGGCGGGGGCATCTGCCGGGGGCGTGCCCTGCGCCAGGGCGGGCAGACCGGCAAACGACAGGGCGAACGCGACGAGAACGGGCTTCACAGGGGAGCATCCTCTTTCAGGGGCGGCGGCGCAGCGCGGTCCACGTTGCTGCCGATCGTCCGGTAGACATAGTCGGGCGGCGTCTCGGCCGCCTCTTCCGTGGCGAGTTCCCGCACCTTCGCATGGAGCGGAGAAAGCGAGCAGGCCGGGTCGGTGGCGGCGGCATCGCCGGCCAGAGCCAGCGCCTGGCAGCGGCAGCCGCCCCAATCCTTCTCGCGCCGATCGCAGGAGCGGCAGGGCTCCTTCATCCAGTCCGTCCCGCGATAGGCGGTGAAAGCCGGGGAGTTCGCCCAGATATCGGCGAGCGAATGGTCGGAGACGTACCAGAATTCGAGATGCTTGATGGTCTCGGCGGCGTGGCAGGGGAGCACCTTACCGGCCGGCGTCACGTTCATCAGCTTGCGGCCCCAGCCGCCGGCGCAGGCCTTGGGGTATTTCGCGTAGTAGTCGGGAACGACGAGATCGATGACGAGCTGGCCCTTCAGCCGCTCGCGCGCCGCCTCGACGATGCGGATCGACTGATCGACCTGGGCCTTGTCCGGCATCAGGGCGGCGCGGTTCACATAGGCCCAGCCGTAATACTGGGTGTGGGCGACCTCCAGGCGTTTGGCGCCGAGCTTGACGGCCAAGTCGATGAAGCCCTCGACTTCGTGGATATTACCCCGATGGATCACGGAATTCAGCGTCAGCGGCAGGCCGAGCTGCGTCACGCGCTCGGCGAAGGCGAATTTCTGCGGCTGAGCGTTTTTCAGGCCGCCGATTTTCTCCGCGTTGGCCGCGTCGACGCCTTGCACCGAGAGCTGCACGTGGTCGAGGCCCGCATCGTAGAGGGCGTCGAGCTTGGCCAGGGCACCGCCGACGCCCGAGGTGATGAGATTGGAATACAGGCCCAGCTTGGCGCAGGTCTGGGTGATCTCGACGATGTCGCTGCGGGCCGTGGGCTCGCCGCCGGAGAGGTGGACATGCAGCACGCCGAGACCCGCCGCTTCCGTCAGCACCCGCTGCCACGTCGCCGTGTCCAGCTCGCCCGAGCGCCGGTCGAGTTCGAGCGGGTTCGAGCAATAGGGACAGCGCAGGGGACAGCGATGGGTCAGCTCCGCGAGGAGCCCGACCGGAGCCGGCAGGGAAGGGGTATTCGGCGTGATGGCGTTCATCGCTCCAGAACCCGTTTCGTGGCGAGGTCGTTGAGCATGGCCAGGACGTCGGCCTCGATCACGTCCGGGTCGGCGGTGAAGGTCTCGGCGAGCTTCACTGCAATGTCCCGCACGCTGCGCTGGCCATCGACCAGCGACAGGACCGCCACGGCATTGGCGTCGAGGTCGAAGGTGCGCTCGGGCGCCAGCAGCACATGCTGACCGCGGACCTCGTCGTGGCGCAGGCGCACGCCACGGGGCAGGCGTGGCACGTCGCCCGACCGGACCGTGCCGGTGCCGGCCGCCTGCGCCACTTCGGCGACGAGGCCGGTGCCGGGCGTCCAGGCATCCGGCGGGGTCATGCCCGGAGCCACATAGGAGAAGTAGAGCGCGTCGAGCTGCGTCCAGAGCACGTTACACTTGAAGGTCAGCGCGGCCATGGCCTGACGCTGCAGTTCGGGCGTGGTGGCGTGCTGCTTGACGTAGTCGATGGCGAATTCCGCATCGCGCGGGGCCTGGGTCAGGCGCTTGTCGAAATAGGCCAGCGTGTCCTTGGTGATGAAATCATAGTTCTTCAGCATCCCGGCCACGCGCTCGGAGATGATCGTCGGCGAGAACATCTCGGTGAGCGAGGAGGCGATGGCCTCCAGCAGCGAGCGCTCCTTCACGAAATGCACGTAGGCATCCACCGAGAAGCGGGTCGCCGACAGGATCCCTTGCGTCGATTCCACGTAGTCGCGACGGAAACCGACGCCCTCGGCGAGTTTCAGCCAACGCTCGATACCGCCGTCTCCGGGCGCGTCGCCATCATGGTCGACGATGCGCTGGCGCCACACGCGGCGCAGGCTCGCATCCTCCATGCGGGCGAGCACGGCGGCGTCCTTCACCGGGATCATCGCCTGGTAATAATAGCGGTTGAGCGCCCAGGCCCGGACCTGATCCTTGTTCAGCTTGCCGTCGTGCAACAGGCGATGGAACGGATGCAGGTTGTGATAGCGCCGTGCGCCGATGTCGCGCAACGCCGTCTCGAGTTCCTCGGGGCTGAGCAGGCGCTGGGACGCGTCGGTCTTGGGCGTGGGGAAGGGCGCGGTCATGGCGTGGCTCGGCGTTTCGACGAAGGGCGACGGTCGGAACTTTTCTTACAGATGGCGCCGACAGCCGTGAAGACCACGGATAACGAACGCACAATCCCATTGGACACAATATAAGGCGGCGGCATTAAAATGCCAGCCGTGCATTCGGCTAGAGTGACAGGGTCAACCCGTCATGGGCCACTGTCCAGCCCTCGGCCTCCACCGATCTCCGTTCGGCGGAGCCCTCCACCAGCACCGGATTGGTGTTGTTGATATGGACGAAGACCCGGCGGCCGATCTCCACCTCGGCCAGCGCCGCGATCGATCCGCCCTGTCCCGTCATCGGCACGTGGCCCATGCGCCATCCGGTCTTCACGCCGACCCCGGCGCGGATCATGTCGTCGTCGAGGAGCACCGTCCCGTCGAACAGAAGCGCATCGACGCCCGAGATGCGTTGCTTCAGCCCGTCCGTGACGCGCGCGCAGCCGGGAATGTAGGCGAGGCGGCGCCCATTCCCCTCGATCATCGCGCCCACCGTCGTCTCGGTCTCGGCGCCGATCTCCATGGTCTCGTCCTCGAGCCAGAGCGGCACCTTGCCCGGCACCGCGAACAGCGTGACGGTGAGGCCGGGGACCGGTTCGAACGCGTGGTCGAGCGCGATCTTCTCGCGCGTCACCACGTCGGCCGCCATCACGTCGAAGACCCGGTTGGCGTTGACGGAATCGAGGATGCCGGAGGTGGCGTAGAGTGTGTAGGGCTGGCCCTCGCGCAGGGTCAGCAACCCCGCCACGTGGTCGACATCGCCGTTGGTGAGGAGCACGGCATGGATCGGCGAGTGACGCAGGCCCTCCTGCGGATGCATCGCCGGATTGTCGAAGAGTTGCTGCCGGATGTCCGGGGAGGCGTTCACCAGGAGCCACCGCTCGCCATCGGGCGACACGGCGATGCTCGACTGGGTTCGTGGGCGCACCCTGGAGGAATCCTCCCGGGCGAGCGAGCAGATGGGGCAGCGGCAATTCCACTGGGGAAGGCCGCCGCCCGCGGCCGAGCCGAGGATCACGACATGCATGGCTGAACCGGCGCTGCCTCGATCCTCACGCGCGACGCGATATCTCAGTTGAAGGTGTCGATCTCAGCCGACTCGTAGCTGGTGACTTCCATGCCGACACAGATCTCGGAAACGACGGGGGCAGCCCAGGTCATGGTGTTTCTCCTCGGTATGTTTCTTGGACGTCAGCAGCATCCGGATCTCGTATTAAGGAGATCCTAAGACACTGACGGCGCAGTCATTTCTGTCGCGGGAGCTATATCGACAATTCCACCGGACTCTTCAAGCGATAAATTGCCGGATCGTCCCGCGATACGGCGAGAAAACGCATCACGCTCAATGGCGGAAATCTTGGCCCCGCAGGTCGAGCATGAAGCCGCGCCCCCGCACCGTGACGATGACCGGACCGCCGAAGCGGACGAAATCCGAGAGCTTGGTGCGCAGGTAACCCACGTAGACGTCGACGACATTCAGCGACAGGCCGCCCTGGCCGGCCCAGAGCTTGTCGAAGATGTCCCCGCGCGACACCGGCTGGTTGGCCTTGTCCATCAACAGGGCCAACAACTCCGATTCGCGGGGCGTGAGGCGCGCGGTCGCATCCCCGAGGGAGACCTGCCGGATGTTGAGATCGAGGACGAGCTTTCCGGCGGTGACGATGGTGCGCGGCTGGTCCGATTCCTTGCGGCGCAGGAGGTGCGTCTGCAGGCGGGCCAGCAGCTCGTCGAAAACGAAGGGCTTGACGATGTAGTCGTCGGCCCCGAGCGCCAGGCCTTCGGCCCGGTCGCGGACCTCGTCGCGGGCGGAGAGGAACAGGATCGGGCCGGGATAGCCGCCCTCACGCAGGGAGCGGCAGACGTCGTGGCCCGACCCGTCGGGCAGGGTGATGTCGAGGACGACCGCACCGGGTGCCTCGTCACGGGCGGAGGTGAGGGCGTCGTCGACGCAGCCGGCCACCCCCACGGAGAACCCTTCGGCCTCCAGGCCCCGCGCCAGCATGGCCCTGATGTCGCTGTCGTCCTCGACGATGAGCACTCGCGTCATGCGGCGCCGTCCTTCCGCTTCGTTTCTCGTCCGTCCTCGGGATCGAGGTCGAGGACGGGCAGGACGAGCGTCACGCGCGCGCCCGTCCCGTCCTCGCCGGCCCCGAGGTTGATCGCCCCATCATGGCGCTCCGTCACCCAGCGCGCCAGTGCCAAGCCGATGCCGAAGCCCGATTCCCCCGAATGGCCTTCCCGCCGGAAGCGTTCGAACAGGTCCGCACCGGCCGCCGGAAAGCCAACCCCGTCATCCGTCACCGTGATCGTGGCCGAACGTGCCTCGTCGACGGCGAGTGCGACCACCACCCGTGTCAGCCCCGTGGCGTGCCGCAGGGCGTTGTCGATCAGGCTCTCCACCACCTGCCGCAGCCATTCCCGGTCAGCGAGAAGCGTCGCGTCGCGGGGGGCGGGGTCGAGGATGAGGCTCACCCGCCGGCGCGCCGCCTCGGAGGCGGCGCTGTCCACGGCGTCGGTGAGGATGGCGAGGGCGCTTGCGGCGCGCCGGTCGAGCTCGATCTGGCCGGATTCGGAGCGCGCGACCCGCAGCAGATCCTCGACCCGGCGCTGCAGGCGCAGCGCCCGCTTGCGGATGGTGGCGAAGACCGGGGCGTAATCGACCCCCGCCCGGCCTGCCGAGCGGGCGGCGATGTCGCATTCGCCGAGGATCACGGTGAGCGGCGTGCGCAGCTCGTGGCTGACATCGGCGAAGAAGCGCCGGCGCGAGCGGTCCACTGCCTCCAGGCGCTCGTTGGCGGCGCGCAGGTCGGTGGTCCTCGCCTCCACCGTGTCCTCGAGGGCGGCGCGGTCGGCGGCGAGCCGCCCTTCGCGTCGGGCGAGGCGTGCGGCCATGCGGTTGAAATTCGCCACCAGCAGGCCGAGCTCGTCCCGTGTCGCCACGGAGAGGCGCGTGTCGAGCTCACCGCGCCCGACGGCACCCGCCGCCTGTCGCACCGCCTCGATCCGCGCCAAGGTCGGCCGGGTCACCGCACGGTACAGGACGAAGACCAGGGCCAGTGCCAGGATGACGGCGGCGAGCGACGCGATCCGCAGGGTCGCTGAGAGCTGGCGCGCCTCGTCCGAACCCGCGATCATCGAGCGGCGCTCCACCTCGATGAGGAAGGAGAGCGGCTGGCCGGTCATGGCGCCGAACCCGTTCAAGGCACCGCGGATGGAGTTGCGCCGCTGATCCTCCTCGGATTGGCGCAGGACCTGGGAGACCTGCCGGTCGAGGATGGCGCGGGCCGAGCGGAGCTGGGCCAGCGGTCGCGTGCGCGCGGCGTACTGCATCCGGTCGAGGGGATTGTCGCTGACGGCGATGCTCTTGCCCAGCGCCTCGTCGACGGCGACGAGCGCCCGGTCGACATTGGTGCGGGCGATGGCGAGCCCTTCGGGCTGGGCATCGGGGTTGCTCACCGTCTCCAGCGCGGCGAGGCCGTACTGGGTCATGCGGCCGGACAGTTCCACCAGGAGTTCGAGCCGCGCCTGCGCCGCGAGCGTCCGGTCGATGGTGCGCTCGGCCGCGCCGATGGAGCCCAGCACCCCGAGCGCCGCCAGGATCACCAGCAACGCGGCGCCGCCGAGCAGCAGCGCGAACCGGACCTTCAGAGAGCGCATCGCGTAGGGCCGCCCGTGTCTCGCCGTTTCCTCGGGCGCGAGCGATAGCGCAATCCGCCCCGGCGTCCAGGGCCATAACGCTCAACGGTCCTTGTCCCGGCCGCTCGCAAAAGCGCATCCTCTCTCCCCGCATGCGGGGAGAGAGCCGCGACGCCCATCCTCGACGAGTCGACGGATCAGGCCTTCTTGCGTGCGGCCGTCTTTGCCGCCGGCTTCTTTGCCGTGGTGGTCTTGGGAGTGGTGGTCTTGGGAGTGCTCGTCTTGGCAGCGGTCGCCGTGCTCTTCGCCGCCGTCCCGGCTGCCGCCTTGGTCCCCGCCGCCTTCTTTGCGGGAGCCTTCGCCGTTCCCGCCTTGGCGGCGGTCTTGGTCGCCGTCTTGCGGGCCGGGGCCTTCTTCTTGCCGCCGCCCGCCGCCTCGCGGGCGGCGATCAGCTCCAGCGCCTGGGGCAGGGCGATGTCGTCGGCGGCGAGCGTTTTGGGCAGCGTCGCGTTGGTGGTGCCGTCGGTGACGTAGGGGCCGTACTTGCCCGACTTCACCACGATGGCCTTGCCGGTCTCGGGATGGTTGCCGAGCGCCCGGCCGGGATCGGAGGCCGGGCCACGGCGTCCGCCGCCCTGCTCCTTGGCGACGATGAGGTCGATGGCGCGGTTGGCGCCGATCTCCAGCACGTCGTCGTCGCGGCCGAGATTGGCGTACATCTTCCCATGCTGCACGTAAGGACCGAACCGGCCGAGATTGGCCAGGATCGGCTCGCCGCTCTCAGGGTGCCTCGCCACTTCGCGGGGGAGGGCGAGGAGACGCAGCGCCTTTTCCAGATCGACGTCGGAGGGGCTCAATCCCTTCGGCAGGGACGAACGCTTGGGCTTGGGCGCTTCCTTGTCGGTGGAGGCTTCGCCGAGCTGGACGAAGGGACCGAAGCGCCCATCGCGCAAAGTGACGGACATGCCGGTGACCGGATCGTCGCCGAGCACCCGCGTGCCGGGCTGACCGCCGCCGGAGGTGCCGTCGCCCTCGCCCTCAACGGCGTTGGCCGCGAGCTGGCGGGTATACTTGCACTCGGGATAGTTCGAGCAACCGACGAAGGCACCGAACTTGCCGAGCTTCAGCGAGAGCTGACCGCTGCCGCAGGTCGGGCAGGTGCGCGGGTTCGAGCCGTCCGCCTTCTCGGGGAAGATGTGCGCCCCGAGGAGGTCGTTCAGGGCATCGAGTACCTCGGTGACGCGGAGCTCCTTGGTGCCGGAGATCGCGGCCGAGAAGTCCTTCCAGAAATCGCGCAACACCTCGCGCCAGTCGATCTCGGCGTTGGAGACCCGGTCGAGCTGGGTCTCGAGATCGGCGGTGAAATCGTACTCGACGTAGCGCTTGAAGAAGCTCTCCAGGAAGCCGGTGACGAGGCGCCCCTTGTCCTCGGCCACCAGGCGCTTCTTCTCGATCCGTACGTATTCGCGGTCGCGCAGGGTCTGCAGCACGGCGGCATAGGTCGAGGGCCGGCCGATGCCGAGTTCCTCCATCCGCTTCACGAGGCTGGCCTCTGAGAAGCGCGGCGGCGGCTCGGTGAAATGCTGGGTCGAGACGATGCGCTCGCGCTTGAGCGCGTCGCCCGCCTTCATCGGCGGCAGGCGCTTGCCGTCCTCGTCCTCCTCGTCGTCCTTGCCCTCCTGGTAGAGGGTGAGGAAGCCGTCGAACTTCACCACCTGACCGGTGGCACGCAGCTCGATCTTGCGAGGGCCGACGGAGGCGACGATGTCGACGGTGGTGCGCTCGAGCTCGGCCGATTCCATCTGGCTCGCCACCGTGCGGGTCCAGATCAGGTCGTAGAGCTTGGCTTGCTCCGCATCCACATAGCGGGCTACGGATTTGGGTAGCCGGCTCATATCCGTGGGGCGCACCGCCTCGTGGGCTTCCTGCGCGTTCTTGGCCTTGGCACTGTAGCGGCGCGGGACGTCGGGGAGGTAGCGCTCGCCGTATTCCTTGCCGATGACGCGGCGTGCGTCGGCGATGGCCTCGGGGGCCATGTCGACGCCGTCGGTCCGCATGTAGGTGATCAGACCCACGGTCTCACCGCCGATCTCGACACCCTCGTAGAGCTTCTGCGCCGCCCGCATGGTCTGGGCCGGCGCCATCCCGAGCTTGCGCGAGGCCTCCTGCTGGAGTGTGGAGGTGGTGAAGGGCGGGGCCGGATGACGCTTGGCGGGCTTGGCCTCGACGCTGCCGACCTGGAACGTGGCGAGTTCGAGGTCGCGCTTGAACGCGGCGGCGTCCTCGCCGTTGCCGACATCGAGACGCTGGATGCGCTTGCCGTCGGCACCCACGAGACGCGCCTCGAACACCGCGCCGTCCTGGGTCACCAGGGTCGCCACCAGCGACCAGTACTCGCGGGGCTTGAACGTCTCGATCTCGCGCTCGCGCTCGCAGACGAGGCGCAGCGCCACGGACTGGACGCGGCCGGCCGAACGGGCTCCGGGCAGCTTGCGCCAGAGTACCGGCGAGAGGTTGAAGCCGACGAGATAATCCAGGGCGCGACGCGCCAGATAGGCGTCCACCAGGGCCTGGTCGATCTGGCGCGGATTGCGCATGGCGGTGTCCACCGCCGCCTTGGTGATGGCGTTGAAGGTCACGCGCTCGATCGGCATGCCCTTGATCGCCTTGCGGGCGTTGAGGGCCTCGACCACGTGCCAGGAGATGGCCTCGCCCTCGCGATCCGGATCGGTGGCGAGGATCAGGCCATCGGCGCCCTTGAGTGCCCTGACGATCTCCGAAACGCGCTTCGAGCCGCGGTCGTCGAGCTCCCAGAGCATGCGGAAATCCGCCTCCGGGTCGACGGAACCGTCCTTGGCGGGAAGGTCGCGGATATGGCCGAACGAGGCGAGCACCTCGTAGTCGCGGCCGAGATACTTGTTGATCGTCTTGGCCTTGGCCGGCGACTCGACGACGACGACTTTCATGTGCGGATCAGCCTCTCGTCAGCGCCCGAGCTGCCGCCGGGACTCGCAGCCGGCGGGGTTTCTCCCACCGGGACTCACAGATTGTGTGCAAGACTTCGAACGTGGCCTGGCACCATGGTCGGCCCGGCGCTTTGCGGGGGACAAGTGGGTCAAGGGCGCGGGGTTGTCAAATCGGGAGGAGGCGGTGCCGTTGCAAGATGCGGTACCCGTCAGATCCCCGCATACCATTCGTAGCCGCGATCCTCCCAGTAGCCGCCCTGGCCGTCGCCGATCCCGGACAGGCGCTCCACCACCTCGATCCGCATGACGTATTTGGCGTGTTTGTAGCCGAGCTGGCGCTCGACCCGCAGGCGCAAGGGGGCGCCGTTCGAGACGGGCAGGGCCTTGCCGTTCATGTCGTAGGCCAGGATCGTCTGCGGGTGGAAGGCGTCGGTGAGGTCGATGCTCTCGTAGTACCGGATCGGACGGCCGTTCGGACCGCCATCGCCGGCCTCTATCTCCGCCACGTCCCCGCCCTCGAGACCGCCACCGGCCATCTCCATCGTGTCGGCGCAATGGAACACGACGTAGCGTGCGTTCGGCTTCAGCCTCGCCCGGGTCAGGACTTCGCCGAGCGGGACGCCCGTCCATTTGCCGATGGCGCTCCACCCCTCGACGCAATCGTGCCGGGTGATCTGGGTCCGCGAGGGCAGGGCACGCAGGTCCGCGAGGGACAGGTCCTGCGGCTGTTCGACGAGGCCGTCGATCCTCAGTCTGAAGGTCGCGAATCCGGCCTGCACCAGGGCCTTGTAGCCGTCGTCCGGAGGGTCGATCGTCCCGTTCGGCTTGAACCGGGGCGAGATGTCGCCCTCGTCGAACTCGTGGGCGAGGGAGGTCGGCGTCAGAAGCAGGCGCTGCACGAACAGGTTGGCATCCTCCCCGAGCTTCAGCGTGCGCCGGCCCCAATCGCTGACGGCGATGCGGTCGCAGCCGCCGAGGACGGCGGAACCCACCAGGCCGGCCACGCCGGTGAGGATGCCGCGACGGTTGGGAGCGCGCGTCATCGGCCCTTCCCCGGATAGGAGGTCTTGCCCGGATAGGAGGTCTTGCCAGGGTAGGAAGTCTTGCCCGGATCGGAGGTCTTGGTGGTCTCGATGACGAACCAGCCGGTGACCATGCCGCGCAGGTTGTTCCAGGCCCCCGAGACCAGCACGAGCGCCACATGGACGAGGGTGAACAGCACGAGCAGGTTCGTGACGATGAAGTGGACGGTCCGGGCCGATTGCCGGCCGCCGAACAGGGCGGGCAGGGGCAGCACGGCGTTGAAACCCGGCGACATGGCGAGGCCCGTGAGCAGCATCATCGGCAGGAGGAGGACGATGACGACGAAATAGCTCAGTTTCTGCAGCGTGTTGTAGCGCCGGGCCTCCTCGCCCTTCGGGAAGGTCAGGGTGAGGTGCTCGCGGATCGAGCCGCCGAGATGCCGGATCTGGTCTCTCTGGGGCACGATCCGGCGGCGCAGCTGGCCGCTCTCGATGCCGTAGATGAGATAGATCAGCCCATTGATGAAGAAGGCCCAGGCGAACAGGAAGTGCCAGCGGCGCCCGGTGGCGAGGTCCTGGTGCGCCGGCAGGGTGATCCAGGCGGGGAAGGCCCTGCCCGTGGTTTGGCCCTGCGCGGTGGAGAGGCCGAGCCAGCCGGTCGTGTCGACCGTGTGATCGCCGATCCTGACGATCCCCCGCGCCGCGCCCTCCGTCGTCTCGTCGTTCGTGACGGCGAGGAGCGGCGCGTCGAAGGTCGAGGCCGAGCCCCAGTACAAAGCCGGATGGGCGTTGAAGATCTGCAGCCCGCTCATCAGCAGCACGGCGAGGCAGACGAGGTTGATCCAGTGGGCGGCCCGGATCACCGCGGGGTGGCGGAAGACCCAGCGGCGGCGGATCGTCTCGATCCGCTCGTCGGGCCGTCTCGTCGTGCTGGCTGCCAAGGGGCGGACTCCGGCCTCGATCACGAATCGCGCCCATCTGAGTCAGCCGGAGGGCGCATTCTAAAGGAGACTACGAGCCACGGGGCGGAAAGGTTACACGCCCCCGTCACGCCGCGGCAGCAAGCGACCGGTCCCCGGCCCATCGCTCCTTGCCGCTCCCCGTTCGCCTCCCTATAGCCATGGTCTCAGAATGACCGTCGCACCCGCCTCCTTCCCCCATCGGCACCTTCTCGGCATCGAAGGGCTGTCGCGCCCCGATATCGAGGCCCTCCTCGACCGGGCGGAGGATGCCGTGTCCCTCTCCCGCCAGGTGGAGAAGAAGCGCACCACCCTGCGCGGCCGCACCCAGATCAACCTGTTCTTCGAGCCCTCGACGCGCACCCAGAGTTCGTTCGAACTCGCGGGCAAGCGTCTCGGCGCCGACGTCATGAACATGTCGGTGGCCTCGTCCTCGGTGAAGAAGGGCGAGACCCTCATCGACACGGCCGCCACCCTCAACGCCATGCGGCCCGACATCATCGTCGTGCGCCACCACTCCGCCGGCGCCGTGCATCTCCTGGCCCGCAAGGTCGATTGTTCGGTGGTCAATGCCGGCGACGGAGCCCACGAGCACCCGACCCAGGCCCTCCTCGACGCGCTCACCATCCGCCGCAACAAGGGGCGGATCGAGGGCTTGAGGGTCGCGATCTGCGGCGACGTCCTGCACAGCCGCGTCGCCCGCTCCAACATCATCCTGCTCCAGGCCATGGGCGCCCGCGTGCGGGTCATCGGCCCCTCGACGCTGCTCCCCACCGGGATCGAGCGCTTCGGCGTCGAGGTCTTCACCGACATGCGCAAGGGGCTCGAGGGCTGCGACATCGTGATGATGCTGCGGCTCCAGCGCGAGCGCATGAACGGATCCTTCGTCCCCTCGGTGAAGGAGTATTTCCGCTATTTCGGCCTCGATGCCGAGAAGCTGGCGCTGGCCGCGCCCGACGCCCTGGTGATGCATCCGGGACCCATGAACCGCGGCGTCGAGATCTCGTCCGAGATCGCCGACGGGGCGCAATCCCTGATCCGCGAGCAGGTGGAGATGGGGGTCGCCGTCCGCATGGCGGTCCTCGAAGCCCTCGCGACGCATCTGCCGAACGCGTGAGCGTGACGGCACATGCGCTTCACCCCATCCCCAGGAGGCTGCCATGCACCACAAAAGGAAACGCCCCAAGAGCGCCCGTGCCGGCTGCCTGCTCTGTAAGCCGCACAAGGCGAATGGCTGCTGCGCCGACCACAAGAACATGCGCGCCGGTGACCTGCGGCGCTACCAGGCGGGCACCGCGCAGCTTCGGTGCGAGGCGGCCGATTGAGGCGAGATTCGCATACGCCGCGTTCCCATGGAGAGGGTTGCGAAACCCCGACGACATGCTGAGTGTCTGGTTTTGGCTGGAGCGGTGGTTCACCGATACGCCCAACTTGGCAACCATCTTGTTCCGCGGGATGGCCACCGGTTTCATCGGCGCCCTTGCATTGATAGCGCTTGGGATCGCTTTCGATCTGTCAGGCGACATAGTCGCCCCGATGCTATTGGCTTTGCAGGTCGGGCTTATTTGCTGGATGGGTTGGGCCATCAACAGACGTCGAGCGGCACGATGAATCGCGACCGGCCAGTGGAAAGCTCCATGGTGCAAGACTGCCCAACACACGATAACGCTGCACCATGATCTCTCGACCTCTCCTCTTGATGAACGCCAGCCTCCTCGATCCGGCCACGAGCCGTGAGGGGCCGGGGCATGTCCTCGTGCGCGACGGCCGCATCGCCGATATCGCCTGGGGCGCGTCACCCGCTGCCCCCGAGGGCGCCGAGATCGTCGATTGCGGCGGGCATGTCCTGAGCCCCGGCCTCGTGGATCTCCGCGCCTTCGTCGGCGAGCCGGGCGCCGAGCACCGAGAGACCCTGGCCAGCGCCAGCGCGGCGGCGGCGGCGGGCGGGGTCACCACCCTCGTCTGCATGCCGGACACCAACCCGGTCATCGACGGGCCGGCCATCGTCGATTTCGTCCTGCGCCGCGCCCGCGACACGGCCTGCGTCACAGTCCTGCCCGCCGCCGCCATCACCAAAGGGCTGGCCGGCCAGGAGATGACCGAGTTCGGCCTGCTGCAGGAGGCGGGAGCCGTCGCCTTCACCGATGGCCTCAAGGCCGTTCGCAACGCCCAGGTGATGCGCCGCGCCCTCACCTATGCCCGCGATTTCGACGCCCTGCTGATGCAGCACGTGGAGGAGCCCGACCTCGTCGGTGAGGGCGTGATGAACGAGGGCGAGATGGCCTCGCGCCTCGGCCTCGTCGGCATCCCGCGGGAGGCCGAGACGGTGATGCTGGAGCGCGACATCCGCCTCGTGCGCCTCACCGGCGGCCGCTACCACGCCGCCATGATCTCCTGTGCCGATTCGGTGGAGATCGTGCGGCGGGCCAAGCACGACGGCCTGCCCGTGACCTGCGGCGCCTCGGTGAACAACCTCGTCCTCAACGAGGGCGATATCGGCCATTACCGCACCTTCTGCCGGCTCTCGCCGCCGTTGCGGCACGAGACCGACCGCCTCGCTTTGGTGGAAGCCCTGAACGAGGGGGTGATCGACGTCATCGTCTCCGATCACAATCCTCAGGATGTCGAGACCAAGCGCCTGCCCTTCGCCGAGGCCGCCGACGGGGCGCTCGGCATCGAGACCCTGCTCGGCGCGGCGCTCCGCCTCGTCCATACCGGCGACGTGGCGCTGCCGCGCCTGCTGGAGGCCCTCACCGTCACCCCGGCGGCGATCCTGCGGCGCGAGGCCGGGCGCCTCGCCGTCGGCGCGCCGGCCGATCTGGTGCTGATCGACCCCGACCTGCCCTACGTGCTCGACAAGCGGCGCCTCAAGTCGCGCTCCAAGAACTCGCCCTTCGACGAGGCGCGGCTACAGGGGGCGGCGATCCTGACCATGGTCGGCGGGCGCATCGTCTTCCGGGCGGTGCAGGGTACGGAGGCGGCGGCGTGACCCTTCTGCTCGATGCCGGCTGGCCGCTCCTGCTCGCGAGTCTGGCCGGCGGCTATCTCGCCGGCTCGATTCCGTTCGGGTTGATCGTCACGCGGTTCGCTGGCCTCGGCGACGTCCGCGCCATCGGCTCGGGGAATATCGGCGCCACCAACGTGCTGCGCACCGGCCGCAAGGGGCTCGCCGCCGCGACCCTGCTCGGCGATGCGCTGAAGGGCACCCTCGCCGTGCTGGTGGCCGCCCGCTTCGGCGAGGGTGCCGCTCTGGCGGCGGGGCTCGGCGCCTTCCTCGGCCACCTCTTCCCGGTCTGGCTCGGGTTCAAGGGGGGCAAAGGAGTCGCCACTTTCCTCGGCGTGCTCCTCGCCTTCAGCCCCATCGGCCTCGCCGCCTTCGCGGCGATCTGGCTCGGCCTCGCCTTCACGTTGAAATACTCGTCGCTCGCCGCGCTCGCCGCCTCGGCCGCGACACCCATCGTCCTGTGGGCGGCGGGACAGCCTGCGGTTGCGCTGCTCTTCCTCGTGCTCGCGATCCTGCTATGGTGGAAGCACGCTCCCAACATCCGCCGACTGCTCGACGGCTCCGAGGGGCGGATCGGGCAGAAGGGCTGACCCGATAGTCCGTCGAAGGAGGTCCGGGGCATGCAACTCAACCCCGCCCAGCGCCTCGACTGGCTCCGGTTGATCCGCACCGAGGGCGTCGGCCCGCGCACCTTCCGGACCCTGATCAACCGCTTCGGCGGAGCCGGCGCGGCGCTGGAAGCCCTGCCGGACCTCGCGAAGCGCGGGGCCAAGCGCGTCGTGCCGGTGACGCGGGCGCAGGCGGAAGCCGAATTGGAGGCCGCGGCCAGGATCGGGGCCCGCCTCGTGGCCATGGGCGAGGACGATTACCCCAAGCTGCTCCAGGCCGCCGATTCGGCCCCGCCCCTGATCGCGATCCGGGGTCAGGCGGCGATCCTTTCCCGGCCCGCCATCGCCATCGTCGGCTCCCGCAACGCCTCGGCCGCCGGCCTGGGCTTCACCGAGCGTCTGGCGCGGGGCCTCGGCGAGGCCGGCCTCGTGGTGGTCTCGGGGCTGGCGCGGGGCATCGATGCCCGCGCGCACAAGGCGTCCCTGGGCTCGGGAACGGTGGCGGTGCTCGCCGGCGGCCAGGACCGGATCTATCCGGCCAACCACGAGGCCCTGGTGGAGGGCATTCTCGATGCCGGCGGCGCGGTGCTCGCCGAGATGCCCATGGGCTGGGAGCCCCGCGGCCGGGACTTTCCCCGGCGCAACCGCATCATCTCCGGCCTCGCCTACGGCACCGTGGTGGTGGAGGCCGCGCGCCGCTCGGGCTCGCTCATCACCGCGCGCTTCGCCCTGGAACAGGGCAGGGAGGTCTTCGCCGTGCCGGGCTCGCCCCTCGACCCGCGCGCCGAGGGCACCAACGACCTCATCCGCCAGGGCGCGACCCTGGTCTCGGAGGTGGAGCACGTCACCTCCGCCATCGCGCCGCTGATCGGGCGCGGGGATTTCGAACAGGGGATCGGCCAGCTCGCCCTCGACCGGCCCGACCTCGCCGACGCGCCGATCTTCTGGGACGAGCTCGACGGGATCGGCGGCCCGGCCCCCGAGGCGGAGGAGGAGATCGAGGAGCCGGAACCCGCCGACGACCGCGCCCGCCTCATCGCCTATCTCAGCCCGACCCCCATCGGCACCGACGACCTCGCCCGCGCGGCGGGTCTCAGTGTGCGCATCGTCCAGACGACGCTGCTGGAACTCGAACTCGACGGCCGGATCGAGCGGCATGGCAGCGGAGCGGTGTCGCTGGTGTCGTAGGGAGGACGGGTGTCCGTCCCTCTTGCGTCCCTCTCCCCTTGTGGGGAGAGGTCAGGAGTGGGGGTGGCTCCGCCAGCCTCCGTAAGTCGAGGGTCGCCCGACCACCCCCACCTCCAACTCCTCCCCACAAGGGGGAGGAGGGTAGGGCGGCGCATCCCGCGACATGTGTGAATGCGCCGCCGGCGGGGATGCGCCCCCTACCGCAAAAAATCCCCGAACGAGCGTGGGCCGTCCGGCACCGGGATGTCCTTGATCACCTTGAGCGTCGTCGCGTCGATGACGCCCAGCGTGTTGGAGCCCCAGTTGGTCACGTAGAGAAGGCTGCCGTCGCGGGAGGCGGCGATGCCTTCCGGATGGTCGCCCACCTCGATGGCCGCCACGTTGGTGAGGGTCTTCAGGTTGAACACCGTCACGGTGTTCGAATACTGGTCGGTGACGAAGCCCCGCGTGGCGGTCAGCGCCACCACGTAGGGCCGCTCGCCGGTGGTGACCCGGCCGAATTCCCGCCGTCCGGCCACATCGATGACGGAGATGTCGTTCGACATGACGTTGGCGGTGTAGGCGCGGGTGCCGGTCTCATCGAGGGTGATGCCGAACGGGTGCTCGCCCACCGGGATCTTCACCGTCTCGGTGGCGGTGGCCGCATCGACCAGGGAGACGGAATTGCCCTCGCGGTTGGCCACCAGGATCGTGGCGCCGTCGGGCGTCACCGCGATGCCCGAGGGCGAGGCGCCCACCTGGATCTCGGTCTCGATCTTCGAACCGTCGGCCGAGACCACGAAGATGCGACTGCCGTACCAGTCGGCCACGTAGACCGCCCCGGATTTCGGATTGACGGCGATGCCGAGCGGGCCGCCGGGCAGGGCGAGCGTGCCCGTCACCGCGCGGGCGTCGAGATCGACGATGGCGAGGCCGTGGCCCTCGGGGCGGGTGACGTAGGCGGTCTTGCGATCGGGCGACAGGGCGATGCCGGCCGGCGCCCCGTCCACCGGGATCTGGGCGGTGACGACCTGCGTGTCGAGATCGACCACGGCGAGGATGTTGGCCCCCTGCGCCGTGACCAGGGCCTCGTCGGCGAGGGCGGGGGCGGTGAACAGCGTAAGGAGCAGGCCGACGACCTGCGCCACTCTCCTCCCCCTTGTGGGGAGGAGTTGGAGGTGGGGGTGGTTGGGGAGCCCTCCTGTTGCGGAGGCTGGCGGAAGCACCCCCACCCTCGGTCCCTCCCCACAAGGGGGAGGGAGGAGCGCGTCGCCACTCGGTCCGGTGCGAGCCACCGGATCCGAGGCCCTAGGGCAAAACAGGCTCAAGAGCCCTTCTCGGCCTTGGCCTTCACGTTATCCAGGCCGGCCTTGTAGAGGCCGAGGACGGCCGCCTTGGAGGCGTCGTCGTTCAGGTCCGGCGGCGGATCGTTGTTCATGTAGCCGCGGTAGAACGCGCCGCGCCAGGTGACCTTGGTCTTGGCGCCGTCGCCCTCGACCTCGATGGTCGAGGAATAGTCGTTCACCGGCAGCGTCTTCACGTCCACCTTGGTGATCCGGTACATGTAGGTCTTCTTCTCGGCGTCGTACTTGGCGAGCTCTTCCTCGACCGTGGCGCCGCCCTTGAGGGTCAGGACGCGAGTGGCCTTGACCTCGTTGCCGCCCTTGCCCTCGGTCTTCTCGACGACCGGAATCCAGCTGGCATCCTGGAAATTTCCGAGCACGGCCCAGACCTTGTCGGCCGGGGCGTTGATCTCGATGGTCTGGGAGACCTTCTGGCGGGTCGGGCCATGGGCCTGCGCCGCAAAGGATACCGTGGCGAGCGCCGCCACGGCGGCCAGCGTCTTGAATCTCATCAACCCTGTCTCCTCGGGAACGCACCGTCTAGGGTGCTTGGGGGGCTCGTGCGAGAACCGGCTCGCCGCGCCCGAGGGCGGCGGCGACCTTGTCCTCGATCCAGTCCCAGGCCTCGCGCTCGGCGGGCCCGGCTGTCTTGGATATCGCGATGGCGTGGTAGCGCATCTCCGTGAGGATCTTGTCCGGCTCCAGCATGTGCAGGCGCGTCGACAGGATCGCCGCCTCCAGCACCGCAGCTTGAGCGCGGTTGTAGCCGAAGAACGGCATGTGGCTGGCGCTGTGTACCATGCGGGCACGGTAGCGCGGGCGCGTCGCATCGTCCTCCACAGCGATCACCTCGAACTCGGCATGGCCGAAGCTCTCGGCGAGGCGCCGGCCCGGGATGCGATCGCAGGGCAGGGTCGCCCAGTCGCGCCGCCCGGTGACCGCGCCGGCGATCACCCGCACGTCGCTCGGGCTCGACGCGGCGAAGACCGGATTGGCGTCGAGGTTGAGGATGGTGGGCGAGGGCCGGAATGGGGCGAGCACCCACTCCTCGCCCCCGCGGATGAGGCCGAAGGGCACGAGATGCAGGTCGCCCGCGGGCGAGGTGGTGGTGACGATGGTCTCGAGGATCAGCGGCATCGGATCAGGACTCGCCGGCGGGAACGAGCTTGCCGCAGACGATGCGCGCGCCCCTGTCGCCCGTGGCCTCGGTGTCTGAGGACTTGGCCTCGCCGGATTCCAACAATTCGGGCTTGCCGGCATCGGCCTCCACGGGCGTCGCATCGCGGGTGGCGCGCTCCGCGCCGCCGGGGCCGGAATGCTTGGTATGCCCGGCCTTCTTGAAGGCGGTGGTGTCCTCGACCTCCTCGTCCGCGGCGACGCCCCAGCGCAGGGGCTCGTCCTGGACGTAGCGCTTGCCGAGGCGCCAGGCCGTCTCGGCCTTGGTCAGCTCGCCACCGAGATAGAAGGCGTGGGCACCGTCGGCGGCGACATCGAGATCGGGAAAGAACGCCATGGCATCGGTGCCGATCGTGTGGCCGTCGCGGTTGAAGGCGTGGATGCCGTCCTCGGCCACCGCGATGCGGTAGTTCGGGTCGCGCACCTCCGCCGCCTGGGCCGCGATCTCCTCCGGGGTCTGCACGAAGGGGCGCTTGTCGTGCAAGGCCAGCAATTGGCGTCCGTAGCCCTTGGGCAGGGCGGAATCGGCCTTTGCGGCGAACATCACCCGGCGGGCGGCATCGTGCTCCTCCACCGTGCGCCGCGTGTGGTTGGAGACCTGCACGATCAGGACGTTGCGGATCGACAGTTCCGAGCACATGCCGACCAGGAGGGCGGTGACGCCGAGGCTGTCGGCCTCGGTGAGTTCGGTGAGGTTGCCGGTGCCCATCATCATCTCGATGCCGGGCCAGCGCTTGCGCGTCTCGTGATAGCGCGTGATCGATTCGACGAAGCCGAAATGGATCGGCTCCAGGATCGGATCGGCCATGTAGGGCCGGCCGGCCTTCTCCATGCGCTCGATGGCGCGGTCGAGGGAGGGCAGGTCGTCGGGCCGCATCGGCACCAGGACCGGCACCGCATCGGTCTCGAAGGCGAGGTCCAGGGTCTCCTCGTTGAGGCTGAGGAGAAAGTCGGCCCCGGCCTTCGCCCCGCGCGTCAGCTCGTCGAGGGAGAAGGAATCGACGCTGACCTTCAGCCCCGCCCCCTTCAGCAGGCGCACGCACTCTTCGAGATGCGGGAACTCGGTGTCGGGCAGGCCGCCGAGATCGATCACGTCCGCGCCGCGTCGCGCCAGGTCGAGGCCCTTGGCCAGGATCTGCTCAGGCGTCATCTTCGAGGCATCGACGATCTCGGAGAAGATGCGCAGATCGTGGCGCGAGAGATCGACGTTGCGTCCCGCGAGGCCGAGATAGGCCGGAAGGTCCACCACCTCGTCCGGCCCGCGCTCCACCGGCAGGCCAAAATGGGCGGACAACGCCTCCGGATTGGCGCGGCAGCGGCCCGGCAGGACGATGCGCGTGGCGCCCTCTGGGATCGTCACGCGGCGGCGGATGATCTCCTCGGTCATCAGGGCCGCCACTTTCACGCCCGCATCGGCGATGCTCCAGGCGAAGCGCTCGGCCGGCAGGGTCGCGGCGACCTTCTCCAGGCGCGCCTTCGCCATCCGGCCGGTGATGAAGACGAGATGTTCGGGCGTGCTCACGCGGCGGCCCTTACGATGTCCGCGCCCGGATCCCGGATCACGATCTCGCCAGCGTAGGACGCGGCGAAGGCGGGAAAGGCCGCATCGACAACCCCCATCCGGACGAGGTCGGACAGGCTCGCACCCGCCGGGCGATCGATGGATTTCACCAGGATGCAGCGGGGTGCCCCGAGTTCGGTGGCGAGCCAGAGGGCGAGGCTGTCCGACGTGACGTCCCAGGATTCGGGGATGGAAGCATGCCCGTCTTTCAGCGCGACAGGGTCCCAGATGACAGGCGCCTCGGCCGAGCGGGCCTCCCTCACGCTGCGCACGATGGCGAGGCGCGGCTCGCCCTCCGAAAGCACCTCCGCCATCCGGCCCATGGCATCGAGGGCGAGGCGGTGGGCGAGGGCGTCCGAGAAGCCCAGTCGCCCCTGGGCCTGACGCACCGCATCGGCGAACGGGCCGCCGCCCGGCACGACGACGCAGCGGCCCTCGCCGCCATCCGCCAGTGCGCCGAGAAGGCGTCCGAGCCGCGCCGCGTTTGAGACGAGGCTGCCGCCGAGCTTCACGATGGTGGGAGGCGCGCCCGTCACGCCGCGTTCCGCCGGTCGAGCCCGCGAAGCGTCTGCGCGGCCAGGGCCACGCGCTCCGCGTCGAGGCCGCGCGTCCGGTCGCTGCCGAAGCAGAGGCCGCCACGAAAGCCGAGATAGTCCGGCCGGTGCGCGGCAAGGACGGCGATGTCGGCGATCGTCAGCGATCCCGCGAGGCCGGAGAGCAGACCATGCAGGCGGGCGTCGGCGGTGAAGGCCGAGAGGCGAGGGGCGGGCAGGAGGTCGCCGAGGCGCCGGCCGTCCTTGGTGGCGGTGTCGATCATCACCCCGGCAAAGCCCGCCCCGGCGAGGCGGCCGACGAGGTCGTCCGGCATCGGTGCTCCGGCGAAGAGTACCGCGATGAGGCGGCCGGGGGCGGCCCGCGCCGCGGCGGCGAGGGCGTCGTCGTCGAAATCGGCCCGCACGGCGACCTTGACGTAGCCGATGCCGGTCCCGGCCATCGCCGCCACCGATCCGGGCAGGGAGGCGGCGTCCTGCGGCTCGCCGGCCACCGCGCTGCTGACGGCCACGTCCGCGATGGACGCGACGATCGCCCGGACCGTCTCGACGGGGAGCGCCCCGAGCGCGCCCCGGACGGGGTCCTTGGCATCGACGAGGTCGGCGCCCGCCCGCGCCGCCATCACGGCCTCGTCCGCGTCGCGGACGCTGACGAGGAGGCGGGGACGCGCGCGCAGATCGGATGACATCGGCTTCGACACGGAATGATGGGGCAACGGGAGACTCAGGATCGGTTGGGCAAAGGTTCGGCCAGGAGACGGTTCTTGACCACCCATCGCATGGCATGGACCCATGTGTCGTCGGTATCGGCCCGGATCACCACCTGTCCAGCCCGCACGACCTTGCCGGAAGCGGCGTCCGAGATGAGGACGTAGAGATTGAAGATCTGGTTGGAGCCCTTCTCCACGAAACCGTTGACGGCGAGATCGGCCCCGAGGCTCTTGGCGATGGTGGCGGCGCAGCCCTCGCATTTGAAGAGGGGAGCCTGCTTGGCGATCTCGGCGGCCTGGGGCGCCACGTCCACGACCTCCACCGCATTGCCGGCGGTGAGCGCCTTGCGGAGCTCCTCCGTGACCAGGGCGAGGCGTCGGGCTTCGTCCGGCCGGGCCTTGCGGCCGCCGACCACACCCGGATCGTTGAGCTCGATCCCGAAGATCGCCGCCTTGTCGGGGGCGGCGAGGGCCGGTCCTGCCAGGACCGATCCGGCCAGGATCGCGGCCAGGGCGAGGGCGGCGGGCCGCATCACCGCGCGTCCGAGGCCGGTTGGCGGCAATGACTTCACGGACTTTGGCATCATGGGCGTGGCGCGACGAGACCTAACGAATGGGGACATGGCGAACCTGTGTCACGATCGATGCGGCCTGCGGCGGACACCGCGCCCGAGCCTTCAAAGTCGAGCAGTGACCGGATTTGACAAGTCGTGCAAATCGGCTCGCCGGCGCGGAGCGATCTCGCGTGTATTCGTGCCCATCGGCGCGCAAGCGACGCTCCGCCGCGCCTTAGGGTTTCCTTATGCTTCCGCGATTGAGCGTATCCGCGCAATGTTGTTAGCGTGCCGACCGTATGAACGCATCGCTCCTCTCCCGATCCGCCGCCCTCGTCCTCACGCTCGGCCTCGGCGGCACGGCGTCCCTCGCCCTGGCGCAGGAACCGGCGGCCTCCGCGCAGGCGGCGGAGGCCGCTCCGGGTGACACCCATATCGGCCTGATCTACCGGCCCGAGATCGCGCCGTCCTCCTACGATGCCGAGGCCGCGCCGGAGGACGAGGGCGTTGCCGGCGCCCGCATGGCGGTCAAGGACAACAATACGACCGGGCGCTTCACCAAGCAGACCTACGCCCTCGACGAGGTCGCCCTCACGGAGGGCAAGAGCGCCGTCGACGCCGCCCGCGACCTCGTGGGCAAGGGGATCCGCTATCTCGTCCTGGCCCTGCCAGCGGACGAGGTTCTGGCGGTCGCCGACGCGGTCAAGGGCGAGGGCGTGACCGTGTTCAACACCGCCGCGCCCGACGACCGCCTGCGCGGCGCCGATTGCCGCAAAAACGTCTTCCACGTGATCCCGAGCCGGGCGATGCAGACCGACGCGCTGGCGCAGTTCTTTACGCTGATGCGCTGGCGCAAGATGTTCCTGATCGTCGGCCCCAACGACAACGACAAGCTCTATGCCGACGCGTTCCGGGCCTCGGCCAAGAAGTTCTCCCTGAAGATCACCGCCGAGAAGCCCTGGACCTTCGGCCCGCTCGCCAAGGCGCGGGGCGACACGCCGACCCGCTCCGAGGCGATGGTCTTCACCCGCGGCGTCGATTACGACCTCGCCATCGTCGCCGACGAGGCGAACGATTGGGGCGACTACGTCCCCTTCCGCACGGTGGACCCCCGGCCGGTCGCGGGAACGCAGGGGCTCATCGCGGCCACCTGGCACCCGACCCTGGAAACCTGGGGGGCGGCACAGGCGCAGAACCGCTTCCGGCGTCTCGCCGGCCGGCTGATGCGGCCCCTCGATTATCAGGTCTGGGCGGCCGTGCGCTCGGTGGGCGAGGCGGCGACGCAGAAAAAGACCGCAGACCCGGCCGTGCTCGCACCCTACTTCGCAGACCCGGCCTTCAGCCTGCCCGCCTACAAGGGCGTCTCGCTGACCTACCGTCCCTGGGACCACCAGCTGCGTCAGCCGATCATCGTGGTGCAGCCCAAGGCCATGGTGACCGTGGCGCCCGAACAGGGCTTCACCCATCAGCGCACCCCGCTGGACACCCTCGGTGTCGACCTTCCCGAGACGGCGTGTCGGTTCTGACGGTCCGCGAATGTTCGGGGATCTGCGAATTTTCGCGCCCGTCCTGCGGCAACGCGCTTGCGTTCCGCGTGCAGGCATGCGCTCCCCGTCAGGACAAACTGCACTATAATCACTGTCAATCGCGCAAAGAAGCGATGCCCAGGGAGAAGACGGAATGAGCCTCGGCTTCAAGGCAGGCGTGTGTGTGGCCGCCCTCGTCGGTGCGACGATGGCTCTGAGCGCCACCGCGCAGGCCTACACGGTCTACGTGACCAACGAGAAGGCCAACACCGTCAGCGTCATCGACACGGCGACGATGGCCGTGACCGGAACCTGGAAGGTCGGTCGGCGCCCCCGCGGGGTGACGACGAGCAAGGACGGCAAGGAGCTGTTCGTCTGCGCCAGCGACGACGACCGCATCGACGTGCTCGACACCGCCACCGGCAAGGTGGTGCGCTCGCTCCGCTCCGGACCCGATCCGGAGCAGTTCATCTTGGGGCCGGGCGGCAACCCGCTCTACGTCGCCAACGAGGACGACAGCCAGGTCACCGTCATCGACATCGAGAAGAACAAGGTCCTGGCCGAGGTGCCCGTCGGCGTGGAGCCGGAGGGGATGGGCCTGTCGCCGGACGGCAAGATCCTGGTGAACACCTCCGAGACCACCAACATGGCGCATTTCATCGACACCACCACGTTCCAAGTGATCGACAACGTGCTGGTGGATGCGCGACCGCGCTTTGCCGAATTCACCTCGGACGGGAAGTTCCTCTGGGTCTCGGCCGAGGTCGGCGGCACGATCAGCATCATCGACGTCGCCGCGCGGCGGGTCATCAACAAGATCGCCTTCAAGATCGCCGGCGTGAACGAAGAAGCGATCCAGCCCGTGGGCATCCGCATCACCAAGGACGGCACCAAGGCCTTCGTGGCCCTGGGGCCCGCCAACCGCATCGCGGTGATCGACGCCAAGACCTACAACGTCGAGAAGTACCTGCCCGTGGGGCAGCGCGTGTGGCAGCTCGCCTTCACGCCGGACCAGAAGTTTCTGTTCTCCACCAACGGCTCCTCCAACGACGTCTCGGTGGTGGATGTGGAGGCGAACAAGGTCATCAAGAGCATCCCGGTGGGATTGCTGCCCTGGGGCGTGGCGGTGTCGCCGAATTGAGGTGCACTTTCCCTCCCCCTTGTGGGGAGGGTCAGGGTGGGGGTGGCTCCGCCTGCCTCCGTAGAGGGTCACCCAGCCACCCCCACCTCCAACTCCTCCCCACAAGGGGAAGGAGGGACGCGCGGATATGCCGAAGGACGGACCGCCTCAAGGCGGCCAACGGGAGGACGATCACATGACGAGGACGATGCGGACGATCACCCTCGCCCTGGCGGCCCTGCTCGCCACGGGGCCAGCCTCGGCCCTCGATCTCACCAAGAAGCGCTCCAACCTGCCGGATCTGGTCCTCGGCAACGAGGAGGGCAACGATTTCGTGGTCGAGAACCGGGAGATCGAGCTCGAATCCGGCAAGGCCTATCGCCTGCGCATCGTCGCCAAGGGTCGGCAGGAATATAAGTTCTACGCCACCGAGTTCTTCCGCAACATCTGGTTCAACCAGATCGTGATCCAGCATCTCGAGATCCACGGCAGCGGCCCGCCGGACCACCTCGAATTCGACGATCCGGGCGAGATCGCCATCGAGTTCGTCACGATCAAGCCCGGCGAATACCCCTGGTCGATCCATGGACTCGAATCCAAGGGCATGACCGGCAAATTCATCGTCAAGTAAGGCAGGGCCTCCGCATGCGTCTCCTCATCCCCACATTCGCCTTCCTCCTTGTCGCCGGCCCGGCGCTCGCCGACGACAAGGCCGCCTGTGCCGAGGGCATCGCCACGATCAAGGACGCCCTCGCCAAGGGGCCGTCCGAGACCGCCGCGCCGAAGCTCAAGAAGGCCCTGCGCGTGGCCGAGCGCGAGCAGGGCGAGGGCGAGTTCGACGAATGCCTCGACGCGGTCGGTGACGCCAAGCGGGCGATGAAGCCGTGAGCGACGGGGCAGGGGAGAGTGCGGCCCTCGACGTGGCCGGCGTGAGCCATCGCTTCGGCGCGCGCGCGGCCCTGTCCGACGTCTCGATCCTGGTGGAGCGGGGCCGGTTCATGGCCCTGCTCGGCCCCAACGGCGCCGGCAAGACCACCTTGTTCTCAGTGATCACCCGGCTCTACGCCAGCCAGGACGGGCGGGTCTCGATCTTCGGTCACGGCCTCGACCGCGAGCCGTCCCGGGCGCTCGCCCGCCTCGGCGTCGTCTTCCAGGCCCGCACCCTCGACACCGACCTCACCGTCGAGCAGAACCTCCTCTACCATGCCAGCCTGCACGGCATCGCGCGCCGGGCCGCGAAGGCCCGCATCGCGGCGTTGCTCGCCCGCGTTGGCCTGAGCGACCGGCGCGACGACAAGGTGCGCACCCTCTCCGGCGGCCAGTCGCGGCGCATCGAAATCGCCCGCTCCCTGGTGCATGAGCCGAAACTCCTGCTCCTCGACGAGCCCACCGTGGGGCTCGATCTCGAATCGCGGGCCGACATCGTCGCCATCGTCCGCGCCCTGGTGCGGGAGGATGGGCTGTCGGTCCTCTGGGCGACCCACATCTTCGAGGAGATCGACGGGGCCGACGACGCGGTCGTCCTTCACAAGGGCCGCATCGTCGCGCGTGGAACTGCGGACTCCATCGCGCAAGGCGACGAGACCCTGGAAGCCGCCTTCCGGCGCCTCGTCGCCGAACCGCCGAGGCAGGCCGCATGAGTGCAATGCCCAAAGGCCTCCGATCCCACTCACGACCTCATCCTGAGGTGCTGCGCAGCAGCCTCGAAGGAGGGTTCCAGGGATCATGGAGCGAACTGGAAGCCTCCTTCGAGGCCTTCGCTGCGCTCCGGCACCTCAGGATGAGGGTGGGGATGGGACGTGCCGATAGGCCTGTACCCCGGCTATCGATGGGTTCCTTCTCATGACAAAGACCATCGCCTCGACGGTTGCCGGCCCGACAGAAAAACCCGTGCCCCATCTCGGCCGCCTCGACGCGCTCGGCTACCTGATCTGCCTCGGCGGCATCGTCCGTCGCGAGTTGCTGCGGTTCTTCAACCAGAAGGAGCGGTTCTTCTCCGCGCTCGTGCGGCCACTGGTCTGGCTGTTCATCTTCGCGGCGGGCTTCCGCAACACGCTCGGGGTCTCGATCGAGCCGCCCTACCAGACCTATGTCCTCTACGAGGTCTACGTGGTGCCGGGGCTGGCCGTGATGATCCAGCTCTTCAACGGCATGCAATCCTCGCTCTCGATGGTCTACGACCGCGAGGTCGGCTCGATGAAGGTGCTGCTCACGAGCCCCTATCCGCGCTGGCTGCTGCTGCTGGCCAAGCTGATCGCCGGCGTCACCGTCTCGGTGGTCCAGGCCTATGCCTTCCTCGCCATCGCCTGGTTCTGGGAACTCGACATCCCGGCCATCGGCTACGTGGCGGCGCTCCCGGCCTTCATCGCCGCGGGGCTGATGCTCGGCGCCATCGGCCTGCTCCTGTCCTCGATGGTCAAGCAGCTCGAGAATTTCGCCAGCGTGATGAACTTCGTGATCTTCCCGATGTTCTTTGCTTCATCGGCCCTCTACCCGCTCTGGCGCATCCGCGAGTCGAGCGAGACGCTCTACCTGATCTGCATGGCCAACCCGTTCAGCCATGCCGTCCAGCTCGTGCGCTTCGCCCTCTACGGGCAGTTCGAACCGATCGCCTGCGCCGTCGTCGTGGGCACCACCATCGCCTTCTTCACCCTCGCCGTCATCGCCTACGATCCCGGTCGCGGCATCATGGCCCGGCGCGGCGGACCGGCCGGAGACAATTCATGATTCTTTCGCGGACATTCGTACTGGCCCTGGCGGCCGGCGGTCTCCTCTGTGGGCCGGCCCTCGCCCAGCCCAAAGCGGACCCGGACTGGCCCTGCGTCCAGCGCAAGGTCTCGACCCTGAGCCCCGGCACCGTCTGGACGGGGCCGGATCTGGAGGCCGCCGGCCCTTGGGGCGACGATTACGAGGCGGCCTCGCTCGCCCAGAAGATCGCCTCGCGCCGCACCGAACTCGGCGAGGTCGATCCACTCCTCGACGAGTTCGTCGCCAAGGCCGGCGACGACAAGGCCAAGCGCCTCACCCGCGTCTTCGCCGGCGTGTTCGAGGTGGTGAACAACGAGCGCAACCGGGTGATCGGGGGGATCACGCGCTACGCGCAGGGGCAGCGGCGGATGGCCGAGCGCATCCGCCAGGAGGCCGACCAGATCAGTTCGGTGAAGGACGGCCCCAGCGCCAACGACGCCCGCGAGATGCCCAAGGAAGCCTCGGAACTGGAGACGAAATTCGCCTGGGACCGGCGCATCTTCCAGGAACGCAGCCAGTCCCTGACCTATGTCTGCGAAGTGCCGACCCTGTTGGAGCAGCGTCTCGGCGAGGTCGCCCGCAAGATCCAGGCGCGCCTCTGACCCGACGTCACCATCGGGCTTTCGCCAAGCCAAGTGTCCTCAGGCCCGCCGGACCCTCCGGCGGGCCTTTTGTATCCTGTATCAGTGCCCCTGACCCATAGGTCAGGGTCACTGAGGTCCGGCGGACGAATGCCGCCGCGCAGTCGCGCGGGCATACCTCGATGAGTCGGGCTCATCGAGGTCTGGTATTGCTCGCCGTGGATACTCGCCTCGGCCGCGGAAGGATTGGACGCCGTCGATTCGCTCGACCTTCGTGACGGTCCGCCACGTACGAAGAGGCTCATCCCATCCCCAAGACACGGAAAACATTCCGGCAGCACTTGTTGCCTAATCGTCCCGCTTGTCGTTCCTATTGATCCTGAAGTCTTTGTATTCTCTGGCAAATCGTGTTGCCCGCAGATCACGCGCGGACGCCATCTCTGTGTGTCCTTATTAGAATCGTCGAATCCCCCCGCGACCGCATTGTCGAAGCCCGATACGCCCCGCAACATTCGGTAACGAGCCGGGACAAACCGGCCACGCCATTTTGAATCGAAGGGTCTCGGGACATGAAGAAGCGGACGCTGCGGAGCAGCCTCCTCGTTTCGGTAGCGCTGCTGCCGGGCGTCGCCTATGCGCAGACGACGGTCGTCGGCGGCCAGCAGGCCGTGACGCTGCAGGAACTGGACGTGGTCGCCACCACGCCGACGCCCACCCTGCGCAACGCCCAGGGCGTCCTGCTCGGCCAGGACCGTGACAAGCTTCCCCAGAACACCAGCGTCCTGACCTCGGCGGACGTGAACCGGGTCGGCACCCCGAGCGTGCTGCGCGCCCTCGACGAGCGGATCGGCTCGATCAGCATCAACAACGCGCAGGGCAACCCCTTCCAGCCGACCATCACCTATCGCGGCTTCGAAGCCTCGCCGCTGGGCGGAAGCCCCCAGGGTGTTGCCGTCTACGTCAACGGCAACCGCTTCAACACCTCCTTCGGCGACACGGTGCAGTGGGATCTCATCCCCGACATCGCCGTCGACCGCATCGAGCTCGAAGGCTCGAACCCGGCCTACGGCCTCAACGCCCTCGGCGGCGCGCTTAGCGTTCAGCTCAAGAACGGCTTCACCTATCAGGGCACCGAGCTGAACCTCTCGGGCGGTTCGTTCGGGCGCTTCGGCGGTTCGTTCCAGCACGGGCAGCGCTCGGACAATGTCGGCCTCTACGTCGCCGGCACGGCCCTCTCCGAGAACGGATGGCGCCAGCACTCGCCCTCGCGCCTGCGCCAGTTCTACGGCGATCTCGGCGTGCAGGCGGAGAAGGGTGAGTTCCACCTCAACTTCATGGGCGCGATCAACAGCCTGACCGGCAACGGAACCCTGCCCGTCGATCTGCTGGACTTCAAGCGCAACGAGGTCTTCACCTATCCCGACAAGACGCTGAATGCGTTCGGACGCATCGGGCTCTCCGGCACCTACGACATCACCCCCACCGTGACGATCCAGGGCAACGCCTATTACGGCCGGTTCGAGCAGAACACCGCCAATGGCGACGCCGCCGAGGTGGAGCGCTGCGAGGCGAACGAGCGGTTCCTCTGCTCGGAAGGCGCCAACGAAGAGCAGTTCTTCCTGCGCGACCGGCTGAACCGTCGCGTCCAGGCGAGCAGCGTCAGGACGGCCAACTTCGCCCGGCTTCCGGCCTTCGCGGAGCGGTTCGACGAGGGCGGCCCCTACGCCTTCCTCAACTCGACCCGGACCAACACCGAGAATTTCGGCGTCTCGGTCCAGACCAACGTGCGCGAGACGCTGTTCGGGCTGCCGAACCGCTTCGTCCTCGGCGGCTCCTACGATGGCGGCCGCACGGCCTTCACCGCCGACAACGCCGTGGGCGGCCTGACCTTCGACCGCGGCTTCTTCGGCCCCGGCATCGTCGTGCGCAGCGACGACAACTCGATCACGCCGGTGAGCGTGAAGTCGAGCAACGATTACGGCGGCATCTACCTGCAGAACAACACCGACCTGACCGATCGCCTGACCCTGACGCTGCAGGGCCGGTTCAACATGGCCAAGATCGTGCTGGAGGATCAGCTCGGCACGGCCTTGAACGGCAACCACTACTTCCAGCGTTTCAACCCGGGCGTCGGCGCGACCTACAAGCTCGTGCCCGATCTCCTCACCGTCTATGGCGGCTATGTCGAGGCGAACCGTGCGCCCACCCCGGCCGAACTCTCCTGCGCCGATCCGCTCGCCCCGTGCTCGCTCACCAACTTCTTCGTCGGCGATCCGCCGCTGAAGCAGGTCATCTCCCGCACCGTGGAAGCGGGTTTCCGCGGCAAGCTGCCATCGCCGATCGAGCTCGGGGTGCTCAGCTGGAAGGCCGGCGTGTTCCGGGCCCGCAACGAGGATGACATCACCTTCGTGCCCTCCGACATCACCATCGGCCGGGCCTATTTCCAGAATGTCGGCTCCACCCGCCGCCAGGGCGTCGAGGCGAGCCTCGCCATCACCACCCCGGTCTGGAACGCCTTCATCGACTACGCCTTCGTCGACGCGACCTTCCAGTCGCCGCTGACCCTGGCCTCCGGCGGCAACCCGTTCGCCACGCCGAACCCGGCCCAGCCGGACAACTCGGAAGCTAACCAGATCTTCGTGCGACGCGGCGACAAGCTCCCCGGCGTCGCGCCGCATCAGGTCAAGGTCGGCGTGCAGTACAACGTCACGCCGGAATGGCGGGTCGGCGTCCTCGGCCGTGTCGCCACCGGCAAGTTCCTCGTGGGCGACGAATCGAACCTCAACAAGACCACCGGCAACTACGCGGTCATCGGGTTCAACACGAGCTACCGGGTGAACGAGAACATCGAGCTCTACGGCTACGTGGAGAACGCGCTGAACGCGAAATACGCGACCTTCGGCACCTTCTCGCCGGTCGGCGAGGTTCCGATCCTGGCCCTGCCCAATGCCAGCTCCAACCGGAGCCTGGCCCCCGGCGCGCCGATCGCGGCTTATGGCGGAATGCGCATCTTCTGGTAGCCGCCCCTCGATACCAGACCTCGATGAGCCCGGCTCATCGAGGTCTGCCCGCGCTGACTGCGCGGCGGCATTCGTCCGCCGGACCTCCCTGACCCTGACTTATGGGTCAGCGAGACGTGGTAGAGCCCCTGCGATGGGCCACCGCTCCGGAGACGGGGCGGCGGCCTTTTTTGTCGCTCGCCATGGTCGGTCGCCATGTGCGGCGGAGTGCCCCGTCAGGGGATGATCCGCCACAGGTTCAACGATGTCGCAGCAACATGCCGGGTGGGTCGAGCGTTGGCGTGCCATGTTCGACATCACCGGAAAGCATCGCATGACCAAGGCCCTCAACGAGACCAAGACGTCCTCGGACAAGGCGCATTCGCCGACCACGGCCTCGCCGCTGATCCGCGTCCTCGTGCCCGCCCTCGTCTTCACCGCCATTGCCGGTCCGGCCTTCGCCTCTGCGTGTTCCGACCAGATCGCCACGATCGAGCGGCGCCTCAACAGTTCCGGCGCCGTGTCGGTCACCGGCACCGCTTCGGCCGACGGCAAGGTCGCGTCCAATCCGTCGATGGGCCTCGACGCCCCTCCCGGCGGTAAGCCCACCGATCCCTCGACCACCCCGAATGCCAAGAGTGTCGACCACGCCCGTCACCTGATCGAGCAGGCGCGCAAGCAGGAAGCGGCCGGAGATGCCAAGGGCTGCGAGAACACGATGACCGAGGCCAAGAAGGCTGCCGGTTCCCTGCCGTAACGCAGTACACCTGTCGCGCCGGCCTCCGGCGCAAGAACGGCAAAGGCCGCCCTTCGCGATGCGAGGGGCGGCCTTTTTGCGTCGCCGGGTGCATGCATCCCGGGAGGATATCGGATCAGTAGGCGTTCTTGGTGGTGACGAGTGAGAGCGGAGTCGCCAGCATGATCTGCACGTCGAACAGGATCGACCAGTTCTCGATGTAGTAGAGGTCGTGTTCGACGCGGCGCTGGATCTTCTCGTCGGTATCGGTCTCGCCGCGCCAGCCATTGATCTGGGCCCAGCCGGTGATGCCGGGCTTGACCTTGTGGCGGGCGAAATATCCGTCGACCACCTGATCGTAGAGGGTCGTGCTGGTCTTGGCCTGGACCGCGTGGGGCCGCGGCCCGACCAGGGACAATTCCCCCTTCAGGACGTTGAACAGCTGTGGAAGCTCGTCCAGCGACGTCCTGCGGATGAACCGGCCGAGGGGCGTGACGCGCGGGTCGCCGCGGGTGACCTGCTTCGCGGCCGTGAAATCGGACTGGTCGGCATACATCGACCGGAACTTGTAGACCTCGATCGTCTCGTTGTTGAAGCCGAGGCGCTTCTGCCGGAACAGGATCGGACCGGGCGAGGTGAGGCGAACCGCGATGGCCAGGCCGAGCATGACCGGCGCCAGCACGATCAGCATGGCCATGCCGACGACGCGATCGAAGATGGCCTTGGTGACGATGTCCCAATCGGCCATCGGCTTGTCGAACACGTCGAGGACGGGGACTGAGCCGAGATAGGAATAGGCCCTCGGGCGCAGCTTGAGCTTCGTCGCCTTGGCGGAGAGGCGGATGTCGATGGGCAGCACCCAGAGCTTGGCCAACATTTGGAGCAGGCGATCCTCGGCCGCGATCGGCAGCGTGAAGACCACGAGGTCGAGGCGCGTGGAGCGCGCGTAATCGACGAGATCGCTCACCGTGCCGAGCTTCGGGTAGCCGGCGATCACCGAGGAGGACCGGTTGTCCCCGCGATCGTCGAACACGCCGACGATGCGGATGCCCGCATCGGATTCCGCTTCCAGTGCGCGGATGAGCTCTTCCGCCAATGGCCCGCCCCCGACGATGGCCGTGCGGCGGTCGAACTGTCCGCGCAGCATGCGGGCGGTGACGAAACGGAGCAGGACGAGGCGTTCGGCGAGGAGCAGGGCCAGCCCCAGGGCGTAGAACAGCGCGAGCCAGATGCGGGAATAATGGTCGGCGACCTTGGCGAAGACCATGACCGTGGCAACGACGAGGAACGTCAGCGACCAGGCGGCGGTGAGGCGCAGGGCGGGTTTGAAGAAGGTCCGAAAGGCGGCGATCCGGTAACTGCCGAAGATCTGGAACAACGCCACCGCGAGCCCGGCCACGGACAGGATCGCCGCAGGATAGCTCCATCCCAGTGCGACGACGCCGCGGAGTTGCACGAAGTGGGTGGCGAAGCCGAGGATGGCGATGAGCGCCATGTCCGCCAGCCGCACGCTGCCCGACAGCACGACGGGAGACAGGACCCCGCCATGGTCGCGGGGCGCCCCGATTTCGGCGGGAGGAATCGCGGATTCGGCGGAGCCGTCATGAGCCGTATCGACCGCATTCGGCTGGCTGGGATTCCCCGCCGCCTTCAGAAGGTCGCGAACGTCGAAGGCGCTCATCGTCTGCTTTCGTTCGAACTTTTCGTCGGTGAGATGGGGGGACGATGCCAAGCCGGCATCACGGAACATTTAACGAAGGCCCGGCCGCCGGAAGCATGGCAAAGAGCAAGTTAGCGCGACTTCGGCAGTTCCTTCATCGGCGGCAGCGCCGTTGCTAGGGTAAACGTTCCTCGAAGCCGCAGGGCGGCGGCGTAGCCGGATAGCACATCCGCCCCCATCCGTTTCATCGAGAACCGTGTCCGCACGGATTCGCTGAGTGCCTGGGCTCGCGCGAGACCCCGGGCGGGGTCTTCGTCGAGCAGGCGGAGGATGGCATCCTTGAGGGCGACGGGGTCCTTGGGTGCCACGAGATCGTCCGCCGCCGCCCCGAAGATCTCCGGGATGCCGCCCACATTGGTCGAGACGAGGGGCTGGCATGCCGCTGCGGCTTCCAGCACCACGTAGGGCAGGGACTCGGCGAGCGACGGAACCACCATGATCCGTCCCTTCGCCAATGCGGTACGGATCGGCTGGGGCGGCTCGAAGGCCACGGAAGCGGACAGGCCGAGCCGCCGCGCCCGCTCGGCCAAGAGGTCGGCGTCCGGGCCCGATCCCACCATGAGGAGGCGGCAGGGGCGCCCCTCGGCCCGTAGCGCGGCCAGGGCGTCGAGCAGGACCGCGATCCCCTTCGCCTCGCGCAACTCGCCCACATAGACCAGGTCGTAGGCGTCCGCCCGGTGCGGCACCGGCGCGAACTCCGCCTCGTCGATGCCGTTATGGACGATCCGTAGGGTGCGGGGCGTGCCCCCCACGAAGCGCCGGTGCCGCCCGGCCACGTATTCGCTCTCGAACAGGAACACGTCGGTGCGCGCCGCGAGCAGGCGCTCGACACCCATGTAGAGTCGGTGGCGCAGGGAACCGGGTTTGTAATTGTAGCTGCCGCCATGCGGCGTGTAGGCCCGGATCGGCGAGGGCGAACCCGGGGGCAGGCGGGCGATGCGGGCATAGGCCCCCCCCTTGGCGCCGTGGCCGTGCAGGATCGTGGCGCGGACCTCCCGCGCCCGTGCGGCGACCGCGCGTACCGCGGCGAGGTCCGATCCGTGCGGGTTGCGCCGCATGGGGAGCCGGACGATGCCGAGTGCGAGATGGGGCAGGAGTTCGTCGAGCGCCCGCGCCGCGTTCTCCCCGCCCGTGGAGGCATCGCAGACGAGGCCGATCTCGTGGCCGGCGGCGGCCTGGATCCTGACGAGGTCGCAGACGTGGCGGAACAGCCCTCCCACCGGCGCGCGGAAGACGTGAAGGATGCGGTAGACGCTCCCGCCCTCGCCGGGGGAGGGGCGAATGGACGGGATGGAGGCGGACGCACTCACGACGGACAAGCTCCACGCGACGACCATTCGAACCGGGCGACGGTATGACCTTAGCGAAGACTGGTTTCCAGAGATGCTACCACCGTCGAGGACCGTACGCCGCAGGATCGGTTCAGGCGGTCGTGAGATCGAAAACCTCTCGTTCGGTCATGCGGCCCCTGACGGAATCTCGAAAGTGCGGATTTCCCCGCAAGTGTGAATCCTGGCTTTCCGCCTTGCGGGGAAATCCGCCGGTGGCAGGCCGCTCCCCGAATGACTGGCCCCCGCCAGCGGCAAGGGAACGGACGCCCTGCTGGGCGGGGCCGGATGTTCGACACGGTGGTCGTCATCAGCAATGCCGCCAGTGCCGCGAGCATAAGTTATCTCGACATCGTCCGACCGGGCGAGACACGACGAAGGCCCGGATCCTATGGATCCGGGCCTTCGTCGATCGACGACGCATCGAAGACGAGACGTCCTCAGAAGAAGCGTTCCTTGATGACGATCGTGTCGCCGGGCCTCACCAGGTAGGTCATCGGGACGATGCCCGAGACGAGGCCGTTCGGTCCCTCGCGGGTGAGGACGGCATAGTCGCGGGCCGCCCGCGGCCCGAAGCCCGCCGCGATCGCCACCGCCGTCTCCACGGCCATGCCGTTCACGTAAGGGTACTGCCCCGAGGTGGTGACCTCGCCGAGGATGTAGAACGGCCGATAGGCATCCACCTCCACCGTCACATGCGGCTCGCGCACGAAGCCCGCCGCCAGCTTGGCCTCGATGGTCCGGGCGGCCTGGGCCGTCGATTGCCCTCCCACCTTCACGAGCCCGATGAGCGGCATGGCGATGCCGCCCGTCCCGTCGATGGCGTAGATGTTGGAGAGATTGTCCTGGCCGAAAACGATGACGCGCAGCCGGTCGCCGGTGGCGAGCGTATAGCGTCCGCCGATCGATCCGGTGGCGGTGGCGTCGAGCTGCGCGGTCCGGAAGTCGGGACGCAGGCATCCGCCCAGTGCCAGAGTGGAGGAGAGAGCGAGGAGAAGGGAGCGCCGGTTCATCATCCAAGCCGCTAAGAGCAAGTTTCTGCCTCTATTGGTAGGTTCATATGGTTAACAAAAGCTGATGCGCCGCCCGGAATGCGCTGCGTTGCAGTCGATCTTAACCGACGATCAATCTTAACGAGTTCTACTCTTCCTTGAGGCGTCCGATACGCCGTCCTGCCTTGCGTAAAGATCGTCTCATGCCCCGCTCGCAGCAGACCGTTTCCTCGATCGAACCGATCCCACAGCGGGACGAGGGGCTCGGCCTGTCCCAGCTGTTCGGGGTGCTGGCGCGGTCCTGGCGCTGGATCGTCCTTCCCACCCTGGCGGCGGGGATCGGGGCCATCGTCTTCGTGCAGGTGGTTCCGCCCCGCTATACCGGCGAGGCCAAGATCCTGCTGGAGAGCCGCGACGCGAGCTTCGCGCGGACCGCCCAGGAACGCGGCGAACAGCCCCTGGCCATCGACGAACAGGCGGTGGCGAGCCAGGTCCAGGTGGTGATGTCCCGGGACATCGCCCGGGAGGCGATCCGCCGCCTGAAGCTCGTGGGCAATGCCGAATTCGATCCCGAGGTCGACGGCATCGGTCCGGTCCAGCGCGTCCTGATGATGATCGGGCTCGGCAGGAACCCGATGGAGCGGGCGCCCGAGGACCGGGTGCTGGAGACCTATTTCGACCGCCTCCTGGTCTACCCGGCCGGCAAGTCCCGCATCCTGACGGTCGAGTTCCGCTCGCGCGATCCGGACCTCGCGGCCAAGGCCGCCAACACCATCGCGGAACTCTACATCGCCTCCCTGGAATCGGCGAAGGTGGACACCGCCCGCTACGCCTCGACCTGGCTCGGCGGCAACATCGACACCCTGCGCACCCGCGTGTCCGAGGCCGAGGCGAAGGTCGAGGCCTTCCGCGCGCGCAACGGCCTGATCAGCGGGGGCGGCGGCGCCACAAGCCAACCTCTGGGCACCCAGCAGCTCAGCGAATTGTCGACCCAGCTGTCCCAGGCCCGCACGGTCAAGGCCGATCTCACGAGCCGGGCCAAGCTCATCCGCGAGATGATCAAGGACGGCCGCGCCTTCGAGATCCCGGATGTGGCCAACAACGAGGTCATCCGCCGCACGGTGGAGCAGCGCATCACCCTGCGCGGGCAGCTCGCCCTCGAATCGCGGACGCTGATGCCGGCCCATCCCCGCATCAAGGAACTGACCGCGCAGATCGGCGACCTCGACGCGCAGATCAAGTCCACCGCCGACCGGGTGGTGCGGACGATGGAGAACGACGCCCGTATCGCCGAGGCCCGGGTCGAGAGCCTGAACGCCGCCGTCGACGCGCAGCGCGAGGTCGTCTCGAAGGGCAATTCCAGCGAGGTCCAGCTCCGCGCCCTCGAACGCGAGGCCAAGGCCCAGCGCGACCAGCTCGAATCCTACCTCTCGCGCTATCGCGAGGCCTCGGCCCGCGATGCCGAGAGCGCGGCCCCCGCCGATGCCCGCGTGGTCTCCCGCGCCGTGGTGCCCCAGATCCCGTCCTTCCCGAAGAAGCTGCCCATCGTGGCCCTCGCCCTCGTGATGGCGATGCTGCTGTCCAGCGGCGGGGTGGCGGCGCGCCATCTCCTCCGCGATCCCGACGAGACCCGCCGCCGGACCGGGCCGGACGATCGGGCTCCCGAGCCCGCCCCCTTCGCCTTTCCGGAAGCGTCCACGGCCCTGTCGCGCACCGGCACCGCCGCCGCCCTCTACGAGGCGCCGTTGATCGCCCGCGTCGTCGTCCCCCTCGCCGCCGCCGCTCCCGCCTCCGTCCCGGAAGCCACGCCGCTTCCGGTGCGGGAGGATACGGAAGAAGCCGCCGGGGAAGCGGGCCGGACGGCCGTTCCCAGCTACGATCTCCAGGCCCTCACCCGTCGCCTGCGCGAGCGCATGGGCCGCAACGGCGGAAGCCTCCTCGTGGCGGAGACCGATACGGACGCCGACCGGCAGCTCGCCGGGATCCTGGCGGAGGCACTGGCCGCGAGCGGGCGCGTCCTCCTCGTGGACGTCAATGGCCCGGCCTCTCCCTCGGACGATGCCGGCCTCACCGACCTCGTAGCGGGCGAGGCGGCCTTCCTCGACGTGATCCGGTCGGTGCCCTCGGTGCGCAGGCTCCATGCCATCCCGCGCGGCTTCGTCGATTGCGACATCCTCACGGACGAGCCGGAGGCCCTCGCCATCGCCCTCGATGCCCTGGCCCAGAGCTACGATTGGGTCGTCTATCGCCTGGGCGAGGCCCAGTCCGAGGGGGCTCGCGACCTGCTGACGGCCATGGCGGGCCGGATGAACGCCATCGTCATCGCCTCCGACACGTCGCCCGAGGATCCCGAGCTCGTCGCGCTCTACGGCCTGGCCGACCGGGAGGGATCCGGCTCCGTCCTCGTCGCCGGAGAGCACCCCGCGAACGAGCACGCCGCTGCTGGAAAGCCGGGGGCCGGCGCAAGACTTTCGGCGGCCTGAGGACTTTCGGCGGCCGGCGCGAGCCGTCGCGTCAGGTTTGCGCCTCGCCGGCGCTCCGGCCATGGCGGGCCGAGCGTCGGATCGCCTTCTGAACCGCCTTCGCCCAGCGCGCCAGTCGCTCGCTCCGCTTGATCCGGCGCTTGAGGCGGGTAGCGGCCATGGCCGGAACCGCGAAGAGATGGCCGCGCAGGGTGACGGCGATGGTGACCTCGCCCAGCTGAATCGTCTCGTCGCAGATGTTGGCCTTGTAGCGGGCCTCCCCGACGCCGAGATCGAAGCTGCGGCGGCCGCGCTCGGTCTGATCGCGGATGAGGTGCTGCAGCAGGATGTCGCCGGGGCTCGACCGCCCGATGACGGGATCCTGATCGAAGGAGGTCATCATGCCGCTGTAGCGCGCATCGCTGACCGCACCGGCGAAGGTCGCGAAGACCCGCCCATCGTTGCACGCCACCAGGGCGGAGACCTCGATCGCGGCGCCCCGGACCTCGTCCGGATCGTCCTGCCGGCAGGCGCCCGTGGCGATGAAGCGGCGGATCCCCTCGTCGGCATAGGGATTGGCGATGCCCATGGCGGCGAAGCGCGAGGCCTTCTGCGTGAAGAAGGCGGCGAGGTAGGCTCTCACCTCCTCGGCATTCGCGGCCACCCGATACTCCACGGGGCCGAAGGCCTCGATCAGCTTCCTCTCCTTCGAGCGCATCTTCTTGCGCGCATCGGCACTGAAGACGCGCTTGGCGGTGGTCTCGGGGTCGGGGCCGAGGATCAGGCCGTAGGCGTCGCTCACGGCCGGCGCGGCGTGGAGGCTCAACGGATTGGCGGCGCCGTCCCAGAAGCGCGGCTGATGCCCGAGCAGATAGACGTCGATGCCGGCCTCGTGCCCGATCTGGCGCAGCAGGCCGACGAGATCCTCCGCGCGCATGGCCGCCGCCTCGCGGGAGGCGAACATCGGCATGTGGTAGTTCGCGTGCTTGCAGCCGATCACCCGCGCCACGCGGACGCCGCGCTCGCGTGCCACCTGCAGCGGCAGGATCACGCGGGGCCGTCCGCCGGGATCGCGCAGGACGATGACCCGCAGGGAGGCGTCCTGCTCCGCCGGCGTGCAGCCGAGCTTGGCCGAGACGAAGGCCGAGACCCAGTCGAAGCGCTGATAGGGGGTCGACAGTGCGGCCGGATCGCTCTCGACGCTCCGCCACAAGGCCTCGACGCTGGCCAGGTCGCGAAACACCTCCGGAACCAGTTGCCCGCGGACGCGCTCCTGAATCATGCCCGCTCCGGTGAGATCGTGAACAAGAACCGCCATCACCGCTCCCTGGCACGGCTCCGCGAGCGCGGCGCACGAGCATGCATCGTCCAGTACCTAGACCTCCGGCTCCTTAAGCGCCGGTGACGATGGAAAACGGCAAGGCATCATCTCGCGATGTGGGTAACGAAACCTTGCGGGTTGGTGGTCGAATCTCCGCCCGTTCCGCTCTTCTCCGGTGACGCCCATGCCCTCGCCCGAGTTCCGTCACCGCCTGTTCGATACGGGCTTTCGCGCCATCGCCGCCTCGGGAGCCGACCGCTGGCTGAGGCGGGTCGCGCAGGGGCGCGGCCTGATCCTGACCTTCCACCATGTCGATCCGGCCCCCGTGAGCGCCTACGCCCCCAACGGCATTCTCTCGATCACGCCGGACTTCCTCGACGAAGTCTTGGTCACGCTGGCCGAGAAGGGGTTCGACGTGATCGGCCTCGATTCCGTGCCCGAGCGACTCGCCCGGCCCGGCGGGGACAGGCCCTTCGCCGTCCTGACCTTCGACGACGGCTACCGGGACAACGCCCGCCACGCCGCTCCCGTTCTGGCGCGGCATCGCGTTCCCTGGACGCTGTTCGTCGCGAGCGACTTCGCCGAGGGGCGGGGCCGCCTGTGGTGGATCGAACTCGAACGCGCGATCGGTCGCCTCGACCGGGTGAGGGTGGTTCGGGACGAGGCCCCGCCCCTCGACCTGCCCGCCGCCACGGCTGGGGAGAAGATGGCGGCCTTCGCCCTGATCTACCGGCACCTGCGCGCCGGATCGGAGGAGCGCCTGCTCGCCACCATCGCCGACCTCTGCGGCGAGGCCGGCATCGGAATCGGGCGGGTGGCGGAGGAACTCTGCCTGTCCTGGGGGGAGTTGCGCGGTCTGGCGGCCGATCCCGCCTTGTCGATCGGAGCCCATACGATCGGCCATCCCATGCTGGCGAAACACGGGGAGGCGCGGGTCCGCCATGAGATCGGGGAGGGCAGGGCGCGGATCGAGCGTGAGATTGGCCGGCCGGTGCGGCACCTGTCCTATCCGGTGGGCGATCCGACCTCGGCCGGGGGGCGCGAATTCGGAATCGCCCGCGAGGCCGGGTTCGACACGGCCGTGACGACCCGACCCGGCCATCTCTTCCCCGGCCATGCCGTCCATCTCCATGCCCTGCCGCGGGTCTCGGTGAATGGGCTGCATCAATCGAAGGCGGCGCTCTGCGCACTGCTGTCGGGGGTTCCGTTCCTCGCCTGGAATCGCGGGCGACGGCTCGATGTCGCGTGAGCCCGGTCGGGTCAGTCCTGCACGGGGCCTGTCAATGTCGCCGGCGGCGGCGGTAGGACGAGCGGCCCTCGCTTCCACCCACGGTGAAGCTGGCGCTCTGGCGGCCGTGGCGGGTGTAGCGCCCGCGCCTGCCGCGCTGGCCCCTGCTTGCCTCCTGCGCGGGCTCGTCGGCCATGGGCAGGGATTCTGTGCTGCCCGGCGGCACGGCGGCGAGCGCCGTCGCCACGGAGGAGGCCGATCCACCATCGCTGCCCCCGCCCCCGCCGCCGACATTCTTGGCGGCCGGTCCGAACATCGCGAGGCACTGGTTGTAGGCGAGGTCGTTCTTGAGACGCTCGCATTCCGCCATCGAGCGGGGCGCATTCTGCGCCGAGGCCGGCGTGCCGAGAGCCGGAAGAGCGGCGCAGCCGAAGCCTGCGAGCAGGAAGGACGCGAGGAATCGGTTCATGAGGATCGGATCATGGAGCGGCGGATCTCGGCCTGGGTCTGAGGGAACATCAAAGCGTGCCCAAGCCTGTGACGGCCGAGTGCGGCGAAATCCCGGCGTCGGGGGAAACCCCGGTTCTCAGCTGCCGCCGTCGACGTCCTTTCGCTCCATCCAGCGGATCAGCGGCATCAACGGGAAGATCCAGGCGATGCCGAGGAAGGCGTAGAGGATCGCCTGCACGGCCGGGGGCGTCTGGGAGATGCGGCTGTCGGCCAAGGCCATGGCGAGGGGCGCGTAGAGCGCCACGAAGGCGAGCATGCCGATCGTGCCGAGCAGCGTGCGGGTGCGGCGGCGCATGGGCGCTCTCCTGTATAGGGGCCTTTGGCACGGGCCTTCTCCCCCGGCGGCAGGTCCGCCGGGGTTAGGCCGACCGCCCCGGCAAGGCAATTGCCGCTCGCGCCGCATCCAGGCCCTCTGCGGCCCTGGGCGACGTTGCCCCGGGGGCCCCGCATGCGTAACGCAGGGCGCGAGGCACGGGAAACCCGCGCCGATCCCGACACCACGCGAGCTCCCCACCGCGATGCCTTCACGCGAAACCACCCCGACCGCGCCGGTCCGTTCCACGAACCCGGTGCGCATCTGGCTCTACACGCTGGCGATCCTCGTCGTGGCCATGGTCGCCGTCGGCGGCGCCACCCGCCTGACCGGATCGGGATTGTCGATCACCGAATGGCGGCCGGTGACGGGCGTGGTCCCCCCGGTCTCCGAGCAGGCCTGGGCCGCAGAGTTCGACAAGTACAAGGACACGCCGCAATACCGCATCCTCAACCAGGGCATGGGGTTGTCGGACTTCAAGGTCATCTATGCCTGGGAATGGGGCCACCGCCTGCTCGGGCGCATCCTCGGGCTCGCTTTTTTCGTGCCGCTCCTGGTGTTCTGGTGGCGCGGTCTCGTCGACCGGCGCCTGGGATACGGGCTCCTCGCCCTGGGCGTCCTCGGCGGTCTTCAGGGCACCATCGGCTGGATCATGGTCGCTTCCGGCCTCCAGCCGGGCATGACGGCGGTGGCGCCCCTCAAGCTCGCCCTCCACCTGACCACGGCGAGCCTGATCCTGGCCGGCCTCGTCTGGCTGGCCGCCGGGTTGAGGTCCGGCCCATCCGAGCCGGCACCCGGTCGCCTGCGGATCATGGCGGCCCTGCTGCCGGTCCTCGTCCTGCTCCAGATCGGTCTCGGCGGCCTCGTCGCCGGATCGAAGGCCGGGCTCGTGCACAATACCTGGCCAGACATGGACGGCGTCCTCGTGCCGGGGGCGTCGGACCTGTTCGCGGTCAGCCCGTGGATCGAGAACTTCGTCGATAACGTCACCCTGGTGCAGTTCAACCACCGCCTCATGGCCTATCTCCTTCTGGCCGTGGCGCTGTTCCACGCCGTCGACGCGGGCAGGCGGCTTCCCGGCAGCGGCACGGCCCGCCGCGCAATGGGCATCGCCGGCCTGACCCTGGCGCAGGCGGGATTGGGCATCGTGACCCTTCTGCTGGCGGTGCCCCTCTGGGCGGGCCTCGCCCATCAGGTCTTCGCCATGGCGGTCCTGATGATGGCGACGGTGCATGCCCGGCTCAGCCGGGGAGCGACCCCGCGGACCCTGCCGTCTCCCGTCGCTACTTCCGCCGCCTTCGGTTTCGAGGGCATGACGGGCCGAGGCGCTTAGAGTGCCTCACAAAACTCCCGATCACGGTCGGTTCTTGCTCCAAGCAGGACAGCGCGGCGGGAGTTTTGTGAGAGACACTTAGCCCCTCTCCGGGGACACATCGTAGCGGAGGCCGAGGGGGGCTCGGGGAGACGGCCTCTTGCCCGGACGCGAGGGGGTCTGTCCCGGCCCGCTTTCCGGATCTCGTCGGCGCGCCGGCTGCTGCATCGCACAGACCGCAACACCGCTATGCCGGATGGTAGGTCCGGATTGGCCGGATGCTTGCACCGTGTCGGTCCACATCGGCGAGCGTCACCCGGCCATATTTTGTTGCATCGCAGCGAAACCAAGCTTGGGTTTGTACCGTTAGCCGATGTGTCGATGGCGCCGCGAAAGCGGCGTCCGGCAGTGTCACGCCAAAACCGAAAGGCCGTCCAGCATGCACGACCAACGCCTCGTGTCGGAAGAGCAGGTACTCGTTGAGCGCGACCAGACGGCACGCGAAGGCGCCGACACGGACGGGACGCGCCATGCGCGGACCCGGAAGGTCGTCGTCGGTCTCACGGGACTTCTCGGCGCCGCCTGGGCCGTCGTCCTCGCAAGCCGCTTCACGACCTTCTCCTTCTAGGAATCTTCTCACCGGGAAAATATGCGGCAATCAGGTAGGCGGCGGTTCACGATGCTCGCCGCCTACGCAGTTCGATCAGGGAACGAGTCCGGGCCTTCGGCGCTTAAGCTTGGGTTAGGAAAGTTCGGAGTCAGCGATGTTCCTGGCTGAGGACGGTAGACCCATCGGACTGACCTGGAACTATACCCGCCGGGAGCTGATGGCGGATGCCGCCGTGCATATCGCCGGCATCGCGTTCGGTGTGGCGGGCTCCATCGCCATCGTCATCCTGGCGGCGATGGCCCCGCTGGATTGGACCGAGCGGGCGGCCGTCGCGGTCTATGCCGCCGCCCTGGTGTCGATGCTCGGTGTCTCGGCCACCTACAACATGTGGCCCGTGGGGCGCCGCAAGTGGATCCTGCGCCGGGCCGACCACGCCCTCATCTATCTCATGATCGCCGGCACCTACACGCCTCTGGTCGCCCTGGTCGGGCGCGGCTCGACGGCCTGGATGCTTCTGGCCTTCATCTGGGTGCTGGCGGCGATCGGCATCGCCCTGAAGCTGCTCCTGCCCGGCCGTTTCGACCGGGCCGCCATCGGCCTTTACCTGCTCCTCGGATGGAGCGGCGTCGCCACCTACGAATCGGTGATCGGCGCACTGAACCCCGAGGCCCTCTGGCTTCTGGCGATCGGCGGCGTGCTCTACTCGGCCGGGGTCATCTTCCACGTCTGGCGCAGCCTGCCGTACCAGAACGCGATCTGGCACGCCTTCGTCCTCGCCGCCACGGCCTGCCATTACGGCACCGTCCTCACCAGTGTGATGAGCGCCGCTCCCTAGAGCGCTCTCCGCCGAAGTGGATGCCGGTTCGGCGAAAAAGAGCGCGGCACAACAAAGGCCTAGAGATGTGCCCCGACCCAACGTGGTCGGGCGCAGCTCTAGCGGCGCTCGGTGACACGTCCCCCGACGTTTCGGTTCTTCCCCTACTTCCCGCTGCAGAGCCCCTGTCCGGCGAGTCGGCTATGGTCGCGGGGGTCGCAATCCGTCGACAGGAACGAGGCCCATTCCGCGGTGGAGCCGTAGAACGCGTTGCGGTCGACGTCGCCGCGCACGCCCGGAACCCGGCCCGTAGAGGTGAACTGCCACAGCATCCACTTGCGCTTGGCGTAGCGCTGCTCGGGCTCGGCCGCCGTGGAGCGGACCCAGTGCGGGTAGTCGGGTAGCTCGTCCTCGAGCACGTCCTTATGGAAGGTGATGTCGGTATAGATGATCGGACGCTTGCCGGTGTAGCGCTCCATCTCGTCGAGCATGTAGCGCATCATCGCCAGCGCCTGGGCTTTCGGCAGCTTCTTGGGGCAGAGCTGCGAATGGCCGTTCCACTCCACGTCGAGGACGGGGGGCAGGGCGGTCGGATCGTTGGGGACGTTCTTCTTGAACCACTCCATCTGGTCCTGGGCCGAGCGGCACCAGAACACGAAATGGTATGCCCCACGGGGCACGCCCGCCTTGGCGGCGCCGTCCCAATTGGCGCGGAACCGCTCGTCCACGTGGTCGCCGCCCTCCGTCGCCTTGATGAAGGCGAACTGCGTGCCGGCACCGCGCACCGAGGCCCAATCGATCGGCCCCTGCCATTTCGAGATGTCGATGCCCTGGATCGGGTGCTGCTTGGCGCGCGCCACCCCCGGATGGGGCTTCACGTCGCCCTTGGTGGGGTAGAAGTCGCTGTGGTTTCCGGCGCAGGCCGCGAGAGTCGCGAGCAGGGCGGCGGTCAGAGAGCGTTTGGCCCAGCGCATGGCGACGCCGCGTGGCATCCCGGCCATGATTGTCGGGGCGATCCCGTTCTTAAGCGACATCGATGCCCGGCCCACCGTTCTCACGCGCTACACTCATCGCTAAGGGATGGCCCCTGCGCGGTTAACAGAGCTTTGACGGCAATGCGGCGGAATTCCGGAAGTCGTTGCCTGTGAGCCACATAGGGTGCATTCCGGCGCTTAGGCCGCAGGCCGGCGCCCGAGGCTAAGTCACGAGCCGGTCTGGTGTTTCGAGGGGAGGGGAGACTGCAGAAGGTTTTGTTCACCATCGGCTACGAAGGGCTCGATTCCGAGCGTTTCGTGGCGACCCTGAAGGATGCCGGCGTCGCGACCCTGGCCGACGTTCGCGCGGTGGCGAATTCGCGCAAGCGAGGTTTTTCGAAGAACGCCCTGAAGACGAGCCTGGAGGAGGCGGGTCTCGCCTACGCGCATGCGCGCGAACTCGGCACGCCCAAGGCCGGGCGGGAAGCCGCCCGGGCTCATGACGCGGCGCTGATGCGCCGGATCTACTGCGAGGAGGTCCTCGATACCGCCGATGGCGGCCTCGCCCTCAATGCCCTGTGCGAGCTCGCCGCACGGGCGCCCACCTGTCTCCTCTGTTTCGAGCGCGATCCGGAACGGTGCCATCGCCGCGTCCTGGCCGAGCGACTGGAGGCGGCCGGTTTCAGGACCGTCGACCTGTTCGGCTGATGCTCCCTCGGACACTCGTTTGTGCAAAATCGATCCTACCCGAGGGAAGGCGTTGACAATCTAGAGTTAGCGCGCTCACATGCCCTTCGATCATGTAAACGTGATCGGACTCGCCTGGCAGTACGCGTGTGACGCGCAAATCCCTCGATCAGACCCTCGGCTTCCTCCGCTCCCTCGATCGTACCGCGAGCGGCGAGGACGTCGCCCGGCTTCTGATGGCGGAACTGGCGGATCTCGGCGTCGCCCACATCATGGCGGCCACCGTGCCGGCCCGTGGCGCGCCCGTCCGACAGCAGCGCGGCCACGTCCTTCTCAACACTTTCCCGATGGAATGGGGCCGGCGCTACCTGACGCGCGGCTATGCCTTCCACGACCCCACGGTTCAGCGCCTCGGCCACTCCACCGCGCCCTTCGCCTGGAGCGACGCCACCGATGAGCATGCCGACGATCCCCTGGCGCGCAGGGTGATGGACGAGGCGAGGGATTTCGGCCTGCGCGACGGCCTGACCATTCCGTTGATGACCCTCGACGGCGAGACCGCCGGATTCAGTGTTTCGGGCGAGCGTCTCGCCATCGATCCGGCGGATCGCGGCATGCTCCAGCTCGCCGCCACCTACGCGTTCGGCCACCTGCTGCTGTTGAACGGCCAGAATCCGGCGGCCTCCGCGCGCCTCGCCCCGCGCGAGCGCGAGGCCCTGCAATGGGCGGCCGAAGGCAAGACCGACTGGGAGATCGGCGAGGTCATGGGGATCTCCGCCCATGGCGTCGATTTCCATCTGCGCTCCGCCCGCGCCAAGCTCGGCACCGCCAACCGGACCCAGGCCGTCGCCATCGCCCTGCGGCGGGGGCTCATCATCTGATGGGCTCGAGGCCGGACATTCGATAGTCTCGCGCGAGCTCAACCTCGCAAGAGGAGTCGACGATGCCCAAGGTCAGCACCTGCCTGTGGTTCGGTAAGGACATCGAGGCGGCGGTCGGCCTCTACGTCTCCCTCGTCCCCGATTCGCGGATCGACCATGTCCAGCGCTCGCCCGGACCCTGGCCGGGCGGGGAGGCGGGCGATGCGCTGCTGGTGGCCTTCACCCTCGGCGGACAGAGCTTTCAGGCCCTGAACGGAGGCACCACGGCCAATTACGGCACGGCGGCTTCGATCTCCGTGGCCTGCGCCGACCAGGACGAGGTCGACCGGTTATGGACGGCGCTCACGGCGGATGGCGGGGCCGAGATCATGTGCGGCTGGCTTCGGGACAGGTGGGGTGTGCCCTGGCAGATCGTGCCGACGATCCTCCCCCGGCTGCTGGCCGATCCCGATCCGGCCGTGGCGCGCCGCGTCTTCTCCGCCATGCAGGGCATGATCAAGCTCGACATCGCCGCGCTCGAGCGCGCGGCCGCCGGCTGAACCGGACGTCTCGCCTCGCTCGCCGCCTCACTTGCCGCCCGGGCGTTCGCGGCGTCCGAAGCGCTCGGCGATGACGATGCCGCCGAGCACGAGGGCCAAGGCCGCGGCTTGGTACCATTGGAAGGGCTCGCCGACGACGAGGATGGCGAGGCCCGAGCCGAAGATCGGCACGAGGTTCACGAACACCCCCGCCCGGTTCGGGCCGATCAGTTCGACGCCCCGCATGAACGAGAGCTGGGCGATGAGGGACGGGCCGAGGGCCACGAAAGCGACGATGGCCCACCCCTTCGGTGTCGGCCAGATCAGGGTTCCGGCGGCCTGTTCGAGGACGAGGGCGGGCAGGGAGGTCACGAGAGCTGCCAGCGCCATGGCAGAGAAGAAGGTCAGGCCGGACATCTTGGGCCGGTCGGCGAGGGCGACGGTGTAGCCGGCATAGAGCAGGCAGGCGCCGAGCATCAGCATGTCGCCGATGTTGAAGGACAGCGTCGACAGGATGTGCCAGTCGCCGTGGGTCGCCGCCACGCCCGCGCCGCCGAGGGTGATGACGACGCCGAGGATCTGCGCCCCGGTGACGGCGACGCGATGCACGACGTAGTTCAGCAGGATGACGAGGACCGGGATCGCCCCCTGGAACAGGGCGACGTTCACGCCGGTGGTGTAGATGCCGGCGGCGTAGAACAGGCTCGCATAGGCGGTGTAGCCGCAGGCCCCCATCAGCAGGACGTAGCGCCAGTGGCGCGCGATCAGGTGGCGCTCGGACACGATCCCGCGCCAGGCCGGCCAGGCCAGCGCGAGGCAGGCGAAGGCCCAGCGCAGGCAGGTGAGCACCTGGGGCGAGACCTCGCCCACGGCCCACTTGCCCGCGACCACGTTGCCGCCCCACAGCAGGGTCGTGAACAGGAGGAGCGGGTAGGCGGCGGCGACCGCGCGGGTCTCGACGGCCGGGCCGGGGGAGGCGGACGGAGAGGTCATGATCCCTTCGGCGGCTTTGCTCGGAGATGGTTCTTCGCTGGCGGTACCGCCGTCCCCTTCTGTCCCGCCCATGACGGGCTGAGCAAGCCCGCCGGAAGCAGGGCTGACATCGCGGATCCTACCCGGAGGCGGGCCCGGCAGGGCGGCGCTTGGCGGCGGGTTTGGGGACAGGCAGTGCGGCGGCGATCCGCGCGGCGTCACTCGTCCAGAGATGCACGGCGGCATAGGCCCGCCAGGGCCGCCAGGCTTCGGCCCGGGCGAGCAATTGCGCCGGTGTCGGACGCCCCGCCCCGGTATCGAGGGACCGGAGCAGGGCAAGGTCGCTCGCCGGCAGCGCATCCGGTTCGCGCAACGCCCTGAGGGCAATGTACTGCGCCGTCCACTCGCCGATCCCGCTCAACCCCCTCAGGGCGGCCACCGCCGGATCGAGGCCGCGTCCCCGTGCGAACAGGTCGGGCTTCGCATGGGCCTCCGCCGCGAGGGCGCCGATCGCCCTGCCGCGTGCGCCGGGCATGCCCAGCGTCGCGGCCACGTCCGCATCGAGCAGGCGATCCGGCGTCGGGAACAGGTGGGTCAGCCCCGTTCCGGCGTCGTCCGGCGCCATCGCTTCACCGAAGGCGGAAACCAGACGGCCGGCGAGACGGGTCGCCGCATTGACCGAGACCTGCTGTCCGAGAATGGCGCGTACCGCGATCTCGAACCCGTCCCAGGCGCCCGGAACCCGCAGGCCCGGCCGTTCGGCCACGAGGGGTGCGAGGTCGGGGTGGCGCGAGAGCGCCGCCGCGATGAGGGCCGGGTCGGCATCGCAATCGAACATCGGCCTCAGCCGCGCCAGGACGTCCGGCAGAATCGCCGGATCGGGATGATCCACCGTCGCGACGAGGGCATCGTCCCCGCCCCGCATGACGGAGATCGTGCCGGGGCGACCGCCGAGGTAGACGGTCCGGGCATAGGCATCCGCCGTCACCACCTCGACACCCGGAATGGCCCGGCCGCCGAGATAGGCCAGGATCGCGGGCCAGTCGTAGGGCGGCCTGTAGGGCAGCGGGATGATGTGGGTCACGACGCTCTCCGGCCGCCTCCACCATCTCACGACCGCGGGAATCGCGAAACCGCGCGCAGGCCGGCGCAACGGTGCGGGGCAGGGCGAGAGGCAAGACGGGAGGCAAGGCGGGAAAATCCGGCATCGCCCGTATCGGGTTGCGGGGCGACGCTGTATCCGTTCACGAGGAACGACGCGGCGTATCGATCGCGAGGCCGGGGAGGGCGGTTCTGGTGTCGTGGCTGCGTGGTCTCCTCTTCGCGGGAATCGTGGGTGGAATCGCCGCCTTCGCGGTGAGCGAAGCCGGCACGGCCCTCATCGCCGAACTGCGCGAGCGGGTCGCCCCCGGTCCCCCTGCCCCGCGCCATCTTCCGGCCCAGCGCACCGCCATCGAGGACGGGCGCACCGTGGTGCGGCTCAAGCCGGCGGAGCGCGAGCGCCTCGGCATCGCCACGCAGGTGCGGCCCTCCGCCCCCCACCGCGAGGAACTCCAGGCCTATGGCAGCGTCCTCGACGTCGCCAGGGTCACCGACCTGACCAATTCCTACGCCAGCGCCAGGGCGCAGCTCCAGACCGCCCAGGCCCGGGTCGAGGTCTCGCGCAACGCCTTCCAGCGCGCCAAGAATCTCGGCCCCTACGCCACCACCGTTCAGGTCGAGACCACCGAGGGCACGTTCCAGACCGATCAGGCCGCTCTGGCGGCGGCGGAATCGCAGGTCCGCACCCTCGCCGCCACGGCGCAGCAGGAATGGGGGCCGGTGATCGGACGGGCCATCGTCGAGCGCTCGCCGGCCATCACCCGGCTGATCGAGCGCGTCGACTTCCTGGTCCAGGTGACCCTGCCGCCGGGCGAGAGCATCAAGGGCCAACCCGCCGCCGCCTTCGCCGAGGTGCCGCCGCAGAGCGCGCGGATCGCGCTGCGCTACGTCTCGCCGGCCACCCGGACCGACCAGCGCATCCAGGGCCTCAGCTACTTCTACACCGTGCCCGGTGACAGCGGCTTCCTGCCCGGCATGAGCATGCTCGCCTTCCTCGCCTCGGACCGGACCGTCACCGGCCTCAGCGTGCCCGAGGACGCGGTGGTGCATTGGCAAGGCGGAACCTGGATCTATCGCGCGGTGGCGCCCGACGCCTTCGCGCGCCACGCCCTCAAGGCCGACCCGCCCATGTCGGCCGATGCCTATGTGGTGGAGGACCTGCCCGGTGACACCGAGATCGTGCTCACGGGCGCGCAGGCGCTTCTGTCCGAGGAGATGAAGAGCCTGCTCTCCGTCTCCGGCGGCGTGGACGACGATTGACGTGAGCGACGTTCCGAACGCTTCCCCGAGCGGCCCCCAGGCGGCGCTCGTCGCCTTCGCGGTGCGCTTTCGCGGCATCGTCCTGGCGCTCAGCCTCGCGCTCGCCGGCTACGGCGTCTACGTGCTCGGGGACGCGAAATACGACGTGTTCCCCGAATTCGCGCCGCCTTCCGTGGTGGTCCAGACCGAAGCGCCGGGCCTCAACCCCGAACAGGTGGAGGTGCTGGTCACCCAGCCGATCGAGGTGGCGGTGAACGGCTTGCCGGGGATCGAATCCCTGCGGTCGAGCTCGATCCAGGGCCTGTCGGTCATCACCGTCACCTTCGGCACCGGCAGCGACGTCTACCGCGTCCGCCAACTCGTCACCGAGCGCCTGACGGCGCTCGCCGGCCGCCTGCCCCAGGGCGTGCTGCCGCCGGCGATGACGGCGCTGACCTCGGCCACCAGTACCGTGCTCCTCGTCGGCCTGATCTCGGATCGGCGCTCCGACCTCGACCTGCGCACCGTCGCCGACTGGACCGTGCGCCTCCGGCTCCTGGCGGTGCCGGGCGTCGCCCAGGTCTCGGTCTATGGCGGCGCCGTGCGCTCGCTCCAGGTCCAGATCCGCCCGGCCGACCTCATCCGCTACAATATCGGCATGAACGACGTGCTCGCCGCCGCCCGCAAGGCCACCGGCGTGCGCGGGGCGGGCTTCGTCGACACGATCAACCAGCGCGTCACCCTCCAGACCGAGGGGCAGTCGCTCACCCCGGAGGAACTGGCCCGCACGGTCCTCATCAACGAGGGCGGGGCGAGCGTGACCCTCGGCGACGTCGCCACCGTGGTCGCCGCCGGCGAGCCGCCGATCAGCGCCGCCCTGGTGGACGGCAGGCGCGGCGTGCTCCTCATGGTCGGCGCGCAATACGGCGCCAATACCCGCGAGGTCACCGCCCGGGTGGAAGCGGCCCTGGAGGACCTGCGCCCGGCCCTCGACCGGGAAGGCGTGGCTTTGCGGCCGGATCTGTTCCGGCCGGCGAACTTCATCACCATCGCCAATGCCAACGTGCTCCAGGCGCTCGGGCTCGGCGGCATCCTCGTCGTCGTCGTGCTGTTCGCCTTCCTGTACGATTGGCGCACCTGCGTGATCTCGTCGGTGGCGATCCCGCTCTCGCTCATCGCCGCCGTGGTGGCGCTCCAGGCCATGGGCGAGAGCCTCAACACCATGACGCTGGGCGGCCTCGCCATCGCCATCGGCGAGGTGGTGGACGATGCGGTGATCGGCGTCGAGAACGTGGTGCGCCGCCTGCGCGAGAACCGGCGCCTCGCTTCGCCCGTCCCGGAGGGGAGGGTGGTCATCGACGCCATTCTCGAAGTCCGCACCGCGGTCGCCTACGCCACCTTCGCCGTGCTGCTGGTGTTCCTGCCGGTGCTGGTCCTGTCCGGCATCGCCGGCAAGCTGTTCGCCCCCCTCGCCCTCGCCTACATCCTCGCCGTGGTGGCCTCCCTCGCCGTGGCGCTCACCGTCACCCCCGCCCTGTCGATGATGCTCCTCACCGGGCGACGCGAGACGGACATGCGCGACCCGCCGGTGATGCGCTGGTCGCGCGGCGGCTACACCCGCCTCCTCCAGCGGATCAACCGCGCCCCGCGCATCGTCATCGCCTCCGGCATCCTCGTGACCCTGGCGGGCGCCGCCGCGACGCCGTTCTTCGGCAGCACCTTCCTGCCCGACCTGAAGGAGGGCCACCTGATCCTGCACATGGCGGCGGCGCCCGGCACGTCGCTCGGGGAATCCATGCGCCTCGGCGGCCGCATCACCACCGAACTGCGCAAGATCCCCGGCATCCGCGCCGTGGCCTCGCAGATCGGCCGCGCCGAGGCCGGGCAGGACACCGCCGGCACCCATTACAGCGAGATCCATATCGACCTCGACCAGGGGCTGGACGGCGCGGGGCAGGGCAGGGCCGAGGCCGATATCCGCACCCTGATGGCGGGGTTTCCCGGTGCCGCCTTCTCGCTCAAGACCTTCCTCACCGAGCGCATCGAGGAGACGGTCTCAGGCTACACCGCGCCGGTCGTCATCAACGTCTTCGGCAACGACCTCGCCCGGATCGAGGCGGCCGCCCGCGACATCGCCCGCGAGCTCGCCGAGGTGCGCGGCGCCACGGACATCCAGCAGGCCTCCCCGGCGGGGCTGCCGCAGATCAACGTCGGGCTCCGGCCCAACGACCTGCGCCATTGGGGGCTCTCGGCGGTCGAGGTGATGGAGGTGGTGCGCACCGCCTATCAGGGCGACGTGGTCGGCCAGACCTACGAGGGCAACGCGGTCTTCAACGTCCTCGTCATCCTCGATTCCGGGGCGAGGGGGCGCCTCACGGCTGTAGGCGACCTCCCCTTGCGCTCCTCGAACGGCCGCTTCATCCGCCTCGCCCAGGTGGCGGACATCTACGAGACCTCGGGGCGCTACCAGGTCCAGCACCAGGGCGCCCAGCGCGTCCAGGCCATCACCGCCAACGTCACGGGGCGCGACGTCGCCTCCTTCGTCGAAGCCGCCCGGCGCAAGATCGCCAAGGAGGTGGCGTTGCCGACGGGCGTCTATGTGAGCTTTGCCGGATCGGCCGAGGCCCAGGCACGGGCCAAGCGCGACCTGCTGCTGTTCTCCGGGCTCGCGGGCCTCGGCATCGTGCTGCTGCTGGCCATGGTCACCGGCAGCGCACGCAACCTCATGCTGGTCCTGGTCAACCTGCCCTTCGCCTTCGTCGGCGGGGTACTGGCGGTCTTCGCCACCGGGGCCGTGCTGTCGCTCGGCTCCATCGTCGGCTTCGTGACGCTGTTCGGCATCTCGCTCCGCAACACCATCATGATGATCTCGCATTACGAGCATCTCGTCGCCATCGACGGCCGGCCGTGGGACCGCGACACGGCGGTGGAAGGGGCCGCCGACCGCCTCGTGCCGATCCTGATGACCTCCCTCGTCACCGGCCTCGGCCTGCTGCCCCTGGCGCTGGGCGCCGGCGAGCCCGGCCGCGAGATCGAGGGGCCGATGGCCATCGTCATCCTCGGCGGCCTCGTGACCTCGACGGTCCTGAACCTCATGATCCTGCCGACCCTGGCCCTGCGCTACGGCCGTTTCACCACCGGCGAGGGCAGGGCGCCGGATACGGCGCGGGCATCCTAGAAGGCTCGGAGCCGGTCGTCGAAGGGGGCCGCCCAGGATGGCGATCCTGTCGCGCCGAGGCTTATTCGGCCCTGCACTGACTGCCTTCACAACGGTTCTGAAAAGCCTGGCCCCCCGAATTCTGACACTGTCACGGGCAAGATTGGCCCGGAAGCGACCGGGCCGACCCGTAGTCATGCCGATTCCAGGGCCAGAGCATCGGCGCGGCGGAGGACCATGCATCGCGGCACGCCACGGTCGCAGGCTTGACCCGGTAAATCCGCTCGGGGACGGGGAGGGGATGACGACCTTCCTCGCCTATGCCGTTGTCGCGGTCGCGGTCGCCGAAATCGCCGGGTGCTTCGCCTTCCGGGCATGATGCGATGGCGGGGAGTTCAAGCGTGAGCGTCGTCGTCCGGAGCCCGTAACCGGTAGCCCACGCCGGTCTCGGTGAGCAGGATGCTCGGACGCTCGGGGTCCGCCTCCAGCTTGAGGCGAAGCTGGCGCATGTAGACCCTCAGGTATTGCGGGTCCGACGAGGTCGAGACCGCGCTCATGAGCTGGGCGTGGGTCAGGGCCTTGCCGGCATGCTGGATCAGGACGCGCAGGAAGTCGTACTCGCGCGGGGTCAGCTTGACGTCCGCGCCGCGCACCCGGACGAGGCGGCGCACCAGGTCGACGCTGAGGCCGTCGACCTCGAACAGGGCGCGCTCGCCCTGGACCGCGAGCTGGTGGCGCAAGGCCGCGCGGATGCGCGCCAGGAGCTCGCCCATGCCGAAGGGCTTGGTGACGTAGTCGTCGGCACCGAGGTCGAGGGCCTCGACCTTGCCGGCCTCGTCGTCGCGGCTCGACAGGACGACGACCGGGAGATCGCGAAAATCCTTGCGGATGACGCGGAGCAGGTCGTGCCCGCGCATGTCCGGCAGGCCGAGGTCGAGGATGATCAAATTGACCGTCTCGCGGGACAGGACATCGAGGGCTGTCCGTCCGTTGGGCGCCTCGAAGGTCTGGTAGCCCTGGGTGGCCAGGCCCATGCGCAGGAGCTTGCGGATCGGCGGCTCGTCGTCGATGACGAGGATGTTCATGCTCATGCCGCCAGATCCGAGTGAACGTGTCCCGCCGGGGGGACGGGCAGGAGGATGGTGAAGACCGCGCCCGGGCGGTCGCGGCGGTTGGCCGCCGTCAGCGTACCACCCATGGCCTCGACGAACCCGCGGGCGATGGCGAGGCCGAGCCCCGTCCCGGCCCGGACGCTGTCGGACTTGCGGACCCGGTAGAACTTGTCGAACACCCGCTCCACATCGGCCTCGGGCAGCCCATCGCCCTCGTCGAGAATCTGCAGACGGACCTGATCACGGTCCGAGATGCCCCTGACGGTGACGATGGAGCCTTCGGGGGCGTATTTGGCGGCGTTGTCGAGGAGGTTGACCAGCACCTGCTCGAACAGGACCGGGTCGAGGCGCAGGGCCGGCAGCGTGGTCGGTAGGTCGAGGCGTACCTGGTGGCCGGCGAGGATGGAGCCCAAGCGGCGAAGGGCGGTATCGACGCTCTCGCCGACGTCCTGCGGGGTGAGGCTCGCAGCCACCGCCCCGGCCTCCAGGCGGGTCATGTCGAGAAGGTTGACGATGAAGCGGTTCAGCCTCTCGGACTCCTCGATGATGGTGGCAAGGAGGTCGACCTTTGCGTCGTGCGGCAGCGCCTCGTCGAGGTCGCGCAGCGTCGTGGCCGCCCCGAGAACCGAGGACAGCGGCGTGCGAAGGTCGTGCGAGATCGACGTGAGCAGGGCCTGGCGCAAGCGGTCGGTCTCGGCGGCGCGCTCGGCCCGGTCGAGATCCTCCACCAGACGCACGCGCTCGATGGCGAGTGCCGCCATGTCGGCCAGGGCGTCGAACAGGCGCCGGCTTTCGGGCGAGAGGATCGGCCCGCTACCGTCGGTGTCGAGGCCGATCACCCCGACGATGCCACGGCCCGTGCGCATCGGCAGGAACAGGCGCTTGGCCCCCGGCAGGGTGTCGGCCCCCCGCCCGGCCGGGCGCTCGTTGTCGAAGGCCCAAGTCGCGGCCCCGAGATCGGCCGCGTCGAGCGTGTCCTCCGGGGGGAAGCCGGCGCGGACCGAGACCGTCCCCTGCTCCGGCAGCAGGACGACCACCCGGACCTTCAGCATAGCGGCGACCTGGGCCGAGGTCGCCCACAGGACGTCGTCGAGGGTGCCGCAACCGGCGAGCTTGCGACTGAAGCCGTAGAGCCGCTCCGTGGCCCTGGCGCGGCCATGCGAGACCATGGCCTCCCGGCGCGAGCGCGAAGCGAGGTTGGAGACCACCACCGCCACCACCGTGAACAGGAGGAAGGCCGCGATGTTGGTCGGATCCGCGATGGTGAGGGTGTAGACCGGGGGCAGGAAGAAGAAATTGTAGGAGAGCGACGCCGCCAGGACTGCGACGAGGGACGGCCCGAGGCCTGATCGCACCGCGACGGCCACGATGGCGGTCAGGAGGATGAGGTCGGCGTTCTCCACGCCGAGGTAAGGCTCGACGAGGAGGGCGAGCCCGAGAGCCGTTCCCGTGGCTAGGACGCCGACGATGTAAGCCAGGATCTCGAACGGCGGCTTGGCCGGTGCCGTGGCGACCGTCTTCGGCGGGACGGGTTCAGCCTTCGTGGCCTCGCCGGTGATGACGTGGATGCTGATGTTGCCCGAGCGGCGGACGATGTCGTGCACCACAGAGCCGTTGAGGAGCTCGAACACCGGGGACCGGTCGGCCTTGCCGAGGATGATGTGGTTGACGTTGGTGGAGCGGGCATAGGCGAGGATGTCGTCGGCCACGCGTCGGCCGCCCGGCAGGGTCACGGCATCGCCGCCGAGGCGGTCGGCGAGGCGCAGGGTGTCGGCGATGCGGTCGCGCGCGGCTTCGTCGAGGGAAAGGCTGCGGGGCCCTTCGACCGTGATGGCGGTCCAGGGCGCGTGCAGCCGGTCGGCGAGGCGCTTGGCATGGCGCACGAGGCCGGCGGAGCGCGGATCCTCGCTGATGCAGACGAGGACCCGCTCGCCCGCACTCCATGGGCCCGCGATGGCGTTGGCCCGCATGTGGTTGAGGAGTTCGTCGTCGACCCGGTCGGCGGTCCTTCGCAAGGCGAGTTCCCGGAGCGCCGTGAGGTTGCCGCGCGAAAAGTAGTGCTTGAGTGCGCGCTCGGCGTTGCCCTTCACGTAGACCTTGCCGTCCCGGAGGCGCTGGATCAGGTCGTCGGGGTTGAGGTCGACCACCTCGATGTCGTCGGCCCGGTCGAGGATACCGTCGGGCACGGTCTCGCGCACCCGGATGCGGGTGATCTGCGCGACGACGTCGTTGAGGCTCTCGACGTGCTGAATGTTGAGGGTGGTGTAGACGTCGATGCCGGCGTCGAGCAGTTCCTCCACGTCCTGGTAGCGCTTCGGATGGCGCGAGCCCGGCGCGTTGGTGTGGGCGAGTTCGTCCACGAGGGCGAGCGCCGGCTGGCGCGCCAGGATCGCATCGAGGTCCATCTCGTCGAGCGCCGCGCCGTGATACGCAACCGGACGGCGGGCCACGACTTCGAAGCCCTCCACCAGGGCCTCGGTCTCGGCTCGCCCATGGGTCTCGACCACGCCGACGATCACGTCCGTGCCGGCCTTGAGTCGGGCGCGGCCGACGGTGAGCATCTCGTAGGTCTTGCCGACCCCCGGGGCCGCACCGAGGAAGATCTTGAGGCGGCCGCGATGGCGCTCTTCCCTACGGGCGGCCTCCAGCAGCGCGTCGGGCGAGGGACGGTCCGGGTCGCGGTGGGGCGTCGACATCGGGTGGCCTGTCATCCGGCGAGGTCACCTCGAACCCAGGCCGTCCAGGGCGAGGTTGAGGGCGAGCACGTTCACCCGAGGTTCGCCGAGGATGCCCAGCAGGCGACCCTGGACCTGGGAGTCCACGAGGGAACGAACCTGATCCACGGAGAGGTTACGCGCCTTGGCCACGCGGGGCACCTGGAACAAAGCGGCATCGGGAGAGACGTCCGGGTCGAGGCCCGAGCCGCTGGCGGTGACGAGGTCGACCGGGACAGGCTGGCCGGGGTTCTCGGTCTGGCGCGTCGCGACATCCGCCTTCACCCGCTCGGCAAGGGCGGCGCTGGTCGGGCCGAGGTTCGAGCCCGAGGAGTTCGCCGCATTGTAGGGCGACGGGACGGTCTTCGTGGCATCGGCCGGGTCGGCGGCGCTCGTGGCGGAGGGGCGGCCCTGGAAGTAGCGGTCGCTGGTGAAGGACTGCCCGATGAGGCTGGAACCGACGACCTTGCCGTCGCGCTCGATCAGGCTGCCGGCGGCCTTGGCCGGGAAGACGACCCCCGCGATGCCGGTCATGGCGAGGGGATAGGCGAGCCCGGTGATCGCCGTCAGGGCGATCAGCAGGACGAGGGCAGGGCGAAGGTGGTTCAACATGGCGTGCTCCTATGTGGCGGTTCGAGGCGGCTCAGACGAGGTGCAGGGCGGTGATGGCCAGGTCGATGGCCTTGATGCCGACGAAGGGCACCAGGATGCCGCCGAGCCCGTAGATCAGGAGGTTCCGGCGCAGGAGAGCGCCGGCCCCGACCGCCCGGTAGGACACGCCCCGAAGCGCCAGCGGGATCAGGACGACGATGATGAGCGCGTTGAAGATGATGGCCGAGAGGATCGCACTCTCCGGTGATGCGAGGCCCATGACGTTCAGCGCCTGGAGTTGCGGGTAGAGCACCAGGAACATCGCCGGGATGATGGCGAAATACTTGGCCACGTCGTTGGCGATGGAGAAGGTGGTCAGTGCCCCACGGGTCATCAGCAACTGCTTGCCGATGCCGACGATCTCGATGAGCTTGGTCGGGTCGCTGTCGAGGTCGACCATGTTGCCGGCCTCGCGGGCCGCCACCGTGCCGGTGTTCATGGCGACACCGACATCGGCCTGGGCGAGCGCCGGGGCGTCGTTGGTGCCGTCGCCGCACATGGCGACGAGCTTGCCCTGCGCCTGCTCCTTGCGGATCAGCGCCAGCTTGTCCTCAGGGGTCGCCTGGGCGAGGAAGTCGTCGACGCCGGCCTCGGCGGCGATGGCGGCCGCGGTCATCGGGTTGTCGCCGGTGATCATCACCGTGCGGATGCCCATCTGCCGCAGTTCCGCGAAGCGCTCGCGAATGCCGCCCTTCACGATGTCCTTGAGGTAGACGATGCCGAGAAGCTGGCCGTCCCGCGTCACGGCGAGCGGGGTGCCGCCCGCCTTGGCGACGTCCTCGGCGATGGACTGGATCTCGCGCACCGTCTCGTCGGCGAGGCCCGGGCTGTAGGCCAGCGCCGCGCCGGAGCCACGGGTCGCCATCGGCTGTGAGCTCACCGAGGCGATGATGGAATCGACGGCGCCCTTGCGGATGGAGGATCCGTCGAGGTCGACGCCGCTCATCCGGGTCTGGGCGGTGAACGGCACGAAGGTGGCGTTGAGGCTTCCCATGTCGCGGGCGCGGATGCCGTACTTGTCCTTGGCCAGCACCACGATGGAGCGACCCTCCGGGGTCTCGTCGGCGAGCGACGCCAACTGGGCGGCGTCGGCGAGCTCCTGCTCGGAGACGCCACGAACCGGGCGGAACTCGGTGGCCTGTCGGTTGCCCAGCGTGATGGTACCGGTCTTGTCCAGCAGCAGCGTATCGACGTCGCCGGCCGCCTCCACCGCGCGTCCCGACATGGCGAGCACGTTGAAGCGCACCAGCCGGTCCATGCCGGCGATGCCGATGGCCGACAGGAGCGCGCCGATGGTCGTCGGGATCAAGGTGACGAACAGGGCGACCAGCACGATCAACGGAATGGCACCTCCGGCATAGGAGGCGAAGCTCGGGATCGAGGCGACCGCGAAGACGAAGATGATGGTGAGGCCCGCGAGCAGGATGTTGAGAGCGATCTCGTTCGGGGTCTTCTGCCGCGAGGCGCCCTCGACCAGGGCGATCATCCGGTCGACGAAGGTCGATCCGGCCGCCGCCGTGATCCGCACCCGGATCTCGTCGGACAGCACCTGGGTGCCGCCGGTGACCGCCGACCGGTCGCCGCCGGATTCACGGATCACGGGGGCGGACTCACCCGTGATGGCCGCCTCGTTGACCGAGGCGACGCCGAGGATCACCTCTCCGTCGGACGGGATGATGTCGCCGGCCTCCACGAGGACCACGTCGCCGACCTTGAGGTCGTTGCCGGGCACGGTGTCGTAGTTCCGGCCCGTACCCTTCAGGCGCTTGGCCATGGTCTCGGTGCGGGTGCGCCGCAGGCTGTCGGCCTGGGCCTTGCCGCGCCCTTCCGCGATGGCCTCGGCGAAGTTGGCGAACAGCACGGTGAACCACAGCCAGAGGATGATCTGGCCGGAGAAGGCGAGGTTGGCGCCGCCCGTCAGGACGTCGCGGATGAACAGGACGGTGGTGAGGGCGGCCACGACCTCGACCACGAACATGACCGGGTTCTTGATCATCTTGCGTGGGTCGAGCTTGGTCAGGGCGCCGATGAGCGCCGGCCCGACGAGGGCGGCACTGAACAGGCTGGTGGAGTTTGGGCGGGCCATTGCGGTTGTCCGATGGAAGACATCTCGGGAGGCGGCGCGATCCTGCGCCGTCGAGTGGGGTTCAGGGCGCGAGCGCATCGCCGAGGAGGGCGGCCCCGGCCAACAAGCCGAGGGCACCGAGCAGGGTCAGACCGAGCATGGCGAGGATGACGTCCGAGAGCCGGACGTCCTTTCGGTCGCGCTCGACTTGGCTCCAGGGTTGGGATCGCGGTCGATGGCGGGGCAGGGCGCGCCGCATGGCGGCGCGGTTTCGGGAGGGCACCAGGGCCTGCTGCATCTCAGCCCCCCACCGCGAAGGTCTGACCGAGGCCGCCGGCGAGGTGCTCGACGATGGGCCCCAGCGCCAGGGCCGGGAAGAAGGTCAGGCCGCCGACGATCAGGATCACGCCGACCAGCAGCCCGACGAACAGGCCGCCATGGGTCGGGAAGGTCCCGGCCGAGGTCGGTACGGTCTTCTTGGCGGCTAGCGAGCCTGCGATGGCGAGCGCCGGGACGATGACGAAGAACCGCCCGAACAGCATGCCGAGGCCGAGCGTGGTATTGTAGAAGGCGGTGTTGGCCGTCAGGCCGCCGAAGGCCGAGCCGTTGTTGGCCGCCGCCGAGGTGAAGGCGTAGAGGATCTCCGAGAAGCCGTGTGGCCCGGCATTGGCCGGACCCGCGAGGCCGGCGGCGATCACGGTGGCCAGCGCCGTGAATCCGAGCATCATCAGGGGCAGGCACAGGATGGCGAGCACCGCCATCTTGACCTCTCGCCCCTCGATCTTCTTGCCGAGGTATTCCGGGGTGCGCCCGACCATGAGGCCGGCGACGAAAATCGTCACGATGACGAAGACCAGGATGCCGTAGAGCCCGGCGCCGACGCCGCCGACGATGATCTCGCCGAGCTGCATGTTGATCATCGGGATCATGCCGCCGAGCGCCGTGAAGCTGTCGTGCATGGCGTTGACGGCGCCGCAGGACGCCGCCGTTGTCACCGCCGCGAACAGGGCGGACGCGACGATGCCGAACCGGACCTCCTTGCCCTCCATGTTGCCGCCGGTGAGGCCGAGCCCGTTCAGGACGGGGCTGCCCGCGCTCTCGGCCCAGTAGACGACACTGACACCCGCGAGGAACAGCACGCCCATGGCGGACAGGATCGCCCAGCCCTGGCGCTCGTCGCCGACCATGCGGCCGAAGACGTTGGTCATCGCCGCGCCGATGGCGAAGATCGAGAGGATCTGGACGAAGTTCGAGAGGGCGGTCGGGTTCTCGAACGGATGCGCGGCATTGACGTTGAAGAAGCCGCCGCCATTGGTGCCGAGCATCTTGATCGCGACCTGGCTCGCCACCGGGCCGACCGCGATGGTCTGCTTGGCGCCTTCCAGGGTCGTCGCCTCGACGGCACCGCCGAGCGTCTGCGGAATGCCCTGCCAGACGTAGAAGAGCGTCAGCGCCATGCAGAGCGGTAGCAGCACGTAGAGGGTGCTGCGGGTCAGATCGACCCAGAACGAGCCCACCGTGCCGGCCGAGGCCCGCGAGAAGCCCCGCACCAGGGCGACGGCCAGCGCGATGCCGGTGGCCGCCGACAGGAAGTTCTGATGGGTCAGCCCCAACATCTGCGTGAGATACGACATCGTCGTCTCGCCGCCGTAGGACTGCCAGTTCGTGTTGGTGACGAAGCTCGTCGACGTGTTGAACGCGAGGTCCGGCGCGACTGCCGCCTGCCCGTCCGGATTGAGCGGCAGCACCGCCTGGAAGCGCAGCAGCGCGTACAGGGTGAGGAAGCCGAGCACGTGGAAGGCGAGCATGGAGAGGGCGTAGGCCAGCCAGTGCTGCTCCTGGGCGGCATCGATGCCGGCGACGCGGTAGAGCCCGCGCTCGACGGGAGCGAGGACGGGCGAGAGGACGGTTCGCTCACCCGTGAAGACGCGGGTCATGTACCCGCCGAGAGGGCGGGCGAGCGCGATGATGACCGCGCAGAACAGCGCGATCTGGATCCAGCCGTTGATGGTCATCGGAGATCTTCCTTCAGAACCGCTCGGGGCGGACGAGGGCGTAGGTGAGGTATCCGAGCAGCCCCAGGGTCACGAGGGCGCCAAGCGTCAGGTCGAGGGTCATGGCGGGCCTCAGAGGCGTTCGCAGAGGACGGCGTAGCCGGCGGCCAGGCCAAAGAAGGCGAGCCCGGTTGCGATGAAGACGATGTCGAGCATGGTCGGTCCGTTTCGGTTCGGGGGCCGACGCATGACCGGTCTCGCCCCGCTCCAATGTGGACGCGAACCGCATTAGGGTTCGAGACGGATGCGAGGACGATCTTATAAGGATCGCATTAGGATAGGCGGCGTTCAGTTCGTCGGCATCGCCAGGCGTAGGGCCAGATGGAACTCGGGGCACCACCGGGATAGGTCTTCGACCCTGATCCACGCGAGTTCCGCTGGGCACTGATCCATGATTCGTAGCCGTCGAATGGTTGACGGAGAATGTGAGGGCAGGGGGGCCTCGCCACCCACCCAAGCGGTCGGCCCCTGCGACGGGCCCCTGACCGGTGTCAGGATACCCGCGGCGTCGTGCCAAAGTACCCTGGCAACGACAGATCCAGGCCCGTTCCCTAGCCGTATCTGCCATTCGCATAAGATATATTATGGAACCTGCAGCTCCGGAGGACGGGGTGAGGGGGGGCTTGCAGGTCAGCTTGACACGAAGCTGGGATTCACCATTCCATGAACTGTTGCCGAGAGATGGCGGCTTTACCCCTTGCTCACCAGCTTCCTTAAGCGATCCGCCAGTTTCAGGGGCAATCGTCACAATCCTATCTCAAACCGCGTGTCTAACCCGTGGCGGAGTGGGACCGGTCTTCGCGACCGCCCGCCCCGATCGTTCTCGAAGCGGATCCGATGCTGACCCTGCTCAAACCCTGCGCCGCCCCGTTCCTCGGCCTGGCCCTCGCGGCTCTGGGCCTCGGTGCTCCGGCATGGGCGGAGCCGGTCGCGGCCAAGCCGGCGATCCCCGCCAGGGCGCTGGCCAAGCTCTCCCACGTGGCCGCCCTGGTGAAGGCGGGATCCGACATCCGCATCGTCGCCTTCGGCTCCTCGTCCACGGAAGGGTCGGGCGCTTCCTCCCCGGCCGCCGCCTACCCCGCGCAATTGCAGGAAGACCTGCAGGGCCGCCTCGATATCGCCGGCGCCAAGCACCCCATCGTCACGGTCCTCAACCGCGGCAAGGGCGGCGACGATGCCGAGGCCATGGCCCGCCGCCTCGACCGGGACGTGCTGGCCGAGCGGCCCGACCTCGTGATCTGGCAGACCGGCAGCAACGACCCGATGACCGGCGTCACGGTGGAGCGTTTCACCGAATTGACCCGTCAGGGCATCACGGCGATGCGCGCGGCCGGCTCCGACGTCATCCTCATGGACCAGCAATGGTGCCGCCGCCTGACGACGACCAACGGTGCCGAGCGCTACGGCGAGGCGTTGCACAGCCTCGCGGCCGAGCTCGACGTGCCGGTGATCCGCCGTCACGCCCTGATGCGGACCTGGGCCGCCAGCGGCCTCCTCAGCCCGGCGCAAATGATCGGCCCCGACGGGCTGCACATGACCGATGCGGGCTACGACCGCCTCGCCAAGGCCGCCACGGCGCAGATCCTGGTCAATGCCGGCCTGATCCCGGCCGACCCCCTGCGCAACTGACGCGCGCCCTCCCCGGCGCTCCGCTCTGGCGAGCCTAGAGGTCCACGCTCACCGACAACCCGTCATAGGCCGGCACCACGTCCGGCGGCAGCTTGGCCGCGAGGGTGGCGTAGTCGAGATCGGTGTGGAGGTTGGTGAGGATCGCGCGGCGCGGGCGCACCTCTTCGATGAGCGCGAGCGCGTCCGAGACCGAGTAATGGGTCGGGTGAGGGGTGTCGCGCAGGGCATCGATGATGAGGAGATCGAGGCCGTGGAGCCGCGCCTTGGCCGCCTCCGGCATCAGGCTCACGTCGGGCGCATAGGCCGCCGGCCCGAAGCGGAAACCGTGGGCGGATTCGGCGCCGTGCTCCATGCCGAAGGCCACCGCCTCGATCGTACCGCCCTCACCTCCGATCGAGACCGGCTCGCCCGCCACGAGATCGTTCATGTCGAGGATCGGCGGATAGGCGCTGCCGGGCGGCGTCTCGAAGCAATAGCCGAAGCGCATCGTCAGCAGGGCGCGCGTCTCGGCATCGGCATAGACCGGGATGCGCCGGTGCATGTGGATCACCAGCGGTCGCACGTCGTCGATGCCGTGGGTGTGGTCGGCATGGGCATGTGTGTACAGCACCGCGTCGAGGCGGCTGACCCCCGCCGACAGCAATTGCTCGCGCAGATCGGGTGAGGTGTCCACGAGGAGGCTGGTGGCGCCCGCCTCCCCTCGCCGCTCCACGAGGATCGAGCAGCGCCGCCGCCGGTTCCTGGCATCGGCCGGGTCGCAGGCGCCCCAGCCGTAGCCCACGCGGGGAACGCCGCCGGACGAGCCGCAGCCGAGGATCGTCAGCGTCAGAGAACCCATCCGCACCTCCCGGTCCGTTGGTATCGGAGCGCGCGGGCCGCTGTCATGCCACCCGGCCGCCGGATGGGGTCGCCTTGTCGAACAGACGGTGGAAATTGGCCGTCGTCAGGCTCGCGAAGGCCTCGAACTCCATGTCCAGGGTCTTGGCCAGGGATCGGGCAGTGTCGGCGGTATAGGCCGGCTCGTTGCTGCGCCCGCGATGCGGCTCGGGCGCCAGGAACGGCGCGTCGGTCTCCACCAGGATGCGGTCGCGGGGCACCGCGAGGGCGATGTCGCGCAGCTCGTGCGAGCGCCGGAAGGTGACGATGCCCGAGAAGGAGACGAACAGGCCGAGTTCGACCCCGACTTCCGCCAGGCGTCGGCCCGAGGAGAAACAGTGCAGCACCGCCTTGAAGGCCCCGCGCTTCATCTCGTCGACGAGCACCGATTCCATGTGCTCGTCGGCATCGCGGGCATGGATGACGAGGGGGAGGCCGGTCTCGCGGGAGGCCGCGATATGCCGGCGGAACACCCGCTCCTGCACCGACTCCGGCGCGGCGTCCTCGTAATGGTAGTCGAGCCCCGCCTCGCCGATGCCGACACAGCGCGGATGGTGGGTGAGGGCGACGATCTCTTCCGTCGGCACGTCAGGCTCGTCCCCTGCCCCGTTGGGATGGGTGCCTACGGTGTGCCAGATCTGCGGATGAGCCTCGGACAGGGCCTCGTAGACCCGCGCCTTGGCGACTCGCGTCGAGATCGTGAGCATCCCCGTCACGCCCGCCGCCTCGGCGCGGGCGATCACGCCGGGAAGATCCTCGGCGAAGTTCGGAAAGTCGAGATGGCAGTGGCTGTCGACCAGCATGGACAAAACTCGGGATTCTTGTTGACGCTGCGGATCCCGCCTCAGACGGCGGGAGCCTCCGGCTCGACGAAGCGCGGGAACAGCCCGCTCGGCGCGGGGAGCGCCGTGCCCGGCGCCAGCCGACCCCCCTCCCCGATATCGGCGAGCTGCCTCCTGCCCGCGGGCACGGCCAGGAGGTCGAGGAGCTTGGCTCCCGAATCCGGCATGAAGGGCTGCACCAGGATGCCGATGGCGCGCAGGGTCTCGGCCACCACGTAGAGGGAGGCGGCCATGCGGGCCGGGTCGGTCTTGCGCAGGACCCAGGGCTTCTGCGCGTCGAAATAGCGGTCGGACGCCGTCACCACGGCCCAGATGTCGGCGAGCGCCGTGTGCAGGGCGAGCTTGTCCATCGCCACGCGCACGGAGCCCGGCAGGGCGTCCGCCAGCGCCAGGAGCGCCCGGTCGTCCTCCGTGAACGCGCCATGCTCGGGGATCTGGCCGCCGCAATTCTTCGCGATCATCGAAAGAGAGCGCTGGGCGAGGTTGCCGAGCCCGTTCGACAGGTCCGCCGTGTAGCGGGTGATGATGGCCTCGTGGCTGTAATTGCCGTCGCCGCCGAAGGGCACCTCGCGCAGGACGAACTGGCGCAGCGCATCGACCCCGTAGGTCGCGATGAGGTCCATCGGATCCACCACGTTGCCGAGGGACTTCGACATCTTCTCGCCCTTGGAGAGCAGGAAGCCGTGGCCGAAGACGCGCTTCGGCAGCGGCAGGCCCGCCGACATCAGGAAGGCCGGCCAGTAGACCGCGTGGAAGCGCACGATGTCCTTGCCGATGACGTGCAGGTCCATCGGCCAGAATTTTTTGCGGGAGTCGGCCTCGTCGGGGAAACCCGTCACCGTGAGATAGTTGGTGAGTGCATCGACCCAGACGTACATCACGTGATCCGGGTGCCCCGGCACCGGCACGCCCCAGTCGAAATTGGTTCGGCTGACTGAAAGGTCCTTGAGGCCGGAACGGACAAAGCTCGCCACCTCGTTGCGCCGTGTCTCGGGGCCGATGAAATCGGGCTGGGCCTCGTAGAGGGCGAGCAGGCGATCCTGGTAGGCGGAGAGGCGGAACAGGAAGTTCTCCTCCTCCATCCAGGTCACGGCCGTGCCGGTCTCCCGCGCGCGGCGCGTCCCGTCGGGGGCGGTCTCGGTCTCGTCCTCGTTGTAATAGGCCTCGTCGCGCACCGAGTACCAGCCGGCGTATTTCGACAGGTAGATGTCGCCCTTGGCCTCCATGCGCCGCCAGAGTTCCTGGGCGGCGGCATAATGGTCCGGCTCCGTGGTGCGGATGAAGCGGTCGTGGCTGCAGTTCAGCGCCTCGGCCATGGCCTTGAAGCGCGCGGCCATGTCGTCGACCAGGGCCTTCGGGCTGATCCCGGCCCTGGAGGCGGTCTGCTGGATCTTGAGCCCGTGCTCGTCGGTGCCGGTGGCGAACAGCACGTCGTAGCCGTCGAGGCGCTTGAACCGCGCGATCGCGTCGGTGGCGATCACCTCGTAGGCGTGGCCGATATGCGGCGCGCCGTTGGGATAGGAGATCGCCGTGCTGATGCCGAAGGTCTTAGCGTCGAAACCGGACGTCTCGGCAATGGATGGGCTGGGCCCTGACTCGTTGGCCATCGCGTCGAAATACCCTCGGATACGCGGTTCATCGGATCACAGGACGAGCCTGCTCATGTCCCGGCGCGCACGGCCCCCGCGAGGTCGCCGAACAGCGAGAGGATCAGCGGCCGGCGGTCGAGATTGTAGGTCGCGGCCTCCCGGGCGGCGCGGGCGATCTTGTCACACACCTCCACCAGGGCCGCAAGGCGAGCGGGGGGCTCGTGGCGGCGGCGGTCGAGTTCCGACGAGACGAAGCGGAACACCGTGTCGAGGCTCGCTGCGAAATGCTCGTCCGCGTCCCGGCCGGAGAGCTTCTCGGCCAGTGCCAGGATGCGGCGCCAATCGGGATGGTCGAGGCGCGACAGCAGGGTCTCCATTTCGCCGACGAGGTTGGATGTCGCCGGATCGAGCATGGCGAAGCCCTGCGCCACCGAGCCCTCGGACAGGGCAGCAGCGCGGGCCAGGGCTTCCGGGTCCGGCCGCACGAAGGGGGGAGGGAAGCTCTCCAGCACCCGAGCCACCTCACCCTCCCCCAGGGGGCGCAGGTTGAGCGCCCGGCAGCGCGAGCGGATCGTCGGCAGCAGCCGGCCCGGCGCGTGGCTGACGATCAGGAACAGGCAGCGGGGCGGCGGCTCCTCCACCATCTTGAGCAGGGCATTGGCACTGTTGGCGTTGAGATCCTCGGCGCTGTCGACGATGCAGATGCGATAGCCGTCATTGCCTGCCGTCGAGCCGAACAGGTCGAGGGCATGGCGCGCGGCATCGACCGAGATCTTGGTCGCGAGCGTCTTGGCATTGTGCGGCCGGGTCCGGCGCAGGGCCACGAGGTTGGGGTGCGACAGCGCCGCCACCTGCCGCGCCGCCGGATGCGAGGGATCGACCGCGAGGGTGTCCGGCACGTGGCCGGGGCGCGGGTTGGCGATGAGCCAGCGCGCCACGCGATAGGCCAGGGTCGCCTTGCCGATGCCGCGCGGGCCGCCGATGAGCCAGGCATGGTGCAGGCGGCCGGAACCGATCCCCTTGATGAAGGCGCCCTCCGCCTCCGCATGGCCGACGAGACCGGCCTGCTCGCGCGGGCGGGGGATGTCGGCGAGATCGCCGGGCTCGACGTCCTCGGGCGCGCGTTCAGGCCGCATCGTCGGCAGCCTCCGGGCGGGAGAGAAGGCTGGGCAGGCGGGCGGCGAGGGCGGCCGCGATCGCCTCTTCCACCGCATCGGGGGGGAGGCCGGCATCGATGACGACGCAGCGCTCCGGCTCCATTGCCGCGATGGCGAGGAACGCCTGCCGCAGGCGGGTGTGGAAGCCCAGCGCCTCCGCCTCGAACCGGTCGGCCGCCTCCCCTGCCCCGGCACGGGCCTTCGCCCTGGCGAGACCGATGGCGGGGTCGAGGTCGAGGATCAGGGTGAGGTCGGGCGTCATATCTCCGACGACGACCCGCTCCAGGGCCGAGAGCAGGGCGGGGTCGAGGCCGCCCGCCGCTCCCTGATAGGCACGGGTCGAATCCGAGAAGCGGTCGCACAGCACGGTCTCGCCGCGGGCGAGGGCCGGGCGGATTAGCGTGTCGAGATGGTCGATGCGGGCGGCGGAGAACAGCAGCGCCTCGGCGAAGGGTCCGTGCCGCTTCACCGTTCCGGCCAGCAGTGCCTCACGGATCGCCTCGGCCTTGACCGAGCCGCCGGGCTCGCGTGTCGTCACCACCGGGGCGGAAGACGCACCACGCAGGCGCGCCGCGAGACGGGCGATCTGGGTCGATTTCCCGGCCCCCTCCCCGCCTTCGAAGGTGATGAACGCCCCGCCCTGCCCGAGCCGCTTGCGGCTTCGGTCGATCACGACTTGGCGCCAGCCTTATCGGTCGCGCCGGCCTTGTCACCCGCGCCGACCTTGTCGAAGGCGCGCCGGAACAGCCCGGTTCCGACCTCCCAGGCCCCGTCGAGGGCGCGCTGCGGAATCGTGCCGGCCGGCACGTCCTCCCCGGCATAGATTGGTAAGTCGAGGGCCTGGGTGTCGCCACGGGTGATGCGCAGGCGGCCCACCTCCCTGCCTTGCTCCACCGGCGCGATCAGCGGACCCTGATAGACGACGCGGGCGCTGATGCGGTCGCCATTGCCCCGGGGCAGGAGCACCCGCACCGGCTTCTTGGCCACCAGCGGGACGCTGCCCTGCGCCCCGCCGAAGACGGAGGCGTCGGCCACGGTCTCGCCGCTGGCGAAGATCTGCCTCGGCTCGAAGGCGCGAAAACCCCATTCCACCAGCTTGCGCGATTCGCCGGCGCGGTCGCGCGCCGTCTTGAGGCCGCTCACCACCATGATCAGGCGCTGGCCGTTCTGCACTGCGGAGCCGGTGAGGCCGTAGCCCGATTCCTCGAGAAATCCGGTCTTGAGCCCGTCGGCGCCGATATCGAGGGTCAGGAGCGGGTTGCGGTTCTGCTGCTTGATCTTGTTCCAGGTGAACTCGCGCTCGGCGAAGATCTTGTAGAGATCGGGGTAGGTGTCGATCAGGTGGATCGCCAGCTTGGCGAGGTCGCGTGCGGTGACTTTCTGGTCCGGCGCGGAATAGCCGGTGGCGTTGCGGAAGGTGGAGCGCGTCAGGCCGATTTCCTTAGCCCGCGCGGTCATCATCCGACCGAAATTCTCCTCCGAGCCGGCGATGCCCTCGCCGATGGCGATGGCCGCGTCGTTGCCCGATTGCACGATCAGGCCGCGCAGCAGGTCGGACAGCTTGATGCGGCTGTTGAGCTGGGCGAACATCGAGGAGCCGCCTCCTCCGGCACCGCCCCGGCGCCAGGCGTCCTCGGTGATCTGGAATTCGCTGTCCATGCTGAGCCGGCCCTGCCGGATCTCGTTGAACACGATCTCCGTGGTCATCAGCTTGGCCATGCTGGCCGGCGAGAACGGCTCGTCCGCCGCCTTTTCGAACAGCACGGAGCCCGAATCCGCGTCGATCAGGATGGCGTGGGGGGCGGATGTCTGGAAGCTCTGGGCCAGGGCGGGAAGGGCGGCGAACCAGCCGATCGCCGACAGGCTCAAGCCGGCCAGCCCGGCCCGGAAGCCGGCGGCCAGATTCGTCCGGTTCGTCGTCGCACGCATCGTTCGCCTCATGCCCGTCGGCTCCGAGGCTTGGCTGATAAGCCCGGTCCGTTCTCGCCCTTGCGAGATGGTATAGCGGATCGCCCGCGAAATCGAACGCAACTTTGCCGATAAGGTCGCGACACGGTGGACCAGACGATGCCGCCGCCTGCGCCAATCCCGACCGTTTTCCGGTCAGTTCACCTCGGCGATGCGCGAGCGGCGTGCCTGGGCCGGCTTTGCCGTGGCGGTGGCGACCGCCGGGGCGGGCGACTTGCCGCGCCCGGCCTGGGCGCTGGCGGGCTGGGAGCCGGCGGGGGGCACGGACAGCTTGGCGACGCTGGCCTTGGCCGTTCCCAGAGGACCCGAGGGAGGCGAAACCGGACGCAGGTTCGCCACCGCGGCATGGCCCGTCGCGGAGCGTGCCGGGGTCGCGGCGCCCGCCGTCTTCACGACCGTGCCGCGTGCGGGGGCCGGAGCGGCGGCCATCCGCTGCGGTGCCGCCGGGACCGGCGACAGGGCGAGTTTCGTCTTCGGAGCGGAGGTCTCCACTTTGGCCTGAAGCGACTTCGCGTCCTTGGGCGTCCCGGCGCCGTGCTTCGATGCCGGGGCATGGGCAGGGCCGGCGCTCGAGGCGAGGCGCACCGGTGCCGGGGGCGGCGGTACGGCCCCCTTCGCCTTCGGCCCCGCATGGGCCATCTGCATGGCGGGAACCTGGAGAGCGGGAGCCGTGCGATCCGGCATGGTCGGCCGGAACCCGTGTGACCGGGACGCGGTGGGCTGCAGGGCCGCCGGCACGGCGACGCTGGAGCCGCCCGCCACCAGGACCGGCGCGGGTCGGACGGGACGCGGCGCGGAAGCGGCGTCGTCCTCGTCGGCCACAGGCTTGAAGGCCAGGGCGGGACGCTGCGCGCGCGTCAGACGCTCCGGTTCGGCATCGGGTCCGAGATCGGCCATCATCACCGGCGAGCCGCCGCCGACGCGGGCGGGCGCGCCATCGGTGCGCAGGGTCGCCATCAGCTTGCGGTCGTCGCTGCCGGCGGTGGAGGCCTTGCCGACATACTCCACCCGCACCTTGGCGGTGCCGCTGCGATGGAATTCCAGGGCCTGGGCCACCTCCTCCGACACGTCCATGAGGCGGTTGGCGTGATAGGGGCCGCGATCGTTGACGCGCACGATCATCGAGTGGCGGTTGGCGAGGTTGGTCACCCGGACGTAGCTCGGCAGCGGCAGGGTCGGGTGGGCGGCCGCGATGGAATGGCGGTCGAACACCTCGCCATTGGCGGTCATCCGGCCGTGGAAGGCGCTGCCGTACCAGGATGCCAGGCCCTCGCGGACATAGCCCTTGGCATCGTCGCGGGGCACGTAGGTGCGGCCGGCCACCACGTAGGGCTTTCCCGAGAAGCGGCGGCCGCCTCCCTTGGGGATCGTGTCGCCCTCGTTATAGAGGCGCGGGCTGGCCTTCACGCCGTATTTCGGATCGTAGGACGATCCGGAAGAGCCGGCCGGGCCGGCGAGTTTCTGGGTGTTCTGCGCGCAATTCGCGGTGGTCAGTGCCACCACGGACACGGCGAGGAGGCGCAGCAGCGGTACGCCCGCCGTTGGAGCCAATCCGGCCTTCGTCGAACGCGCCATACCGAACCGCCCAGCACTCTTACGCTCTCGAAACGCCATACAGGGCCGAGGAACGGAAGAGCGATCCGGTCCGGCCGTCGAAGGCCGCCCGGAAAGAGTGGGCTTCGATTGCACAGACAATTGTCGGTTTGACGTAAAGGAAACCTGAACGCTGCGGATGGGGCTCCGATTCGCTACCCATGGCTCATCCGTCGAACGAGGGCCCGGCCCTATCGGCTTGTGTCATCGAAGGAAATTGTGGTTTCAAGGATGTGGATATTATGCTCCGGATCCGTCCTCCCGACCCATCGGGAAGAGATGTCGCGGGCTGATGCGGGACGTGAGATTTCAGGTGCAAGGCTCTGACCAAAAAAGATTTTCTCCTGTCGATCGTCGATATCGACAGGAGAGGGCCGTCAGCGGTGGTTGGTCTCGTTCAGCCGCTCGATCGGCATGGTCCCCCGCTGTTTGAACAAGAGGTCGAGGGCTTCGAGCATGAGCGCGTGCATCTTGGTGCGCTCGGTATGGGCGAGGTCGCGGAGCTGGTCGTAGACCGGTGGCTCCAGATAGACCGACATCTGTCGGGCACGCTCCTTCAAGGTGCTCGGGGCCTTGCGGACGGGAACGTGGCCCGTATCGAGCTGGACGATGTCGGCGCTCCTGGCCGGGGGAACGCTTCCCGCGACGATGGAGGCGAGGCTCGGCCTAGGCGGCTTTGGCATGCTTGGCGACCTGCATCCGCTTCTCGATCCACGTCCAGAGCCTGCGCACTTCGCCGGCGGCCTGGCCCTTGGGGTTGAATTCGGTGACGCCCTGACCGACGCCGATCGCGTCCTGGTGATCGGTGCGCGCGACGATGTTGACGTCCGGCAGGATGCCCAGCACGGCCAGGCCGTCGGCCGCGTCGCGGATCCGGTAGGAGCGCGGCGGGGTCTGGTTCAGCACGAAGGCGAACTTCTTCTCCAGACGGTAGACCGCGGCCAGGGTCGGCTTGAACGCGCGCAGGTCCGCCGGGGTGGGGCGGCAGGGGATGATGCAAAGATCGGCCGCGCGGATCGCCGAGAGCGTGCCGGTGGAATCGACGCCCGGCGTATCGATGAAGACGTAATCGTAGGAGGAGTCGCGCAGCTGGGCCATGACGGCCTCGATCTGTGACGCATCGATCTGCGCGACTTCCGGCCCATCCACCGTGCGGTGGTCGAGCCAGTCGCTGATCGTCGCCTGACGATCCATTTCGAGGATGCAGACCGACAGGCCGCGCTCCTGTGCCGCGACGGCCAGTGAGATGCACAGCGTGCTTTTCCCACTCCCCCCCTTCTGGGTGACGAAGGTGATGGCTTTCATACGGGAGCCCTTCTCGCGTCCTGAGATGTCGCCTCCTGCCGTGCCGGGACGATCCCTCGGCCCAAAAGCCGATCGAATCCCCTGCCTCGGATGGTCACCGGTCGGGCTCGCAGCCGTCGTCCCGTGACACCAGGATGCTCTGATCCCGGTTTTGGCCCGTCATGGTTAACCAGTGGTTAAGGGCGGGGCCGGGGATCGGCGCGTGCCGTGAACCGGGGATCGAGATCGCGACGAACGATGCCGCCTGCGTTCGACCCCAGGGCCTCAGATCAATCTCAGGTTGCCAAAAATTCCCGCAGGGCGTGTCTTGCCCTTCCAATAGGAGGATTCGACGTTTAGGTTGCCGCTGACATCGCGGGTCGACGGGAATTATCAACTTCAGGTAAATTCGATGCGAGGGCGATCCCTGCCTCGTGTCGATCCGCGGTCACACGTTTCGTCCCCAGCGATCCGCCCCGGCGGCCCAGGAGATCCATGCCTGCGCGCACGAGCCTTCTCTCCGGTGACACGGACGGAATCCTGGCGGCACTCGACGCGTCGGGCGTCGTGGGCGTCTGGTCCCACGACGTCTGGGCCGGCCGGATCGTCGTCTCGGACTCCCTCGCGGACGTACTCGGTCTCGTTCGGGAAGCGGCGGGCGTGAGTCTCGACGCATTCCTGGCGACGATTCTCGCCGAGGACCGGCTTCGCGTGGAGAACGCCCTGCATGCCGCCGTCGAGGCGGGCGGCCCGTTCGAGATCGCGTTCCGGACGGTTCGAGGCGAACGCCGGCTCGGCTTGCGCGGACGGATCGACCGGGGCGAGGCCACCGGGCGGGCGAGAGGCCTCGGCATCGCCATCGATCGCAGCGAAGACGGGGCAAGTCTTCACCAGCCCGCCCTGCACGCAGAGGCTGCGGCCAACCGCATGGCGGAACACGCCATCGCCCTGCACGACCTCGCGGCCGACCTCCACCAGCCGAGACTGGTCGCGGTTCTCGACTGCCTGATGCGGGAGATCGCCTTCACCCTGGCCGGCCACCTCGACGGAGCACGGCGTCCGCGCGAACATTGAGGGCGAGGATCCGGCTCAATCCGCGGGCCTGCGCAGGAGGTAGGTGTCCATGATCCAGCCGTGGCGCGCCCTCTCCTCGGTCCGGAGGCGCCGGATCTCGCCGGCGACGTCGCCGAGGCGGCCCGACAGGGTGATCTCGTCGTCGCTCCCGAGATAGGCGCCCCAATAGATCGTCAGGTCCGGGTCGAGATGGGCGAAGGTCGGGTCGCCGTCGAGCATCACCACGGTGGTGTCGGCCTCGGCGGACAATCCTCCGGCGATCTGGCGCCCGGTTGTGATCTGCACCGGCGCACCGATGCGGTTGAGGGCGATGCGGTGGCTCGCCGCCAGGGCCTGAACGCTGGTGATGCCGGGAATCACGCGATGGTCGAAGGCGAGGCGCCCCCGCGCCACGATCCGGTCGATGATCCGCAGGGTGCTGTCGTAGAGCGAGGGATCGCCCCAGACCAGGAAGGCGCCGGTGCCGTCCTCGGGAAGCTCGCGCGCGATCATCGCCTCGTAGAGAGCCGCACGGGCGCCGTGCCAATCCTCCACGGCGACGCCGTAATCGGCCGGATTCCGGTCCCGCTCCGGGTCCTGCGCCTCGACGATGCGGTAGGGGCGGTCCTCGATGTAGCGCTCGCAGATCTCCCGGCGCAGGGCGACGAGGTCGGCCTTCTCCCCTCCCTTGTCGAGGACGAAGACCACATCCACCGTGTTCAAGGCCCGGATCGCCTGGATCGTGACGTGCTCCGGATTGCCGGTGCCGATGCCGATCACGAGGATCTGTCTCACGCGTCTAGCCTTCCGAGTTGCGATCGGCCCTGTCGCGGGCGCATGCCCTATGCTACGCTCTGCGCCGACATGAAACCCATCCGGCGCAATCTGGACCGGAGCCTCGCGCTCTGGCTGATAACGGTGATCCTCGCGATCGCCGGCTTCGGCATGTCGTCGCCCGCGAGTGCCCATACGGGCCATGGGCACGATGGCAGCGCTCCTGTCGCATGGGTCCAGGCCCCGGCTTCCTTCGACTCCCTGGCCGTCCGGGCGGATACCGCCACCCCCGGCATGCAGGAGATCGTCTCCGTCCTGCGGGCGGAACCCCATCTCGGCTGTGCCGGACCCTGCTGCACCGGTCCTTGCGGAGCCGCATGCTGCTGCGCCATCGGCCTGGCACCGGCCGACGGGGATATGACGTCCGCAGGCGGCTTGACCGGTCCCGTTCCGGTGGGCGCCATCTCCGCCCGTACGGACGTCGCTCCGGATTCTCCGTCCGAACCACCGAGACCCTTCGCCTGACGTAACGACGGCGTTCCGCGCCCGGCCGCCTGACGGCGCCGCGTGGAAAGCCGTCCCTGCTTCATCGGCGTCGAGGTTCTTCCATCATGTCCATCGTTTTTCCGGCAGCCCTGCGACTCGTCGCGGCGTGCGCCATCGCCTGGGCGGCCCTGTCCGGCGCGGTCCTGTCCCATGAGGGCCATTCCCACGGAGACGAGGCGCCGCTCCTGCCCGTCGCGGCGGCCGCACCCCGGGCCGAGGCGAAGTCGGAGCGCTACGAACTCGTCGCCACCGTGCAGGGCCACGATCTCGTCTTCTATCTCGACACGTTCGAGACCAACGTGCCGGTCACCGACGCCACCCTCGCCCTCTCGACGCCGGACGGGCGCCGGAAGGCCGAGCTCCAGGCCGACGGCACCTACCGGCTCCCGGCGCCCTGGCTGGAGGAAACCGAGCACCACGACCTCCTCGTCGCGGTGACGGCGGAGGGCAGCACCGACATCCTTTCCCTCGATCTCGACCTGCCGGCCGCCAAAGCCGCGGCGCCGACCTCCGAGCCGGCGGCCACCGCTTCCCTGGTCGAGCGCCTGACGCACCAGCCGCCCTCCGTCACTGCCGCCGGAGGCTTCCTCCTCGGCCTCGGCGCCGTCGTCCTGATCCGCCGTCGGCGCACGATTCCCATCGTCGTCGTCCTGGCGGTCACGGCGACGATCGTGCTGGGCAGCGCCGCCCTCGCCCATGAAGGCCACGATGCCGCGCCGGCCGAGGGGGGGATGATGGCGAGCCCGCCCTCCGGCGGCGCCGACCGGGCCAAACGCCTGGGCGACGGTTCGATCTTCGTGCCCAAATCCCTGCAGCGGCTCCTCGTCCTGCGCACCGCCGTGACGGCGACGCAGAGCGTGGCCCGCACCGTGGCCCTGCCCGGCCGGGTCATCGCCGACCCCAATGCCAGCGGCGTGGTGCAATCCTCCGTGGGCGGCCGCCTGGCCCCTCCGGCGAACGGCTTCCCGCGCCTCGGAACCCGCGTGACGCGCGGCGAGGTTCTCGCCACCGTCACCCCACCGGTCCAGGCGGTGGACGTCTCCGACATGCGCCAGCGCCAGGGCGAACTCGACCAGCAGATCGCGATCCTCGACCGGCGCGTGGTCCGGTTCGAACGTCTGGCGGGGACCGGCGCCGTGGCGCAGACCCAGCTCGACGATGCCCGCTCCGAGCGCGACGGGCTCAAGGACCGCCGCGCCGCCCTCGACACGGTCCGCGGCTCGCCCGAGGCCCTGGTCGCACCGGTGGACGGGGTCATCGCCGAGGCGAGCGCCACGGCGGGCGCCATGGCCGCCCCCGGCACTGTCGTCTTCCGCATCGTCGATCCGGGCAAACTCTGGGTCGAGGCGCTGAGCTTCGAGGCCCTGTCGCCGGAAGGCTCGGCGACGGCCCGCCTCGGGGACGGGCGCAGCCTTGCCCTGACCTATCGCGGGGCCGGCCTCGCCGACCGCAATCAGGCGGTGCCGGTGCAATTCGCGGTGGCGGGCGAGTCCACCGGCCTGCGGCTCGGCCAGTTCGTCACCGTCCACGCCCCCTTGACGGGGGAGCGGACCGGCCTCGCCGTGCCGCGCTCCGGCATCCTGCGGGCGGAGGGCGGCAGCGTGGTCTACGAGCATGTCGGCGCCGAGCGCTTCGTGGCGCGCAGCGTCCGCACCGATCCCCTCGACGCCGACCGCACGCTCATCGCCGACGGTCTGGAGCCGGGACGGCGCGTCGTCGTCCAGGGTGCCGAACTCCTCGACCAGATCCGCTGAGGAACCGCGAAGATGTTCGGCCTCATCGTCGCGCAATCCCTGCGCAACCGCCTCCTCGTCGTCGCGCTCGCTTTCGCCCTGGTCCTGACCGGCGCGCTCTCCCTCGCGCGTCTGCCCGTCGACGTGCTCCCCGACCTCAACCGGCCCACGGTCACGATCCTGACCGAAGCCGAGGGCTTCGCCCCCACGGAGGTGGAGCAGCGGGTGACCTACCCGATCGAGACCCGCATGAACGGCCTGCCCGGCGTCAGCCGGGTGCGCTCGGTCTCCGGCATCGGCCTGTCCATCGTCACGGTGGAGTTCGAGTGGGACACCGACCTGTTCCGGGACCGGCAGTTCGTCAACGAGAGGCTGGCGCTCGCGCGCTCGGAACTGCCGCCCAACGTGGTCCCGCAGATGGGGCCGGTCTCCTCGATCATGGGCGGCATCCTTCTCGTCGCCGTCACCTCGAAGACCGCGACCCCGATGCAGGTGCGCGAGACCGCCGACTTCACCTTGCGCCCGCGCCTGCTCTCGATCCCGGGCGTGGCACAGGTGATCCCCATCGGCGGCGAGGTGCGCCAGTTCCGGGTCGCCCCCAATCCCGCCGCCATGCGGGCGCTCGGCGTCACGGACGAATCCCTCGCCCGCGCCCTCCAGAATTACGGCGGCAATGCCGGCGGCGGCTATTCCGAGGCCGGCGGCCGCGAGGTCCTGATCCGCGCGCTCGGCCGCACCACCGATCTCGACGACCTTCGCAATCTCGTCGTCACGACGCCGGGCGGTCCGGTCTACCTGCGGCAGGTCGCCGAGATCGCCTTCGGGGCGCGGCCCAAGCGCGGCGACGGCGGCTTCATGGGTAATCCCGCGGTGGTGGTCTCCATCGAGAAGCAGCCCGGCATCGACACCGTGCGCCTGACCCGCGAGGTCGAGGCGGCGCTCAAGGAGATCGGCCCCTCCCTGCCGCACGGGATCGAGGCCGGCAACGTCCTGTTCCGACAGGCGGACTTCATCGAGACGTCGCTTCGCAACGTGATCACGGTGTTGATCGAGGCCGTGGCCGTGGTGGCCGTGGTGCTGTTCGCCTTCCTGATGAACGTACGGACCACGCTGATCTCGCTCGCCGCCATTCCCGTCTCGATCCTCGCCACCGCCACGGTGTTTTCGCTGCTCGGACTCTCCATCAACACGATGACGCTCGGCGGCCTCGCCATCGCCATCGGAGAGCTGGTGGACGACGCCGTCGTCGATGTGGAGAACATCCTGCGGCGCCTGCGCGACAACCGGGCGGAGGGTTCGCCCCGCACGTCCTTCGCGGTGATCGTGGACGCCTCGAACGAGGTGCGCTCCGGCATCGTCTATGCCACGATCATCATCTGCCTCGTCTTCGTGCCGCTCTTTGCCCTGTCGGGCATCGAGGGCCGGCTCTTCGCGCCGCTCGGCCAGGCCTACATCATCGCCATCCTGTCGAGCCTCGTGGTCTCGCTGACCCTGACGCCCGCCCTCTCCTCCTGGCTGCTTCCCGGCCTCAAGAGCCTCGACCATCCCGAGAGCCGGCTGATCCGCGGCCTCAAGCGCGCCAACGGGCACCTCGTGGAGACGGCCTTCGCCCATCAGCGCCTCGCCATCGTCTGCGCGATCGTCGCGGTGGTCGCCGCCGGCTATGGCGCGGGACGCTTGCCCCGCGCCTTCCTGCCGACCTTCAACGAGGGCTCGTTCACGGTCACCACCACCTTCACCCCCGGCATCTCGCTCGCCGAATCCGCCCGCGTCGGCGCCATCGCCGAGCGCCTGCTCCTAGACATCCCCGAGGTGGACAAGGTCGGGCGCCGCACGGGCCGCGCCGAACTCGACGAGCATGCCGAGGGCGTCCATTCCACCGATCTGGAGATCCGCCTGAAGCCCGGCGGGCGCGAACGCCCGGCCATCGTCGCCGACATCAGGGGGCGGCTGTCAGTCCTTCCGGTCACGGTGAATGTCGGCCAGCCGATCTCGCACCGGCTCGACCACATGCTCTCCGGTGTCCGGGCCGAGATCGCCCTGAAGCTGTTCGGCGAGGATCTCGACGCGCTGCGCCGCACCGCCGAATCCCTGCGCGAGACCTTGTCCGGCATTCCGGGCGTCGCCGACCTCCAGGTGGAGCGGCAGGTGCGCGTGCCCCAGATCGAGATACGGGTCGATCCGGCCAAGGCGGCGCTCTACGGTGTCTCCCCCGCGACGGTGGTGGAGACGGTGGGGAACCTCGCCAACGGCCGCGTGGTCTCGACCCTGGTGGACGGCCTTCGCCGCTTCGACGTGATCCTGCGCCTGCCCGAGAGCGGCCGGTCCATGGCCGCCCTGCGCGACCTCCTCATCGAGACGCCCTCGGGCTGGGTGCCCGCCCATGCCCTGGCCGACATCGCCGAGCGGGACGGGCCCAACCAGATCCTGCGCGAGAACGGCCGCCGCCGTATCGTGGTCCAGGCCAACACCGTGCCGGGCTCGGACGGCTCGAAGGTCGCCGCCGACATCGCGCAGGCCCTGGCACGCACGACGCTGCCGGAGGGGATCAGCGCGCGCCTCGAAGGCGCGTTCGAGGCGCAAGGGGAGGCGACCCGCAGGATCGGCCTCCTCGGACTCGTCTCCTTCGCCCTTGTCTTCGCGCTGTTGGCGAGCCGCTACCGCTCCGGCGTGCTGGCCCTCATCGTCATGGGCAACGTGCCGCTCGCCCTCATCGGCAGCGTCGTCGCCCTCACCATCGCCGGTCTGCCGCTCTCGGTGGCCTCGATGATCGGCTTCGTGACGCTCACCGGCATCGTCGCCCGCAACGGCATCCTGAAGATCAGCCACGTGTTGAATCTCGGGTTGAACGAGGGGCTGCCCTTCGGCCCGGCCCTGGTGCTGCGGGCGAGCAACGAGCGCCTCGTGCCGGTGTTGATGACGGCGCTCGCCGCAGGCATCGCCCTGGTGCCGCTGCTGGTCGACGGCACCGCGCCGGGCAAGGAGATCCTGCATCCCGTGGCCGTGACGATCTTCGGTGGCCTCATCAGCGCGACGCTGCTGGACGCCGTGCTGACGCCGATCCTGATGCTGCGCTTCGGCGGCTCCGCCTTCGCCCGCCTGCGCGAGGCGCCCGGCGATGAAGCCCCCTCCCCGGTGGCGGGGACCATGCCCTCCCCGCCCGCAACCTTCTGACGACAGGGAACTCCCATGACGAAGACAGCCCTCCCCGCGATCCTGGCCGCGATCCTGGTTCTGCCCCTCGCCTCACCGGTTCTCGCGGCCGGCGAGCACCGCCACGACGACGGCACCGTCCATTCCGACAGCCATGACCACGGCCCGAAGCCCGCCGCGAAGGGCAAGGCCGCCGACACGCCGGCGATCCGCGCCTTCAAGGAGGCGGCCATGCGCATGCACGGCGACATGGAGATCCGCTATTCCGGCGACGTCGACCGCGATTTCGCTGCCGGCATGATCCCGCACCACAAGGGCGCCCTGGCCATGGCCAAGGTCGCGCTTCAGTATTCGAAGGATCCGGAGGTCCGCACCCTGGCCGAGGCCATCGTCAAGGCCCAGGAAGCCGAGATCGCCCAGATGGAGGCGATCCTGAAGCGGACCGATCCCGCCAAGAAGTGAGGCTTCCACCTCGCCCCTGAACACTATCGCTCAGGGGCGGCTCGGCTTCCCGCCTCGATACAGGCCGGACCGGCCGCCATGTCGGCGGCGTGAGACCTAGACGACGAGGACATCCGCGAAGGTCAGAAGCACTGTCGTATCGATGACGGCGAAGGTGCGGGCGGTGCCCGCGCCGCTCCCATCGGCATCGTAGGAGAGCGTGCCGGTCGTGGCGTCGTAGAGAACCCGGTCATCCGCATCGGTCGACCCCGACGAGAGGTCCTTGAACGCGTCCTCCGCGAGGGCGCCGGCGCGAAGGGCCGTGAAGACCTTGCTCGAGAGCGTGACGACATCCTCGGCGATGGAGAAGTCGCGGATGTGATCCGTGTTGCCGGTTCCGGGCCACGTGCGGAACAGGAAGGTATCCGCCCCCTCCCCGCCGGTGAGGACGTCGTTTCCGGCCCCGCCCGTCAGCATGTTGGCGGCGCCGTTGCCGGTGATCGTATTGGCGACGGCGTTGCCGATGCCATCGACTGCGTTCGAGCCGAAGAGCCTCAGAGCTTCGAGATTCGTGCCGAGGCGGTGGCTGGCCGAACTCAGCACGTGGTCCGTACCGCTCCTGGCCGCCTCCTCGATCGTGTCGCGGCCGTCCGTGACATAGGTGTCGTTCCCGAGCCCACCGCTCATACGGTCGGCCCCCCGTCCGCCGTCCAGCCGGTTGGCGCCGTCGTTGCCGATGAGGATGTCGTCGCCCGCCCCGCCCTTCGCCTTCTCGATGGAGACGCCGTTGGCGATGGTCACGCCGCCGGTGAGGGGTTCCGACGTGGAGAGCCAGCCGCCCCCGCCGATCTCGGCTTTCAGGGTGGCGGCGCGCAGGTCGATCTTGGCCGCGCTCGATCCCTCATAGACGATCGTATCGGAGCCGCCCGTATCCCAGATCGTGGTGTAGCCGCGGTTGGCATCGACATCGTCGCTGAAGCGATAGACGTCGTTGCCGGTGTTGTGGGCGCGGGCTCCGTAGAGATGCTGCAGGGCCGCGATGTCGATGGCACCGAAGGAGCCCGGCTGGGCGTTGAGCGCGGTGTTCTCGTCGTGCTCGGGTGTGAACGGGTTGTCCTCGCCCCAGAACGGGAAGGTGTAGCCCATCACCGTGTAGATCTGGGAATTGAGGTTGCCGGTGCCGAAATCGCCCGGCTCGACGACGCCCGGCAGCTTGCCGTTCTCCCCGTCATGGGGGTGGCCGAGCCCCAGGCTGTGGCCGATTTCGTGGATCCAGGTTTCGGAATAGGTGCCGAGGCGGACCACGTCCGCGGCCCCTTTCACGCTCGTCGGGTCGATGCCCACCGCCGTTTCCAGCGAGGTGGTGCCCTGGGCGGGCGTGCCGGATTCGCCGCCTCCGCCGACATCGAGCCGCTGGATCAACTGGGCCCGCGCCACGCTGCCTTCGACGAAATCGACATTCGCGACGCTGCTGACGGTGTCGTAGATCTCCCTGTAGAACGCCTTCCAGTCGCCCTCGGAGAAATCGTTGATCCCGTTCGCATCGATGTCCTGCGCCTTGAACCCGTAGGTCAGGGTCGCGGCGTTCCAGGCGCCGCCGAGGATGAGGCTGTCCACGACGGCGTTCCCCGTCACGCCGACGGGTTTGAAGAGGTCGGCCATCGATTGATCTGTCCCTTGGGGAAAAGCTTCTGGAAGCTTGGCCGTTCGAGCCGGCCGGGGCAGTCCCTAACCACGATGCCGCGTCATAAACAATTGACGGTCCCACACCTCCGCGGCGAACCGTGCCAAGTGAAAGCGGTATGCTTCATCGGGTTCGGGAGGGAACCGGCCTCACCGCGCTAAATCCGTGCTCGTCCGCTCGCACAGGCGCTCAGCCAGCCGAGCCCATCCTCGGTTCGGCCACGCGGATTGTACTCGCACCCGACCGAGCCCGAATATCCGAGCCGGTCGAGTTCGGCGAAGACGAAGGCGTCGTTCACCTCCCCCGTGCCGGGCTCGTGGCGCGCCGGTACGCTCGCGACCTGGACATGGCCGATCAGCGGCAGGAGTCGGGTCAGCCGCGTGGTGACGTCTCCGTGCAGGATCTGGCAGTGGAAGATGTCGAACTGGAGCTTGAGGTTGGCGAGACCCTCCGCGCGCAGCTCCGCCACGAGATCGGCGGCGGCATCGACATCGTCGAGGAAATAGCCCGGCATGGAGCGGCGGTTGATGGGCTCGATCAGGAGGTCGATGCCATGCTCGGCAAGGCGCCCGGCGGCGTGGCGCAGGGACCGGCGATAAGCTTGCCCGGCGCGGCTGTCGCGCCCGTCGGCCAGGCCCGCCATCATGTGCAGGCGCGGGCAGCCGGTCGCCAGCGCATAGGCGAGCGCCGTCTCGACCCCGGCGGTGGTCTCATCGAAGCGGTCTGGCAGAGCGGCGAGACCGCGCTCACCGGCCATCCAATCGCCGGGCGGCATGTTGAACAGGACGAGGTCGAGCCCGTGCGCGGCGAGGCGCGCGGCGATCGCATCCGGCGAATGCTCGTAGGGGAACAGGAACTCCACCGACGTGAACCCGGCACGGGACGCGGCCTCGAACCGATCGAGGAAGGCGAGCTCCGTGAAGAGCAGCGTCAGGTTGGCGGCAAAGCGCGGCATGGGAGGGCTCCATGGTGGCGGGGTCCCATCCGGGCCATCCTCAATCGCGGATCAGCTTGCCCGTATAGACGACGGGGCCGGTGGGCAGGCCGGTGGCCGAGCCGTTCGGCGGCTCCACCGAGACGGCGAAGACACCCTCGCCGCGCCGCGCGGCCTCGGACCCGGCGGGCAGAGCCAGGCGTGCGGCGTCCTTGCCGATCAGCCCGAGGGATTTCGGCGTCTTGTCGGCTCCCACATACCACAATTCGAGGCTGCGTCCCGCCGGCGCCTCGGCGCCCACCGGGCGTACCCGCGCGGTTCCCGCCGCCGTATCGATGCTGACGATGAGGGCCGGCGCCTCGCCGCCGCTGCTGACCACGGCGACGTAGCGTGTCTCGCCCTCCATGCCGGGACGGGGGCCGACGGCGATGAACAGGGCCAGCCCGGCGGCCAGGGCTCCGGCGCCCGCCGCTGCCGCCCGCCACAGGCCGAGCTTGCGCGAGAGGGCGGTCACGCGGTTTTCGTTCGCCGCCGGAGACGCGGAGGAGCGGTGGGGCAGCGCGCGCAGGATCGCCGGCCACACGCCCTCGCCCGGCTCGATCTCCGGGATGGCGGCGGCGAGGGGCGCCAGCCGGCGCTCCCACTCCCGCACGGCGGCGCGTGCGGCGGGATCGACGGCGAGTTCGAGATCCATGGCGGCGCGCTCGGTGGCGTCGAGCGTGCCGATGACGTATTCGGCGGCGCGCAGGTCGCGCTCGGCGGGGTCCTCGGTCATGCCGGCCCCTCCAGGCAGCCGCGCAGGGCCGCGAGCCCGCGATGCAGCCAGGTCTTGATGGTGTTGACGGGACGCGCGAACCGCTCGGCCAGCTCTTCCCGCGAATGGCCCTCGCAATAGGCGAGCACGATGCAGTCGCGCTGCGTCGCCTCCAGGCGGGACAGGCAGGTGCGAAGGGCGTCGCGCCCGAGGATCGCACCTTCGCTGTCATGCGGATCGGCCAACCGTTCCACCCAATCCTCTCCGTCCTCGCTCACCGGCCCCTGCACCTCGCCCTTGCGCCGAACCCCGTCGATCGCCCGGTTGCGGGCGATGGTGCAGAGCCACGGCAACGGGCGGCCCGCTTCCGGAGAGAACGAACCGGCATTCTGCCAGATGCGCAGGTAGACGTCCTGGAGCACGTCTTCCGCCATACCGCGATCCCGTTGGATACGGAGCACGATGCCGAAAAGTTTCGGAGCGGTGAGATCGTAGAGAGCCCGAAGGGCCTGCTCGTTGCCGGATGCCACGGCCGCGATCAGTCGCGCCAGTGCCGCGTCGTCACGCAAGGGTCGGGGCATCCTCTCGGCACGACATGATACGACCGTTCGATCTGGCGGGAACGTTGCAAGCGAGTCTTAATGGAGCGGACGCGCGCCGGCTACTGCATGGCGCGCGATCGATGGGGATCGGCACGTCTTCTCTCAATGCTGATCTGCGTGCGGCCGGGCGTGGGTGTTCGACTGCGAGCCGGCGACCTATCTCCCGCAGACGGTCGCCGATCCTTCGAGGATGTGGGGCCGTGGAACTCCCAGGCGCAGGACAAGGATACGGGATTCATGACGTCGCACGGAGACTGGAAAATTCCCGCCGCCGTGCAGCCCAAGGCGGGCGATTACGCGTACGATCTCGACAGGGCCCTGTCGGCGATCGTGTCGCTCTCGACACGCATCCCGCCGGAGGCGTTCACCGCCGAGACCCTGGGCACGGAGCGGGCCGGCAACGGCGTGGTGATCCGCGAAGACGGCCTCGTCCTCACCATCGGTTACCTCGTCACCGAGGCGGACAGCGTCTGGATGACGACGCATGACGGACGCTCTGTCCCCGGCCATGTCGTCGGCTTCGACGCCGTCACCGGGTTCGGCCTCGTCCAGGCCCTGGGCGACCTGGCGCTGCCGCCGCTTCCCATCGGACGCTCGGCCAGCCTGAAGATCGGCGACAAGGCGGTGGTGGCCGGAGCCGGCGGACGCACCCGCTGCGTCGCCGCCGAGCTGATCGCGCGGCAGGAATTCGCGGGCTATTGGGAATACGTCCTCGACGAGGCCCTGTTCACCGCGCCCTCGCACCCGCATTGGGGCGGCACGGCCCTGATCGGCCCGGCCGGCGACCTCCTCGGCATCGGGTCCCTGCAGCTGCAGCAGGGCGGCGCGGAAGGCCCGAAGGCGATCAACCTCGTCGTTCCCATCGATCTCCTGCCGCCGATCCTCGAGGATCTGACCACTCGCGGGCGCGCGGACCGTCCGACCCGGCCCTGGCTCGGTCTCTATGCCAGCGACAGCGACGGCGCGGTGGTGGTGATGGGGCTCGCCGATGACGGCCCCGCCGAGAGCGCGGATCTGCGCGTGGGCGACGTGCTCGCGGCGGTGGCGGGCGAGCCGGTGGAGGATCTCGCCGGGTTCTTCCGTCAGGTCTGGGCGCTGGGCGAGGCGGGGGTGCGGGTGCCGCTTACGATCGAGCGTGACGGGCGTCCGATCAAGCTCGTCGTGACGTCGAGCGACCGCGAGCGTTTCCTGGTCTCGCCGCAGCTGCATTGATCGGGACGGGACGCGGGTCTATCCCGTGCCCATGACGGACCACGTAGACACCTCCCCCATCCACATCGTCGGCGGCGGCCTCGCCGGGTCCGAGGCCGCCTGGCAGATCGCCGAGAGCGGCCATGCTGTGGTGCTCCACGAGATGCGCCCGGTGCGTGCCACCGAGGCGCATCACGGTCAGGACCTGGCCGAGCTCGTCTGCTCGAACTCGTTCCGCTCGGACGACGCCAACGGCAACGCCGTCGGCCTGCTGCACCAGGAGATGCGGACGCTCGGCTCGCTGATCCTGCGCGCTGCCGACGCCAACCAGGTGCCGGCCGGCGGCGCGCTCGCCGTGGACCGGAACGGGTTCGCCGCCGCCGTCACCGCCGCTCTGGAGGCGCATCCCCTCGTGACCATCGCCCGCGAAGAGGTCGAGGGCCTGCCGCCGGAGGAATGGGGCCGGACCATCATCGCCACCGGCCCCCTCACTTCGCCCGCCCTGGCGGAAGCGATCCGCGGCCTGACCGGGGCCGAGGCGCTGGCCTTCTTCGACGCCATCGCGCCCATCGTCCACCGCGACTCCATCGACATGGACAAGGCCTGGTTCCAGTCGCGCTACGACAAGGTCGGGCCGGGCGGGACGGGGGCCGATTACATCAACTGCCCGATGAACCGCGAACAGTACGACGCCTTCATCCAGGCGCTGATCGCGGGTGACAAGATCGGGTTCAAGGAATGGGAGGCGACCACCCCCTATTTCGACGGCTGCCTGCCGATCGAGGTCATGGCCGAGCGCGGGCCCGAGACCCTGCGTCACGGCCCGATGAAGCCCGTCGGCCTCACCAACCCGCACGATCCCACGGTGAAGGCCTGCGCCATCGTCCAGCTGCGCCAGGACAATGCGCTGGGCACCCTCTACAACATGGTCGGCTTCCAGACGAAGCTGACCTATTCCGAACAGGTCCGGGTGTTCCGCACGATTCCCGGCCTGGAAAACGCCGAATTCGCGCGTCTCGGCGGCCTCCACCGCAACACCTATCTCGATTCACCCCGTCTCCTCGACGGGACCCTGCGCCTCAAGGCCCGGCCGAGCCTGCGCTTCGCCGGACAGATCACGGGCTGCGAGGGCTATGTCGAGAGCGCCGCCATCGGCCTCATGGCCGGTCGCTTCGCCGTTGCCGAGGCACGTGGTGAGACCCTGGCGCCGCTCCCCGCCACCACGGCGCTCGGCGCCCTCATCGGCCACATCACCGGCGGCCACATCGCAGCCGAGGAGGTCGGGAGCCCCCGCTCGTTCCAGCCGATGAACGTGAATTTCGGCCTGTTCCCGCCGCTCGCCCAGTCCCCGAAGGGCGAGGGCGGCAAGCGCCTGAAGGGGCCGGAAAAGGCGGTGGCGAAGAAGCGCGCCTATACCGACCGGGCGCGGGCGGATCTGGCTTCGTGGATGGGAGGCGAGGCGGTACCGATCGCGGCGGAATAGACGGCGCGTGCGCATGCCCTCTCCCCGCGTAGGGGGCGGGGGACATGCGAACCAAGACTTCGGTTTTTCCAGCGAACGCTTTCGGGGCAGTGCCACCAGAAGCCGCAACCGACCTCAGGTCCGTCCACGATCAATCGCGTGGTGCGGGCTCGGTGCGGCGTGGGTGGCGCCGGTCGAAATCCATCGCCGCGAGCTTGAGCGCGGACAATCCACCAACAATGAGAATGGCGGCGAGGCCGGCGATCTGCAGGGAGAGCGTCATCGAGCTTCAATCCTCACTGCGCATGAATCGAAGAGCAGCGTGCCCCGCTAAATGTAGTGCGAGGGCAGCGAAAATCAAAATCCAATGTCCTCCGCTGAGCACGCCATATTGGCCTTGCGCGAGCGGCACGACGAAGGCGGCGCCGAATGTTGCAATCGACAAGGCGTTGAAGAGCGTCGCGAGAAGCTTGACGTGCTCATTGAACCGCTTGGCAAGAAATTTTCTATTGCCGCCTTCGGTCACGCCTCCCTCCGCGGCTGCGATTCCGACATCGTCCAATCACACCGGATCCAGCGAAAAGATGCGTCGGCCCGGCCGGTGGCCCTCGTCACCGGTATCGCGAAACCCGGTCTTGAGAAGGAGACCGCGCGAGGCTTCGTTCTCGGGCCGGCACTCGGCGACGATGAAGCGGTGGGGGAAGCGCTTGCGCAGGATCGCGATGGCCCCCGTCACCGCCTCGCTGCCGTAGCCCTGGCCCCGGGCGCCGCCGCCGACCCAGTAGCCGAGTTCCACCGCGTGCTCGCCACGCAGGTGGAGACCGACCACCGCCACGAGAACGCCGTCGGCCTTGGCCCCGAGGAAGCAATCCTTGGTCGGCTTCCCCCTGCCGATCAGGCGGCGGGCATGATCGAGGGTGAAGGGATCGGGCAGGAAATCCACCGCCCCCGTGATCGCCTGATCGTCGGTGAGGGCCTGGACCGCCTCCGCATCCGCCTGGACCAGCGGCGCGAGACGCAGGCGTGCGGTCGCCTGCGTGGGCAGGTTCGACAGGGAGTAGCGCGAGGCGAGCGTGCGGAAGAACATGGCTTCCGTGGTGGAGCCGCGCGGCCACGAGGGCAAGATCCCTCTTCGCCGAAGGGCTCCTTCCTCGCGCGGCGCGACAAAAATGAAACCCGCCCCGGCATCGCCGGGACGGGTCATCGATCCGGCCTATCGGTTCGCCCTTACGGATGGATGACCATCGCGTTGAACGGATAGACGTAGGCCTGCAGCATCACGAGCACGCCGACGAGGCAGGCCAGCACGATGGAGTGCCAGAACACGAAGCGCAGGATCTTGCTCTCCTGGCCGAAATAGCCGGTGGCGGTGGAGGCGACGACGATCGACTGGGCGTCGATCATCTTGCCCATGACGCCGCCCGACGAGTTCGCCGAGGCCATGAGGATGCCCGACAGGCCGAGCTGCTCCGAGGTGATTTTCTGCAAGCCGCCGAACAGGACGTTCGACGCGGTGTCGGAGCCCGTGAGCGCGACGCCGAGCCAGCCCAGGAGGGTGCCGAAGAACGGGTAGAGGATGCCTGTGCCCGCAAAGGCGAGACCCAACGTGGCATCGACGCCCGCGTAACGGGTGAGCACGCCGAGCGCCAGCATCGCCGAGATGGTGATGAGCGAGTAGCGCAGCACCCAGATGGTCTCGATGTAGGCGGTCACGAGGCGCCAGGGCGAGAACCGCATCAGGAGGCCGGAGATGATGGCCGCGAACAGCACGCCGGTGCCGGTGTAGGACATGTAGGCGAACTTGAAGACGGCAGGCTCCGGATGGGCGGTGGCCACCACGGGGGGCACCTTCATGATGACGTTGTGCAGGCCCGGCACCGGATAGTTCCAGATGAAGATCGGGTCGACGATGTCCTTGAAGAACTTGGTGCCCCAGATCGCCACGATCACCGAAAGGATGATCCACGGCACCCAGGCCAGCAGGATCTCGGAAGAGGTGGCGGTGCGGGTGGCGGCGGCGGCCTTGGGGCCGTCGACGGTGGTGACGTAGCCGATGGACGGATCGTTGCCGCGCAGGGCCGGCGAGGTCCAGATCACTGCCGGGCGCCAGAAGCGCAGGAACAGCACCAGGGCGCCCATGGAGACGAGCGCGGCGCCGATGTCGACGATCCACGGGTTGACGTAGTTCGAGATGCCGAACTGGGCGAGCGCGAACGAACCGCCGCAGACGAGGATGGCGGGCCAGATCTGCAGCATCCCGCGGAAACCCGCGAACACGCAGATCAGCCAGAACGGCACCAGCACCGAGAAGAACGGCAGCTGCCGGCCGATCATGGCGCCGAGAACGTAGGGGTCATAGCCGGTCACCGAGGCGAGGCCGGCGATGGGCGCTCCGAGCGCGCCATAGGCCACCGGGGCGGTGTTGGCGATGAGCGACAGGCCCGAGGCGGCCAGCGGCGAGAAGCCGAGGCCGATCAGGATGGCGCCGGTGACCGCCACGGGGGTGCCGAAACCGCCCGCGCCTTCGAAGAACGCGCCGAAGGCGAAGGCGACCAGCAGCAGCTGGAGCCGCCTGTCGGTGGTGATGCCGGCCACCGACTGCTGCAGGGTGGCGAACCAACCCTTCTCCACCGTGAGCCGGTAGAGGAAGATGACGTTGAGGATGATCCAGCCGATGGGGAAAAGCCCGAGGGCGATGCCGTAGCCGGAGGCGCGGGTGGCCAGATCCGCCGGCATGCCGAACAGGAAGACGGCGACGCAGAACGCCAGGACCAGAGAGAGGACGGCGGCGATGTGAGCCTTGACCTTGCCGCTGGCGATCATGCCGAGCAGGGCGATGACCGGCAGGGATGCCGCAAGCGTCGAGAGCCATGGGCTCCCAAAGGGATCGTAGACCTGGTTCCACGTATTCACGGGCGTCGCGCTCCTCGGTGAGCCCGATCTCTCGCCGGGCCCTTGACATCGTAGCTAGCAGAGCAGTGGAGCGGGCTCAACGCGAAGAATCTTGTATTCAGATCATGTTGCGCGCGTGCTTCGCTTTCTGTCCGCCGAGACTGCAGACGCCCGGAAACGGCAAGGCATCTCCTTCGAAACACAAGCGGAGCCGTTCCGAAACGGAAGCGAGGCGGCTGTGCGACCTGTCGCAGCCTCGGAACATGAGAGTCGGGAGACCGTTCCCCTTGGTATCCTCCATGCCAGCGATACGGAGATCAACCTATGTTCATGCGCGTCGATAAGCTGCAAGCCGAACTGCCCGCACCCAAAAGGAAAGATCCGAACGCTGCCGCTGCCCTGCAGGAACTGCTGGGTGGTAAATATGGGGAGATGTCGACTCTTGGGAATTACATGTTCCAGAGCTTCAATTTCCGCAGCAAGTCTAAGCTACGCCCGTTCTATAGCCTCGTTGCCGCGATCACAGCCGAGGAGCTGGGCCATGTGGAGCTGGTGAGCAATGGCGTCGCCATGCTCAACAACGGCCCCGACAATGATGGCGACGAGAAAGATGGCGGCGACATTTCGGGTGCGCCCTTCGAGGACATGAAGGACATTCGCCTTGCGGCCGCGTTCCTGTCGAATGGCGGTGGCGTCACCCCGGTGAACAGCAACGGCGCGTCCTGGAACAACGATTTCATCACCACCACCGGCAACGTGGTCGTCGACCTGCTCCACAACTTCCATCTCGAATGCGGCGCCCGCCTGCACAAGCTGCGCGTCTACGAGACCCTGACCGACCCGACCGGGCGCGAGGTCTGTGGCTACCTTCTCGTGCGCGGTTCGGTCCACGCCCATGCCTACGCCCTGGCACTGAAGAAGATCACAGGCGTCGAGATCGAGAAGTTCCTGCCGACGCCGAACATCAACCTCGACAAGATCCCCGAATGCCAGAAGTACCTGCAGGAGGGCTCGCACCGCCGGCTCTACACCTTCAGCCCCGGTGACTACACGGAGATGGCCGGCATCTGGGGCAATGGCGAGATGGCTCTGCCGGGTGATCCGCCGGGCGAATTGTCGGTGGTCGAGGGCATGCCCGACGGCGGCAAGATCCACCAGCTCACCGGCGTCCCTTCGGCCTTCACCCCGGACTACGCCCCGCAGGAGATGTTCGAGATCGCGGAGAAGCTGACGAAGAAGGCACGCTGAAGCCTTGGCCTCCCGACGGATTACTGTCGGGGGGCTTTTCTTTCGTTTCGTGCGACGGGCAGGAATGCAGTCCGGGGCGCACGCCCTCCCACCTACCACCTCATCCTGAGGCGCCGGAGTGAAGCGCAGGCCTCGAAGGAGGCCTCCAGTTCGCGCCGCGGGTACTGGAGGTCTCCTTCGAGGCCGCTGCGCGGCGTCTCAGGATGAGGTGACAGGTTGGGTGAAATCTCATCCCCTTCTTGACCCCCTCCAGAGCCGCCACAGCCGCCGCCAGCGCGGCAGGGCGATGATTGTGTTGAGCGGGTCGTAGCCCGGCCGCTCCATCATCGCGAGGCTCGGTTCCACCAGGGCCGTCGGCAGGAAGGCGGGCAGAGCGGCAGGCGCGATATTGGCTCGCGCGTCCTCGAAGGCCTTCAGGTGGCGCCGGGCCAGGGCCCGCAGATCGGCCGTCGCCCCGAGGAGACCGGGGCCGCCGCGTCCCGTGACGATGTCTTCGCGGGTGACGCCATGATCCTTGAGGATATCGGCCGGCAGGTAGACCTGCCCGTTGCGGGCGTGCCACGGCAGCGCCCGTAGCAATCCGACGACACCGAAGGCGACACCGGCATGGCCGGCGGCTGCGGCGCCCCCCGGCTCCGCGCCGTCGCAGAGGACGAGGCCGCCGAGGCGGATGAGCGAGGAGGCGGTCTCCCCGCAATAACCTTCGAGATCGTTCACCCGCGGCATCGGATCGTCGTAGAGGTCGAAGACGCGGGCATCGATCAGATCGACGAAGGGCTGGCGCCCGAGCTTGCGCTTGACGATGGCGTCGTCCAGCGCGGCGGCCACCGGGTTGGCCTTCACGTCGCCCCTCGCCTCCCCCTGCAGCGCGTCGCGCCACCATTGCAGACGGATCTCGCCCGCTATCGGGTTGGTGACGGCGTCGCGCACGCGGGCGGTGGTGAGGCTGAAGGCGGCAAGCGCGAAGAGATGCGGCCGGAAGGCCGCCGGCGCGAAGAGGGTGGCGAAGTAGCGGTCTGGGTCGCCCTCGCGGACAAGGGCCTCACAATGCGAGAAGGCGAAGGCGAGGGGTTCGGCCGTTCCGGGGCTGGTCTCGGTCTTCGTCACGCGACCGCGATCATCGCGGCGGCGACCTTGCGGTTCTCCGCCATCAGGATGTTGTAGGTCCGCGCGGCGGCCCCCGTCTGCATCACGTCCAGGCCGATTCCGTTGTCCTTGAGCCAGCGCCGCAGATTGTCCGGAAACGGCGCTATGTCGAGGCCGGTGCCGATGAGGAGGAGCTCGACCGCCCCCGCCTCGGCCACGACCGGGCGCAGGGCGTTGCGGTCGATGGCCTTGGCCTCCACGACATCCCAGGCCCTGATGCCCCCCGGCGTCACCAGGATCGAGCCGCGATGCGACATGTCGGCAAAGCGAAAGCCGCCATTGCCATAGGCGTCGATGAGGTGGCGCCCGGGAACGAACCCGTCATGCAGGCTGCCCTCCGCCATTTCTACTCCGCCGCCTGGGGCACGCGGCCGCCGGTGGGACGGCTCTGCGACTTCACGCCCGACAGCATCAGGCCGAGATAGATCAGGACCGGGGTCGACACGAAGATCGCCGAATAGGTGCAGATCACCACGCCTGCGAGCATCACCACGGCGAAGCCCTGGATCGCCTCTCCGCCGAACAGGACCAGGGCGAGCAGCGACAGGAAGGCGGAGGTCGCCGTCATCACCGTGCGCGACATGGTGGAGTTGATCGATAGGTTGAGCAACTCCACCGTGGGAATGGTCTTGTAACGCCGCATCAGCTCGCGGGTCCGGTCGAACACCACCACTGTCTCGTTCAGCGAGTAGCCGACGATGGTGAGGATCGCCGCGATCGAGGTCATGTTGAACTCGATCCGGCTGATGACGAAGATGCCGATGGTGAGCACGATGTCGTGCAGGGTGCCGACGATGGCGCCGAGCGCCAGTTCCCGCTCGAAGCGGAACCAGAGGTAGAGGAGCACCGCGAGCACCGACAGCACCACGCCGAGCGTGCCCGACTGAACGAGCTCGCCCGACACGCGCGGCCCCACCGTCTCGGTGCGGCGGAACTCGTATTCCGCGTCGAAAGCGCCGTGCGCCTTCTGCATCACCGCCGTCTGGCCCTGCTCGCCGGGCTGGAGCGGGAAGCGGACGAGGATCTGCCCGTCGCCGCCGAGTTCCTGCACCTCGGTCTCGCCGAAGCCGAAGCTGTTGGCGGTGTGTCGCACGGCGGCCACGTCGGCCGTCTTCGATTTCGCCTGCAGCTCCACGAGGGTGCCGCCCTTGAAGTCGATGCCGAAATTCAGGCCGACCGTCAGGAACAGGATCACCGTCCCCACCGACAGCAAGGCCGAGAGCGGGAAGGTGAAGCGCCGGAAGCGCATGAAGTCGACGTGCGACTCATCGGGCCAGAGGCGGAGCAGACGCATGTTCGGTCTCGGTCTTTCGGCAATGAGGTCGATCGGGTCGTCGAAAAGAGTGCGTTCGGTTCCACCGTACGTCCGTCATTCCGGGGCGCCCGCAGGGCGAGCCCGGAATCCAGGCACTCAGGTGGAGGTTCTCCTGGCAATCCCGGGTGTCTGAATCCCGGGCTCCGCTTAGCGGCCCCGGGGTGACGGGATTGTTTTGCAGATGGACGGATCACTCGAAAACCGGATCGGGCTCCTCTCGCAAACTGTGAATGCTCGGACTGATTTCAGAACGGCAGAGCTTTGTTTCAGAACGGCAAGGCCTTGGGTCGGGCGTAGTTGTACCACAGGGCGATCATCATGCGGGTGAGCGTCACTGCCGTGATGACGGTGGTGAGGATGCCGAGGATGAACACCACGGCGAAGCCCTTCACCGGGCCGGAGCCGAGGAAGAACAGGATCAGGGCGGCGATGGCCATGGTCGAGTTCGAATCGATGATGGTGGCGAAGGCCTTGTCGAAGCCGGCCTGCAGCGCCGAGACGATGGAGCGTCCCGCCCGCACCTCTTCCCGCACGCGCTCGTAGATCAGAACGTTGGAATCCACCGCCGTGCCGATGGTGAGCACGATGCCGGCGATGCCCGGCAGGGTCATGGTCGCCTCCAGCACCGACATCAGGCCGAGGATGAGGCCCACATGGACGAGGAGGGCGATGTTGGCGAAGAAGCCGAACACCCCGTAGGTGGCGAACATGAAGACGATGACGAGGATGCCGGCGACCATGGTCGCCTTCTTGCCGGCCTCGATGGAATCGTTGCCGAGGCCGGGGCCGACGACGCGGCGCTCGACCACGGTGAGCTTGGCGGGCAGCGCACCGGCGCGCAGCAGGATCGAGAGGTCGTTGGCCTGCTTGACGGTGAAGTTGCCGGTGATCTGGCCCGAGCCGCCGGTGATCGGGGTGTTGATGCGCGGCGCCGAGACGACCTCGTTGTCGAGCACGATGGCCATGCGGCGGCCCACGTTCTCCGAGGTCGCCTGGCCGAAGCGCTGGGCGCCCTTCAGGTTGAACTTGAAGCTCACCATGGGCTCGTGGCTCTGCTGGTCGAAGGCCGGCTGCGCGTCGGTGAGATCGCCGCCATCGGCCATGACCCGGCGCTCCACCGGCACCTTGCCGCCGCCTTCGTCCTTGTTGGTGAGCATGTCGACATCGCCGGAGGGCGAATCGGCCAGCATGCGGAATTCGAGCTTGGCGGTCTTGCCGAGCTGATCCTCGAGCTGTTGTGGGTCCTGCAGGCCGGGGACCTGGACGAGGACGCGGTCGGCACCCTGCTGCTGGATCGAGGGCTCCTTGGTGCCGCCGAAATCGATGCGGCGGCGGATGACTTCGATGGCCTGCGTCACGGCCCGGCGGGTGCGGTCGGTGAGGCCAGCATCGGTGAGCAGCAACTGGATCGTGCCGTCGGGCCGGTCTGTGACGTCGAGGGTCTGGCCGCCGGCCTGGGCCACCATGGCGTTGGAGATCGGCTGGGACAGTTCGCGCAGCTTCGGCAGGGCCTTGGCGCGGTTGGCCGGATCGGAGATGCGGATCTGGACGCCACGCGGAATCAGCTGGATGCCGCCCTCGGGGGTGATGCCGGCCTCGCGCAGGGTGCGGCGCACGTCGTCGCGCAGACCCGTGGTCTGCGAGCGGATCAGGTCGTTCCGGTCGATTTCGAGGAGGATCTGCGAGCCGCCCTGGAGATCGAGCCCCAGCACGATGGCCCGCTGGGGCACGATCCAGCTCGGGAACCAGCCCGGCAGGGACGCCATGAAGCCCTTGCGCTGCTCGGCCGAGAAGAAGCTCGGCACGGCGAGGCTCAGGCCGATGAGGATGACGGCCAGCGTCGCGACGATCTTGGTTCTCGAAAAGCGCAGCATCCGCCCGTTCCGTTTCTTCTTACGATGCCGGTGTTTTCACCGGCATCTTCAAGCGGTGCACAAGGCCGCCACGCGTGACGGCCCCGGGATCTCAGGCCGCCTTGACGGGACCGCCCTTGACGCGGACTTCCGAAATCATGGTGCGGACGATCTTCACCCTGACGTTCGGGGCGATCTCGACCTCGATCTCGGAGGCCTCGTCGGCGACCTTGGTGACGCGGCCGATCAGCCCGCCGGTGGTGACGATGGTGTCGTCCCGGCGCACGTTCTTCACGAGGGCCTGATGCTCCTTCACGCGGCGCTGCTGCGGGCGGAGGATCAGGAAGTACATGATGACGAAGATGAGGACGAACGGCACCACCTGCAAGGCGATGTCCGCTCCGCCAGCGGCCGCGGTGGCCCCTTGCGCGAAGGCGGGGGTAATCAAGCGGGTGACTCCTTGGGCTGAGCCGGTCCTGGGGAGTCGCGCGCAGGCGGGTATGGGCGCGTCAGGACAGGTCGAAAAGCGCGCGGACTATAGCCATGCACTTGGTGAAAGCAACGGCGCGTCCGCAGGATGCGCGGATCGGATGGCCCGCACCCGATGCCGCACCCGTGATTTTCCGCCGCATTGTCCGTATGGACGCGCTCGACAGCACATCCAAGGAGTTTCGAGACGCCATGACCTCGACCCCACCTGCCGACCGGGCGATGCTCGACGCGATCCTGCCCGTCCTCGAGCGGATCGCCGCCGCCCTGGAGCGTTCCGCCCCGGCCGCGAAGCCGGCCCTGGACCTGAATTCGGCGGATGCCTTCCTCTGGGGATCGGACCGCCGTCTGATCCCGGTGCCGAAGGTCAACCGGGTGGAGATCGATCTGCTGACCGGCATCGACCGGGCCCGCGACATCCTCGTGGACAACACGACGCGCTTCGCCAAAGGCCTGCCCGCCAACAACGCCCTGCTCTGGGGCGCGCGCGGCATGGGCAAGTCGTCCCTGGTGAAGGCGGCCCATGCCCGGATCAACGCGGAGCGGGCGGAGGGTGAGCTACCGATGAAGCTGGTGGAGATCCACCGCGAGGACATCGAGGCCCTGCCCGACCTCATGGCGACCCTGCGCGGCGATGCGCACCGCTGGATCGTGTTCTGCGACGACCTGTCCTTCGATGGCGACGACACATCGTACAAGTCGCTCAAGACGGCTCTCGACGGCGGCATCGAGGGCCGACCCGACAACGTGCTGTTCTACGCCACCTCCAACCGGCGGCATCTCCTCGCCCGTGAGATGGTGGAGAACGAGCGCTCCACCGCGATCAATCCCGGCGAGGCTGTGGAGGAGAAAGTTTCGCTCTCCGACCGCTTCGGCCTCTGGCTCGGCTTCCACAAATGCAGCCAGGACGAGTACCTCGCCATGATCCGCGCCTATGTGGAGCGCCACGGGCTGAAGGCCGACCCGGATACGGTACGGGCCGAGGCCCTGGAATGGGCCACCACCCGCGGTTCGCGCTCCGGCCGCACCGCCTTTCAGTTCATCCAGGACCTCGCGGGGCGGCTGGGACAGCGGCTCGATTGAACGTGGCCGACCGCCGTCGCGTCGGTATGCCGGGAGGTCGATTTTCCGGATACATCGAGCGCGAGCGGAGAGAGATCTGGGGCTTGCGCGCGGATGAGCCTCGGATGGCAGGGGCATGCCCAATACGGTCTCGAGGCGGTCCGTGATCGGGAGGCGGATAGTGTGCGAGCGCGGCTACCGGCCGGTCACCCAGGAGGTGGGGACGATCCAGGCAAAGCGGTCAGCGATAGCCGCAAGGGCGTTGCGCTTAACCTCTTCCGCGGCGATGGAACCGCTCCCTGCCGGCAGAGAGCGGGTTGCTGTCGCATCGGCCACGACGAAGCTCTCATAATTCCGATCCAGTGCCGAGCGGGCGGTTGCCTCCACACACATGTGAGTCATGAAGCCGGCGAGGATTAACAGGCCGCGCCGCTCGCGATGAAGAATGTCGTCGAGATCGGTTCCTGCAAAGCTGTTGGGAAGGCGCTTCGTCACGACCATCTCGTCCTGTATCGGGGTCAATTCGGGTATGAACTCGGCTCCAGCCGACCCCTCGGCGAAGGCGGCCGAATTGGCTTTGGCCACATGCCGGACATGGATCACCGGAACGCCGTTCGCATGCGCCCAATCCCGTAGTTCCACGATCCGAGTAACGGCTGGATCGAACCCCGGCAGAGGTAGCACGCCGGATCGATACTCCTTCTGCGCATCGATGATGACGAGCGCGGCACGAGTCTTGTCCAAGGCCGGGGGGCGGGCTCCCGCTATTTCCAAGAGGGTGCGTGGGGCGACGGCAGGCGTAGACAGAGCCAGCAATACGGCGCCAAGCAACATGTTCGACATGGAATCATCCTCCGCCGAACGGGGTACCACCTGGGCTGCTGCACAAAAATGAGCAGTTTCACCCAAGTCTTGTACGGAAATGAGCAGCATGTCCGAACGGGATATCGATTGGGATGACTTGCGTATTCTCCACGCCGTGGCGATGGAGGGCTCGCTCTCGGCATCGGCCCGCAGGCTCGGTGTCAGTCATGCCACGGTCAGTCGCCGTCTGGCCCGGTTGGAGGAAGTGCTCGGCCTGCGCTTGGTGGACCGCATGGCGACGGGAGCCATCCTCACTACGGCGGGCCGGGAGCTCGGCGTCTTGTCGGCACGCATGGCCGACGATGCCGTTTCATTGATCAGGCATGCGAAAGGAGCACGGCAACTCCTGTCGGGCGAAGTTGTGGTGGCGGTGACACCGGGCCTCGCCAATGAGGTCGTCGTGCCGGCGCTGGCGTCCCTTGGCACGGAACATCCCGGGATCGTCCTGACCATCGCGAGCGGCGTCCCGCTGGTCTCCCTCGACCGGCTCGAAGCCGATCTCGCGATCCGGCTGACGCGACCTGAGGAGGGTTCGCATGCTCGGCGGCGCCTTGGAATCATGCGCTTCGCTCTGGTCGCCGCGAAGACTTACGACCCCGGCAATGCCCGTCGCCGGTTCATCGGCTACTCGCACCGCTTCGATACGCTGCCACAACAGCGTTGGCTGATCGAGCAGGCCGGCAGCGACGGGTTCGCGGCTCGGATCGACGACATCACCGGACAGCGGGCAGCCGCACTGTCTGGAATGGGGATTGCGCTGCTTCCCGAGTTCATGATCGGACCCTTCGAGGGTCAGCTCCAGCGCCTCCCCTTCGATGGCCCTCTTCCGACACGCGAAATCTGGCTCGCGCAGCATCAGGACATCCGCAAGGCGCCGGCCGTCAGGATGGTGGCGGATCGGCTTGCCGAGGCATTCGAACGCGATGACCGGTTCTGCGAGGCACGCCATCGCTGATCTGCGCTAACGGCCCCGCCGTCTTCGAGCGTTCGCAAAGCAGCAGAGCACAAATGAAAACGGCGGCTCCTGGGAGCCGCCGTTCGTTGTGTGAATGGTAATCCGCTCAGTTGCTGGCGAGGTGCGGCATCGGGTCGACCGGGGTCGCACCCTTGCGGATCTCGAAGTGCAGCTGGGGCGAAGTCACGTTGCCCGAGGCGCCGGACTTGGCGATGGTCTGGCCGCGCTTGACCTTCTCGCCGGGGCGGACGTCGAGTTCGCCGTTATGGGCGTAGGCCGAGACGTAGCCGTTGGTGTGGCGAACCAGCACCAGCTTGCCGTAGCCCTTCACGTCCGAGCCGGCATAGGCGACCGTGCCGTCCTCGGCGGCCTTCACCGCCGTACCCTCGGGCACCGAGATGTTGATGCCCTCGTTGCCGCTGGTGCCGTAGCCGGAGATCACCCGGCCCTTGGCGGGCCAACGGAACGACTGGTCGGGCTCGGCGGCGGGAGCCGCGACGGAGCCTGTGCTGGCGGGCTCGGCCTTCTCGGGCACGGGCGTCAGTGAGGCGACCTTGACCGGCGCGGTCTTGGCCTTGGCGGCTGCCAAGTCGGCGGCCTTGGCCTCGGCGACCTTCTTGGCCGCATCCTTGGCGGCTTCGGCCTTGGCGAGCTTGGCCTCGGCGTCCGCGGCCTTGCGGGCGGCCTCGGCCTTCGCCTTGGCGGGATCGACCTTCGGAGCCTCGGCCTTGGCGACCTCGACGGGCTTCTTCGCCTCGGCGGCCTTCTTCACCTCAGCGACCTTCTTGGCCTCCGCGAGTTTCCTGGCTTCGGCCGCATGCTTGGCATCGGCCGCGAGCTTGGCCTCCGCCAGCTTCTTGGTTTCCACGGCGCGCTTGGACTCCGACGCCTTGTTCGCCTCGGCGATCTTTTTGGCCTCGGCGGCAGTCTTGGCCGCAGCCAGCGTCCGGGCTTCGGATTCCCTGCGGGCGGCTTCCTGGCGGACGCTGTCCTGGCGCGCGGCCTCGGCGCGGGCAGCCTCGGCACGAGCCTTCGCTTCCGCGGCCTTCGCCTCGGCGGCCCTGGCCTCCGCGGCCTTGGCCCCGGCATTGAACGGGATGCGCGGCGGGGGCGCCGCAGGAACGGTGCGCGGCGTCGCGACCATGCCGCGGCCGGCATCCGGATTCATGCCCGCAGGATTCATTCCCGAGGGGTTCATGCCGGAGACCATCCCGGAGGACGGCGCGGTGGAGGCGACGCGGCCCGTGGCCATGGGAGGCGTCGCGGCCAGCGGACGCGGCGACATCGGCGCACCGAGGGCCTGCGACTGGATCCTGGGGGTCCGTACCGCCGGAGCCGGAGCCATCTCGCCGTCATCGGGCAGGCTGCCCGTGGCGCTCGGCTCACTCGAAACATTCGAGGCGAAGGGGTTCCCGAAGGGGTCGCCCAACCGCGACGCATCGGTTGAGCATCCGGCGGCACTGCCGCCGATCACACCGATGAGCGCGAAACGCGACAGCGTCCTCAACCCTAGACCAGTCCCGCGAACCCGCATCGACGCACCTGTTTGCCTGACGCAACTTGATGACGTCATTCAAACGGGATTCAGGTTAAACAACCGTTCCCGTTCACCACGTTTTCGGCGTCGAAGGAACTTTCCTGGCAGGCACGTCCCGGCTCGATCCAAATCGACCGCGGCTGTGCCCGGCGATAAGATCGTGATGGATCAAGGATTTGGGTCCCTGGAGCCGGGCCTTCTCCTGTTACCTAGAGAACGAAGGCTCTGCCGGGTGTGAGGGGCGCCAGCCTTAATTGGACACCGAGATTTTTAACGACGGCGCCCTCCCCGCCCCGATCGGCGAGGACGAGGCGCGCCCCGCCCGACTGCGCGAGAGCGCCCACCAGCCTGCCGCCGGGCGCCAGGAGGGAGTCGAGATGGGCGGGCATGGCCGGCAGGGTGCCGTTGACCAGGATGCGGTCGAACGCCCCCTCCCCTGCGACGTCGGGATCGAGGCCGTCGCCGACCTCCACACGGGCGATCACCCGGTCCTCCGGGTCGAGGGCCGAGACGGCATCCTCCGCCAGGGTGGCGTAACGCTCGACGCTCAGGATGGAGGCGGCGCCGAGGCGGATGAGCAGGGCGGTGACGTAGCCCGAGCCGGTGCCGATCTCGAGGATGCGGGCGCCGGGCTTCACCTTCAGGGCGGTGAGCATCGCGGCGACCACGGTGGGCGCCGACATGGTCTGTCCGCAGGCGAGCGGCAGGGCCACGTCCCGCCGGGCGAGATCCCGGTGCTCGCGGGGCGCGAAACGGGCGCGGGGCACCCGCTCCATCGCCCGCAGGGTATCGGTGTCGCGCACGCCGAGGCCGCGCAGGGCCATGACGAAGGCGGCATCCTCGACCGAGCCTTCCATCGTCATGGACGTCGTCTCACGGCTGTGTGCGGATGGTCCGATTCCCGGAACGTCCGCGATCCGGCATGGGGGCGCCGACACGCGGTCGCGCTTGCGCCGCGCGAAGGCCGGGGCGTCTCACTCGGCGAAGGCCTGGGCGAAGCGCGTCAGCGTCGGCTCGTCGGTGAGATCGAGGCGCAGCGGCGTCACCGAGATGCGATTCTCCGCGATGGCCTTCAGGTCGGTGCCGTGGCCGGGCTCGAACCGCGCCTTGGCGAAGGCGAGCCAGAAATACGGGTTGCCGCGTCCGTCATGGCGCGCATCGATGGCGAGCAGCGCCTGATTGCGCATCCCCTGCGCGGCCACGGAGGTGCCCGCGACCTCCTCTGGCTCGCAATCGGGGAAGTTGACGTTGACGACGATGCCGGGCTCGATCCCGATCTCCAGGATCTTCTTCACCACGCCCGGCCCGTGATGGGCGGCGCAGGCCCATTTGATCGCCCCGCGCCCGCCCGCGCCATAGGCCTGGCTCAAGGCGATGGAGCGCACGTTGAGGATGGTGCCCTCCATCGCCGCTGCGATGGTACCCGAATAGGTCACGTCCTCGGCGACGTTCTGGCCGCGATTGACCCCGGACAGGACGAGGTCCGGCCCGTGGTCCTTGAGGATGTGGCGCACGCCCATGATCACGCAATCGGAGGGCGTGCCCTTCACGGCGAAGCGCTTCTCGGAGACCTGGCGCAGGCGCAGGGGATCGTTGAGCGACAGGGAGTGCGAGACGCCGGACTGATCGCTCTCGGGCGCCACGACCCAGACGTCGTCGGACAGGGTCCGGGCGATGCCCTCCAGGGTTTCGAGGCCCGGCGCGTGGATGCCGTCGTCGTTGGTGACCAGGATGCGCATCAGCTCTTGAGCCCTTCGATCTTCTCGATGCCGCCCATGTAGGGCTTGAGAACCGACGGGATGGTGACGCTGCCGTCCGGGTTCTGGTAATTTTCCATCACGGCGATGAGGGCGCGGCCGACCGCGACGCCCGATCCGTTGAGGGTATGCACGAATTGTGCGCCCTTGCCCTCCTTCGGGCGGTAGCGCGCGTTCATCCGCCGCGCCTGGAAGTCGCCGCAGACCGAGCAGGACGAGATCTCGCGAAACGTCTCCTGCCCTGGCATCCAGACCTCGATGTCGTAGGTCTTCTGGCTGGCAAAGCCCATGTCGCCGGTGCAGAGCGTCATCACCCGGTAGGTCAGGTCGAGCTTCTTCAGGATCGCCTCGGCCGAGCCGAGCATCCGCTCGTGCTCGTTGGCGGATTGATCGGGCGTGGTGATCGAGACGAGCTCGACCTTGTTGAACTGGTGCTGGCGCAGCATGCCGCGCGTGTCGCGCCCGGCCGACCCGGCCTCGGCGCGGAAGCACGGGGTCAGCGCGGTGAAGCGTAAGGGTAGCTCGTCCTCGGAGAGGATCGATTCACGCACGAGGTTGGTGAGGGGGACTTCGGCCGTGGGGATGAGCCAGTGCTCCTCTCCGGCCCGGAACTGGTCGTCCCGGAACTTCGGCAACTGCGCAGTGCCGAACATCGCCTCGTCGCGCACCAGGATCGGCGGCGCCACTTCGGTGTAGCCGTGCTCGCCGGTGTGAAGATCGAGCATGAACTGCCCGAGCGCCCGCTCCAGCCGCGCGAGCTGGCCCTTGAGCACCACGAACCGCGCGCCGGACATGCGCGAGGCCGCCTCGAAATCCATCAGGCCGAAGGCCTCGCCGAGCTCGAAATGCTGGCGGCCGGTGGCGAGCTTGGTCCGGCTGCCGGAGAAGGCGCGGTGCTCGACATTGCCGTGCTCGTCGGCGCCTTCCGGCACCTCCGGGTTCGGGCGGTTGGGGATCGCCGCGAGGCGGTCGTCGAGGACTTTGCCGGCCTCCGTCTGGGCCGCCTCCAGGGCGGGCCCCTCCTCCTTCAGCCGCGCCACCTCTTCCATCAACTCGGCGGCACGCGCCTCGTCCTTCGCCTTCTTCGCGCCGCCGATCTCCTTGGCCAGCGCGTTGCGCCGCTCCTGGTTGGCCTGCGCCGCCGAGGTGGCGGTTTTGCGCGCGTCGTCGAGGGCGATCAGCTCGGCCGAGAGCGCGTCGAGGCCGCGACGGCGCAGGGCTTCGTCGAACGCTTGCGGATTCTCGCGGATGGCGCGGATGTCGTGCATGGGCGGCTCGGTTCGCTGTGAGTCGCCGACGCTTTGCAGCATCGGGGCGACCCCGACAAGGCCGGGCTGGTGTAGCCCCCGCCTATCCCACGACCTCACCGCGAGGCGTCGAAGCGCCAGCGAAGGACTTCAGACACCACGGCGCGAACTGGAGGTCTCTTCCGAGGCCGCCTCGCGGCGCCTCAAAATCAAGTCGGGGGCGAGAGTAGTGGTACTGCTACAATTCCAGTCTTTTCGGCCGCGCGAAAGCTTCGCCTCAGGCTGCTTCACCCGGAGGGTGGTACAGGCCCCGCAGTACGCGTGGGTCGAGCGCGACGGCCAGCGAGATCGCATCGAGCATAGCAGGCGACGGAGTTTGTCCACCGTCTTCGATATCCGCGAGGTGGTCTGTGGTCATGCCGGCCTTGGACGCCATCCGGCTCGATGAGAGCCCAAAATGCTCGCGCACGATCCTGACCGGACTGCCATCGGCTGCCATCCGATCCGTGAGCCAAGTGGGCAGCAGAATCTCTGTCCCTTCGGCGATCGCCGCTTTCACCGTCATCGCAATCTCGGCCGAAAGGCGATCCTCCGCCTCCTCGTCACCGAGGCGGGCGAGCAGCACGTCGTAGTCGTGTCGTGCCAGAACGACGAGTTCCTCGCCCGCCGCAGTTGTCAGGATTTGCGGTTTCACGCATCGCCTCCTCTCAACGATAGATCGAACGCCGATGGCCGACGGCGACGATCGTCAAAGCCGTCGCCGATTCCTCGAACACGATCCAGTACTCGCCGTCGCGCAGTCGCAAGGCATTGACACCAACCAACCGTTTCACATCACCTTCGCCGGTCAGCCCGTAGAGAAAGAGCTTTTGGTTCAACGTCTCCTGTACCTCCGACGGAAGCTTCCAGAAGGCACGCCCGGCGCCTGACGTGAAGACCAGCGTCTTGTTCATCGCATCGAACGGCCCGCATCGAGAGCGTCATTTGCGAAGGACGATACCGGCAACGGACGAGGAGGAGAAGCCCTCCTACGGCTCCAGCCCTTCCGCGACCCGCTTGGCTTTGCGGCGGCGCTCGACGCGGGCCACCGAGAAGATCGAGGCCTCGTAGAGGAGGAGCATCGGCAGGGCCAGCGACAGCTGCGAGATCACGTCGGGCGGCGTCAGGATCGCGGCCGCCACGAAGACGAGGACGATGGCGTAGCGGCGCTTCTCGCGCAGGAAGACGGTGTCGATCACGCCGATCTGGCCGAGCAGGGTGAGGATCACCGGCAGCTGGAACGCCAGCCCGAAGGCGAAGATCAGGGTCATGATGAGCGAGAGATACTCGTCCACCTTCGGCAGAAGCGAGATCGTCGCTTCACCCGGCTGGCCGACTTGCTGCAGGCTCACCGAGAACTGGATGAGCAGCGGCATCGCCAGGAAGAACACCACCAGTGCGCCGAGAACGAAGAAGATCGGCGTCGCCACGAGATAGGGCAGGAAGGCCTGACGCTCGTTGCGGTAGAGGCCGGGCGCCACGAAGGCGTAGATCTGCGTCGCGATGACCGGGAAGGCGAGGAAACCCGCGCCGAACACGCTGAGCTTGATGTTGGTGAACACCTGTTCGAGGAAATGCGTCGCGATGAGCTGTGCCTTCTCCGGGCCGACGATGGAGACGTAGGGGTGGAGCAGGATGTTGTAGATGTGCCGCGAGACGAAGAAGCACGCGAAGAACATCACGACGAAGGCCGCCAGGGACTTGATCAGCCGCGAGCGCAATTCGATCAAGTGGTCGAGGAGCGGCGCGCGCGATGCCTCCACCTCGGATTCGTCGACCGGATCGATCATGAGGCAGCGCCGGGCTCGGTAGGCTTGGTGGAGGGTTCGGTCGGGGCCATGGCAGTCCGGGGCGGGAGATCGGGCAGCGCGTAATCCGGCGGGGGCGGTGGCTCGACGTGCGCCGGCTCAGCCGATGCGGGAGCCTGGATCGACGGCTCGGACGGCGCGGGCGGGTCGTTCTCGGCGAGCTTGGCGGCCACGTTGGCCAGGGGCTGCGTGCTCGATTGCGAGCGTCCGTCCACGGCGCCGCGGATCTCGTCGCGGATGGTCTGGACCGGATTGAAGCTCGGCCCCATCGTACTCGCGGAACGCTTGATACCGTCGACTTCGCGGCGGACCTCGTCGAACTCGGCCTCGCGGATCGCCTCGTTGAACTGGGCATGGAACTCGCCGGCCATGCGACGCATCTTGCCCGTCACCTGGCCCACGGTGCGCAGGGCTTTGGGAAGATCCTTGGGCCCGATGACGATGAGGGCGACGCCGCCGATCAGCATCACCTCGCCCCAACTCATGTCGAACATGGTGTCGCTCGTCCCGCGGCCGATGGCCTATGCCTCGTCACGACCGACGGCCTAGCATGGTTCACGCAAGACCAATCTCCGTCGGGCGATTTCGCTCACACGAACTTCGGGCGATCCCGTCCAGGACCGCCGATGTCGCCTTGACGGTCTCAGACGACCTTGCGGTCGGCCGAAACGTGGCTGGCGGTGGCCGGCTCGCCCTGGTGAGGCAGGGTGCGAACGGGCTCGCCGTTGCTCGGCGGCGGCACGGCCGGCGCCTGCCCGGCAGGCGTCTCATCCTCGGCCATGCCCTTCTTGAAGGCCTTGATGCCCTTGGCGACGTCGCCCATCAGGTCGGAGATCTTGCCGCGCCCGAACAGCAGCATCACGATGCCCGCGACGATGATCCAGTGCCAGATACTCATGCTGCCCATGGCAAACTCCTGCGCCCATGCGGTCGCCTGCCCAGCGACGCCCTCTCACGACGGATTGTCGGGAAACTAGGGATGGGAGGAAGCGAACACAAGAACCACGGGGTCTCTGGCCACGGCATTCGCGGCATCTGAGGCAATTGTGCAGTGCGTCATAAACGCGTCGGGAGCATCGCGCTCATGCCTGGGCGGAAAGGCCCGCCTCGAAGCGCGAGCGCGCCTCGGCGACGTCGAACTCCTCCTGCGGTGCGAGCCGGGCCAGGGCGGCCTCGGCGCGGCGCAGGGCTTCGCCGGACAGGATCGGCGTGCCTTCGAGAACGGCCTGCATCTCTTGCCGATCGCCGTTGCAATGGAGAGCGACGTCGATTCCGGCGGCGAATGCCTTCTCGGCCTTCTCGCGAAAGGTGCCGTCCAGTGCCTTCATCGAAAGGTCGTCGGTCATGAGCAGTCCGTCGAAACCGATCAGGCCGCGGATCACCTGTCCGATCACCACGCTGGACTGCGTGGCGGGATGGTGCGGGTCGAGGGCGGCGTAGACCACGTGGGCGCTCATCGCCATCGGCAGGTCCGCCAGGGCGCGGAAGGGAACGAAATCGTGGGCGGCCAGGCTCACGCCCTCTGCCTCCACCACGGGCAGGTCCATGTGGCTGTCGCAGGCGGCGCGGCCGTGACCGGGGATGTGCTTGATGACGGGGAGGACGCCCCCCTCCATCAGCCCCTCGGCCACCGCGCGCCCCAGGGCGATGACGGCGTGCGGATCGGTGCCGTAGGCGCGGTCGCCGATGATGTCGTGGGCACCGGCCACCGGCACGTCGAGAACGGGCGCGCAATCGACGTTGATCCCCACCGAGGCGAGATCGTGCGCCATCAGCCGCGCGCCGAGGCGCGCCATGGCGATGCCCGACCCGTCGAGCCGGCCGAAACGGGCGCCCGCCGGATAGGACGGCCAGTGCGGCGGCCCCATCCGCTGCACCCGTCCGCCCTCCTGGTCGATCAGGATCGGCGTGTCGGCCCGGCCCGTCGTGGCCCGCAGCGCATCGGTCAACGCCCTCACTTCGTCCGGCGAGCCGATGTTGCGCTTGAACAGGATGAAGCCCCAGGGCTGCGCATCGCGGAAGAACGCGGCCTCCTCGTCCGAGAGGGTCCGGCCGGCACAGCCGAGGATCAGGGCGCGAGTGGTCATGGGGTATGCTGCTCGGCTTGAATGGACAGACGATCCGAGGGACGTCCGCCCCTGCTCGTTCCGGTCGCGGCGGTCCTCGCCCGGGCGGGGCTCGCACGAAGCGCCACCGGGATGCGAGGCGTCGACGATCGCCTTCGAGGTCTTCGCTTCGGCTCCCTCGGCCTGGAATCCTCAGGCCCGGATCCCGAAACTCAATTCCCTTGGCTCAGTTCTTGGCCACGAAGCACTGGCCGCCAGCGCCCTGCAACTCTGTGCAGAGGGTGGTGGCTTCGGCCTTGGCCAGGGGGCCGACGCGGACGCGGTAGATCGTCTTGCCGCTGACCTCGGCCTGACGGATCAGGGCGGGCTTGCCGGAGAGCTGGCTGAACTTGCCCTGCATCTGCTTGAAGGCGGCCTGAGCCTCGGCCTCGCTGGTGCGCACCCCGAGCTGGACCGAATACCCGCTGACCGGCGCGGTCGAAGCCGCCGGAACGGGGGCGGGCGTCGGCAGGGCGGACGTCGCATCGGGAGCGACGGCGCTAACGCGCTGCGGGGCCTTCACGCGGGGAGCGGGGGCGGCCTGCTCGGGTACCGCAGCTTCGTCGGTCGCTCCGGGCGTCGCCGTCGGCAGCTTTCCGACACGCGGATGCATCGACCCGCTGGTGGAGCCGCCGTTATCGCCCGGAAGCGTCATCGTGGGGATCACGGATTGGGCGGCGGAAGCCTCGCGCTGGGGCGGCGGCGGAGGCGTATCCGGCTTGACGGAGACGGTCCGCACCCGGCGTGGCTCGCCGAGGGTTTCGGTGAGGGGGGCCGTATTGCCGCCCTGCCCGGTCGAGGGCGTGGCTCCGCCCTCCCCGGCGCGCTGGGCGGAACGGGCGGCCTGCGCGACGTCGACCGGCTGCTCTTCGCGGTTGACGATGCGGATCTGGCCGTCCTTGGCGTTGCGATCGTAGATCTGCTTGTTCTGGTCGGGAATCTCGACGCCGTCCGCCTTCTGCGGGGCGATCTTCAGCGGAGCCTTGTCAGCCAGGATCGTCGGCACGGTGCCGTCGCCCTGGCTCGAATGCAGGCCGCGCCAGGTGAGCGCGCCGGTGACGCAGACCACCAGCACGCCGAGGCCGGCACCCACGGAGACGAGGCGGCTGCGCTGGCGGGGCCGTTCGGCCGCGCGGTTGAGGCGGTCTTCCTGCTCCGGCGCATAGGCCTCCGATCCGCGGGGATCGTGGACCCCGTCGGCATAGGCGCTGTGATCGACGGAGGCGAGATACTGGTCGAAGGCATCGGCCGGATGAGCCGAGAGCGAGGCCTCCGATTCGGACTGGTACTGAGGATGCTGGGCGTAGGCCGCAGGCGCAGGTGCATAGGCCGCAGGTGACCCGGAATGGGCCGACGGGGCGGCTGCCGGTGCCTCGTCGTGGAAGATCGGCTCCCTCCGCCCGCCCTGGCCCTGCGGCTGGGGCGCGGTACGGGAATCGCGGGCTTCGAGGAGGGCGCGGAAGGGGTCGTCCTGGCCAACGATGCGGGCGAGTTCCGCCAGCGGATCGGGCTTGGCCGCAGGCTGGGCCTGCGGCTGGGGCGGCGTCGTGGGCTGCAAGTCACGCGCGAAGGCGTCGAAATCGACAGGCGCTCGCGAAGCGTTCGTCGTCATGGCAGCATTCCTCTTCACGCCGAGATCACCTCACCGCATTTCATCCGGCGCGGTGACACCCAAGACCGCGAGGCCGGAGGCGACGACGCCTCTCAAAGCCTCCACGAGGGCCAGTCTTGCCCGTGTCGAGTTTCGGTCGTTTGGATTAATAAACCGTAATTGCGGCAGGTCTTTGCCTTTGTTCCAGAAACCATGCAGGGAACTTGCCAGCTCGTAGAGGTAGAATGCCACACGGTGTGGCTCGTGTGCCGCCGCCGCCGCTTCGATCACCCGCGGGTATTGGGCGATGAGCCGCATGATCTCGATTTCCGCGGAATCGGCCAGCAGCGTCAGATCCGCATCCGCGAGGCCGGCGACGGAAAAGTCCTCGCCGGGCATCGCTTCGCGCGCCTGCCGGAACACCGAGGCGCAGCGGGCATGGGCGTACTGGACGTAGAAGACCGGGTTGTCCTTGGATTGCTCCACCACCTTGGCGAGGTCGAAGTCCAGGGTCGCGTCGTTCTTGCGGTAGAGCATCATGAAGCGGATCGCGTCGCGGCCGACTTCGTCGACCACCTCGGCGAGGGTGATGAACTCGCCGGCGCGCTTGGACATCTTCACCGGCTCGCCGGCCCGAAGGAGCCGCACCAATTGGCAAAGCTTCACGTCGAGGGTGGCGTTCCCGTCGCTCACCGCCTTCACCGCCGCCTGCATGCGCTTGACGTAGCCGCCGTGATCCGCGCCGAGGACGTCGATGAGGTCGGTGGCGCCGCGCCTGATCTTGTCGCGATGATAGGCGATGTCCGAGGCGAAGTAGGTGAACGAGCCGTCCGACTTCAGCAGCGGCCGGTCGACGTCGTCGCCGAACTCCACGGTGCGGAACAGGGTCTGCTCGCGGTCCTCCCAATCCTCGGGCAGCTGGCCCTTCGGCGGCGGCAGCCGGCCTTCGTAGACGAGGCCCTTTTCACGAAGCTCCGCCAGAAGAGCGGGCACCGCCTCCTTCAGGGTGGCTTCCGAGAAGAACACGTCATGGTGGATGCCGAGCCGGGCGAGATCGCCCCGGATCAGGTCCATCATCGCGGCGATGGCATCCGCCCGCACCTGCGGCAGCCAGTCGGATTCCGGCGTGTCGAGGAGTGCGCGTCCGTGCGTCTCGGCGAGGGCCTTGCCCACCGGCACGAGGTAGTCACCGGGATAGAGGCCTTCGGGCACAGGGCCGACCTCTTCGCCCAGCGCCTCGCGGTAACGCAGGAACGCGGAGCGGGCGAGCACGTCCACCTGCGCACCGGCATCGTTGATGTAGTACTCGCGCGTCACGTGGCGGCCGGCCGCCACGAGCAGGTTGGCCAGCGCGTCGCCGAACACCGCCCCGCGGCCATGGCCCACATGCATCGGCCCGGTGGGGTTGGCCGAGACGTATTCGATGTTGACCTTGCCGCCGGGCAGGTGGGCTCGGCCGTACTCGGTGCCCTCGCCGAGCGCGGCACGCACGACCTCGTGATAGGTCTCGGGCGTCAGGCGCAGGTTGATGAAGCCCGGTCCGGCCACGCTCGCCTCGATCACGCGGGGATCTTGCCGGAGCTCCGCCGCCAGCGCTTCGCCCAGCGCCTTCGGATTGGTCCGGGCCTCCTTGGCGAGGACCAGGGCGGCATTGGTGGCGAGGTCGCCATGAGTGGCATCGCGCGGCGGCTCGACCACCACGCGGGAGAGATCGAGCCCCTCGGGCAGCGTCCCGGACCGGATCAAGCGCTCGAGCGCCTCGCGCACGCGCGTCTCGAAGGTGGCGAAGATGTTCATGGGATATCTATTCCGCTCGCGCCAAGCCGCATCGTCACGACGGCCTGCGCCTCAATGCGGCGGCATACCAATGCGGGGGGCAGGTGTCACGGGAGGCCGCCCATCGCCCTTTGCTGCCCCCATCAGCCCGGCGCTTCAGAACCAGGCGCGCCAAGCCTCCCACTCGGCCACGGCGCCGGCCAGGGCCGCGTAGCCGCCGGCATTGGGGTGGGTTCCGTCCCCCGCCGCGGCCTCGCTGGTCCATGCATCGGATCCCGTGGCCACGCCGAAGACCGGCAGGAACGGAACACCCAGTCGGGCGCAGAGGGGAGCGATGTCGCGCGACAGAGCCAGGATTCGTGCATCCGTCGAGGGATCGTCGCAGACGGGAAGCGGGCCGATCATCAGGGTTTTTCGCCAACCGGCGGCGTCTGCGAGAATTGCCCGTGTTGCATCGAGGGAGCTGTCATGGGCGACGCGGGTTCGGCCATCCATGAGGGTGCAATCGTTTGCGCCGAACGCGAAAACGAGCCGGCCGTCCAGCCCCTTGGGCAGGCGGGCTTCGGCCTCGCCGCGCCAGCGGCCCTGAATGTCGAGGCTGGTGTCGCGGCGAATGCCCAGATTGTAATGCGTGACGTCCCAGCCCGCGCGACGGGCCTCGGCACAGAGACGGCCCGTCCATCCGAGACAGGTGTCGTCACCGACCCCGTTCACGAAACTGTCGCCGATGAAGCAGATGCGCATGGATCGTCCCGACATCCCGGCCCTACCCCTCCGCCAGCGGCAGGCCCCGGCTCTCGGGACTCCAGTGCAGGTCCGGCGTCGTGGGAAACAGGCGCTTGTGGGCGAGCACCGCGTAGGTGTCGGTCATGCCGGCGATATAGTCGGCCACCCGGCGGGCGATGCGCCCCTCCCCCGCCGCCTCGAGCCCGGCCCGCCATTCCTCGGGCATGCGGGCAGGGTTCGTGCTGAAGGCATCGAACAGGTCCGCGACGATGATGTCCGCCTGCGCCCGCACCGCCAGCACGCTCGGGTGGCGGTACATCCGCGCGTAGAGGAAGCGCTTGATCGCGGCATCCGCCTCCTCCAGGGCCGGCGAGAAGGAGACGACCGCCTCGTCGGCCGCGCGGATATCGGCGACGGAAGCCGGTGCCAGGGCCTCGATCCGCCGGGTGCTCTCGGCGATCACGTCCTCCACGAACCGGGTGATCACGCGCCGCGCCAGTTCGTGGATCTTTCGCGATTCCTCGAGATTCGGGTGCAGCGCGTCGATTTCGTCGAGGATGTCCCGGAGGAAGGGGACGCCGTCGAGATCCGACAGTTCGAACAGGCCTGCCCGCAGACCGTCGTCGAGGTCGTGGCTGTCATAGGCGATGTCGTCGGCCAAAGCCGCCGCCTGGGCCTCCGGCCCGGCGAAACGGGCGAGGTCGAGGTCGTTCTGTGCGTTGTATTCGAGGATGGCGGCGGGAATGCCCCGTGCCGCCCAGCGCGGGGTCGGGTCGCCCTCCTTCGTGAGGAGCGGGCCGTTGTGCTTGACGAGGCCCTCCAGGGTCTCCCAGGCGAGGTTGAGCCCGTCGAACCCGGCATAGCGCCGCTCGAGCCGGGTGACGATCCGCAGGGCCTGGGCATTGTGGTCGAACCCGCCGTGAGCGGCCATGAGGGCATCGAGCGCGTCCTCGCCGGTATGGCCGAAACAGGTGTGGCCGAGGTCGTGGGAGAGCGCCAGCGCCTCCGCGAGATCCTCGTCGAGGCCGAGCGCGCGGGCCAGCGCACGGGCGATCTGGCTGACTTCGAGGGTGTGGGTCAGACGGGTTCGGTAATGGTCGCCCTCGTGGTGGACGAAGACCTGGGTCTTGTGCTTGAGGCGGCGGAAGGCGGCCGAATGGATGATCCGGTCGCGGTCGCGCTGGAAGTCGCTGCGCGTGGGCGAGATCGCCTCCGGGATCAGCCGCCCGCGCGTGGCCGCCGGATCGGTGGCGTAGCGCGCCCGCCAGCGTTCGCCCCTGTGCCGCACGTCACCTCCTGAATGCGCTATCGCGCGCAACGATCATCCCGCGTTGCAGCGCGTCTCTACGGCGCATATCTTGTGTGGGCTAGCGCTTCTGGCAATCGACGAGAACCCAAGAGCATCACGATGGCCGACATCACCCTGACCCCCCGCGCGGCCAAGCGCATCAACGAGATCATGGGAGCCGAGCCTCCCGGCGCGTCCCTGCGGATCAGCGTGAACGGCGGCGGATGCTCGGGCTTCTCCTACGCCTTCGACATCGAGCGGGCGCGGGCCGAGGACGACGTGGTGATCGAGCGGGACGGCGCCACCGTCCTCGTCGATCCGGTTTCCCTCGAATACATGAGCGGATCGACCATCGATTTCGCCAACGACCTGATTGGCCAGGCCTTCAAGATCGAGAATCCGCAGGTCACCTCTTCCTGCGGCTGCGGCACCTCGTTCTCGCTCTGAGGCTTCGTCATTCCGTCACAGCACGGCGTGAGGCAGCGCGATTGCCTCGCCGTGGAAAAAGCGGCACGGATGCGGTTCGGCGCGGCACCGTTGCACGAAGCGCCTTTTTTCGCAGCGCCCCGGATCCGCTCATGATCGTCCCACAAGGTCGTCCCTTTCTCATGCGGACGGCTGGCCTTTCGGTCTGCGCCCTCCTCGTCTTCGGCGGCGGCGGCCCGATCGGCCCCTTGCCGGTCTCGGCCCAGGAAGCCGCCTCCGCCGTGCAGGACGTCACGCTCCAGAACGTGACGATGACCTTCGGCGGCACGGTCCTCACCGCGCCGCAGGTCATCGTCAGCGGGACGCGCCTGACGAAGGACGACCTTCTCGCCCTGCTCAGATCCGGCCCCGAGCCTCTGCCAGCGCGTCTCGCGAAGTTCGATGCCGCGAGCATCGTGATTCCCGAGCTTCGCTCCGAGATACGGGTCGGCCCCAGGACCCAGACCGTGATCTACCGCGACGTGACCGCCAAGGATGTGCGCGGCGGCCGCATCGCCCAGGCGGCAGCGGCGGGGGCGACGGCTGCCGAGGCGGGAGGCGGCGAGAAGCGCAGCGCCAGCTACGGCCGCATGGAGATGCGGGACGTCGATCTCACGGCGATGGCGCGTCTCTACGGTGAGGCTGGCGATGCCAAGAGCCCGATGATGCGCCTCTATGGCGCGTTCTCGGTCTCCGATACGCTGATGGAGGCCGACGGCACGGTGGTGAAGGTGGCGCGCATCGAGGGCACCGACCTCAGCGGGCGCCAGATTCCGGCGACCTGGACGGGCGCGCTGGACGCGATGGCGCGCGCGGACCAAGCTCAGGGCAATCCCGCCGACAGGGCGAGAATCTTCGGGGTGATGGCGGACGTTCTCGACGGCTTCTCCGTCGGCTCGGTCCAGGCCACCGGGCTCACCATCAGCCAGACGAAGGACGGCGAGCCCGTATCGATCGGCATGGGGCGCATGGTCCTGTCCTCCGGTGGCCTCAGCATGGAAGATCTCGGCTTCACCGCGGGCGATGCCGCCGGAAAGCTCGCGCGCTTGAGCGTCGCGGGCTTCTCCTTTGCCCCGACCGTGGTGGCCATGCGCAAGCTTTCGACCCAGGCCGGGGAGCCCACCGAAGCGGATTTGCGGCAGATGACGCCGGCGCTCGGCACCCTGGCATTCAAGGATCTGAGTCTCGACCTGCCGCCGGACGAGGTGCCCGCTTCGCCCAAGCCCCCCGCGAAGCCCCCCGGCGCCGCCTCGCCCGTGCTCCCTCCGGCCGCGACGGCGCCCACGCATATCGGCCTGCGCGACGGCGCCCTCGCCTTCGGCCCGCTGCGCGACGGGGTGCCAACCACCGGCCGGGCCAATCTCTCGGGTCTCACCCTTCCCGCCTCGGCGGTGGCCGGAATCCCGGGGCTCGGCTCCCTCGGCGCCTATGGCTACCGCGACCTCGACCTGAACGTCGTCGCCGACACGGCCTGGAACGAAGCCGCCAAGGAGCTCTCCTTCAGCGAGGTATCGGTGTCGGGCAAGGACATGGGCAGCGTGACGATCAACGGCACCCTCGGTGGTATCGGACCTGCGGTGTTCGACCCCGATCCGAGCGTCTCGACCTTCGCCATGCTGGGCGCCACCGCCAAGGCCCTCGACCTGCGGATCGAGAATACCGGCCTGTTCGAGCGCTTCATCGCCTCGCAGTCGAAGAGCCTGAGCCTCAAGCCTGAGGAACTGACCCAGGAATACGTCACCGCCACCACGTTCGGCGTGCCGGCCATCCTCGGCAATTCGGCCGGCGCCAAGGCCATCGGCGCGGCCCTGGGCCAGTTCGTGACAAAGCCGGGCACGTTCTTGCTCAGCGCCAAGGCGAAGAACGCCGGCGGCATCGGCATGCTCGAATTCAGCGCGGCCCCGACACCGGGCGCCGTCCTCGACAGGCTGGATGTGAGCGCGAAGGCGAATTAAGCGACCCGGGACGACGCCCGCGTCGCTCGCTCCCTACAGGAGGGGGCAGAGCGTTTGGGGCCGGGTTCAATTCAGTTCGCGCACCACGATGCGGCCATTTTCGGCCGACAGGGCGAGGCGGCCGGCCTTGAGGGCGAGCGCCTTCTCGCCGAACAGCGTCCGGCGCCAGCCGTGCAGGACGGCGATGTCGGCCTCGTCGTCTTCGGCGATGGCTTCGAGGTCATCCATCGTGGCGACGATCTTGGGCGCCACGTCCTCGGCCTCGCAGACCGCCTTGAGCAGCACTTTCAGCAATTCCACCACGGCGCCGTTGCCGCCCCGACCCCGGCTGCGCTCGGGCAGGACGATGTCGGACAGGTCGCGCTGGAAGCCGCGCTCCACGGCGGCGAGGATGTCCGTTCCGGTCCGCGAACGCTCGAAGCCCGCCGGGATCGAGCGCAGGCGCCCAAGGGCCTCGACGCTGCGCGGAGCGGAGGTGGCGATGTCGATCACCGCCTCGTCCTTGAGGATGCGCCCGCGCGGGACGTTGCGGGTCTGCGCCTCGCGCTCGCGCCAGGCGGCGACCTCGGCCAGCACCGCGATCTCGCGCGGCTTGCGCATGCGGCCGGACAACCGGCGCCAGGCCTGGGCCGGGTCGGCCTTGTAGGTCTCCGGCGAGGTGAGGACGCTCATTTCCTCGTCGAGCCATTCGCCGCGATCGGTGGAGAGGAGCTGCCCAGCCAGCACCTCGTAGACCTTCACCAAGTGGGTCACGTCGGAGAGGGCGTAGCTCGACTGGGCGTCGGAGAGCGGACGGCGCGACCAGTCGGTGAAGCGGGAGGATTTGTCGATCTTGGCCTTGGCCACGTCGTTGACGAGCTGCTCGTAGGAGACCGAATCGCCGTAGCCGCATACCATGGCGGCGACCTGCGTGTCGAAGAACGGCTGCGGCAGAAGCCCGCCAAGCAGCCAGATGATCTCGAGATCCTGGCGCGCCGAGTGGAACACCTTGACCACGCCCTCGTCGGCCATCAGCGCGAAGAACGGCGCGAGGTCGATGTCGGGGGACAACGGGTCGACGAGCACACCCGACCCGTCCGGCCCCGCCATCTGGATGAGGCAGAGCTTGGGGTAGTAGGTCGTCTCCCGCATGAACTCCGTGTCGACGGTGACGAACGGCTGTCCGGCGAAACGGCTGCAGGCCTCGGCGAGAGCCGGCGTGGTGGCGATGAGATCCATGAGAGCCGGCTATATCGGAGGTTGACGCGCGAGGCGAGATCGTATCTCGCACCGCGCGCGCCTATCCCCACATCCCGTGCTGTACTTCCCTCGTCAGGCGGCGCGCGAGGCTGCGCATCAGTTCGGCACGCTCGCGCCGCTGGGCCTCGGCACGGGCGAGAAGCCAGTCGAGGATGCCGGCATTCCTCCGAGGCCCGCCCTCCTCGGTCAGGCGCCGCATCCGGTCCACCCGGAAGCCGCGATAACCGCCGCGTGCGCGGTCGATGCCGCCGAGCAGCGTCCGGCCGGGGCCGAGCCTCAACTCGCGCGCGTCGAGGGCACGCGTGCTCCAGAGACCGCGGGAATCCTCGTAGACGATCTCGAACCGGCCTTCGAGCGGCAGGACCTGCCATACGCCGGGCTTATGCTCGCCCCGTTCCGCGGGCTTCCCGCGTGCCGAGGGAGCCACTGCGGCCTCGTGCAAAATGTCGAAAAACGCGTTCGCATTCATGGGCTTGATATGGGAATGCACCCTCGTTCTCGTAAGGTCCCTCCCCCTCCGGCCCCTCGGCGGCGCCCGCTCCGGGTTCATCCCGGCTCCCGCTTACGCGCCCTGCCGTCGCGATCTCCTGGGATCGCCTTCACCTTGACTTGCCCGCCCTCGCGTGAATGGTGCGCCGCTCAATCTGAAGAGCCCGTCATGCACCGTTATCGTACCCATACCTGCGGGGCCCTCCGCCCGTCCGACGTCGGCGAGACCGTTCGCCTTTCCGGCTGGTGCCACCGCATCCGCGACCATGGCGGCGTGCTCTTCATCGATCTGCGCGATCATTACGGCCGCACCCAATGCGTGGTCGATTCCGATTCGAAGGCGTTCAAGACCGCCAACCTCGCCCGCTCGGAATGGGTGATCCGCATCGACGGACGCGTGCGCACGCGCCCTGCCGGCACCGAGAATGCCGACCTGCCCACCGGAACGGTGGAGGTCTATATCGACGACATCGAGGTTCTCGGCCCCGCCGGCGAGTTGCCGGTGCCGGTCTTCGGCGACCAGGACTACCCGGAGGAGACGCGCCTCAAGTACCGCTTCCTCGATCTGCGTCGCGACAAGCTGCACGCCAACATCATGAAGCGCGGCGCGATCATCGATTCGCTCCGCCGCCGCATGCGCGAAGGCGGCTTCTTCGAGTTCCAGACGCCGATCCTCACCGCTTCCAGCCCGGAAGGCGCCCGTGACTACCTGGTGCCGTCCCGCGTGCACCCCGGCAAGTTCTACGCGCTGCCGCAGGCGCCGCAGCAGTTCAAGCAGCTGACGATGATCGCCGGCTTCGACCGCTACTTCCAGATCGCGCCGTGTTTTCGCGACGAGGATGCCCGCGCCGACCGCTCGCCGGGCGAGTTCTACCAGCTCGACATCGAGATGAGCTTCGTCACCCAGGAGGACGTGTTCCATTCGGTGGAGCCGGTCCTGCGCGACGTCTTCAAGGAATTCGCCGAGGGAAAGCGCGTCACCGAGACCTTCCCGCGCATCCCCTATGCCGAGGCGATGCTGAAATACGGCGTCGACAAGCCGGATCTGCGCAACCCGCTGATCATCGCCGACGTGACGGACGAGTTCGCCCGCGACGAGGTCGAGTTCAAGGCCTTCAAGGGGGTGATCAAGTCCGGCGGTGTGGTCCGCGCCATCCCGGCCACGGGGGCGGCGACGCAACCGCGCTCGTTCTTCGACAAGCTCAACGACTTCGCCCGCGCCGAGGGCGCGCCGGGCCTCGGCTACATCATCTTCGAGGACGACAACGGTACGGTCACCGGCAAGGGGCCGATCGCCAAGTTCATCCCTTCGGAGATCCAGGCCCTCATCCGCGAGAAGACCGGCACGAAGGCCGGCGACGCGGTGTTCTTCTCCGCCGGCACCGAGGGCAAGGCCGCGGCTCTGGCCGGCAAGGCCCGCATCCGCATCGGCGACGAACTGAACCTCTCCGACAAGGACCAGTACGCGTTCTGCTGGATCACCGACTTCCCGATGTACGAGTGGAACGAGGACGAGAAGCGGATCGACTTCTCCCACAACCCGTTCTCGATGCCGAATTTCGACCGCGAGGAATTCCTCGCCCTCGATCCGAGCGAGGCCGAGAAGATCCTCGGCATCAAGGCGTTCCAGTACGACATCGTCTGCAACGGCACGGAGCTGTCCTCCGGCGCGATCCGTAACCACCGCCCCGAGGTGATGGAAAAGGCCTTCGGTCTCGCCGGCTACGGCCAAGAGGTGCTCGAAGAAAAATTCGGCGGCATGCTCAACGCGCTGAAGCTCGGCGCCCCGCCGCACGGCGGCATCGCGCCGGGAATCGACCGCATCGTCATGCTGCTCTGCGGCGAGCAGAACCTGCGCGAGGTGGTGCTGTTCCCCATGAACCAGCGCGCCGAGGACCTGATGATGGGCGCCCCCGCCGAGGCGACGCCGAAGCAGCTGCGCGAGCTCCACATCCGGTTGAATCTGCCCGAGAAGCAGGGCTGAGCCGCGACACACCACCCTCCCCCCTCTGTGGGGGAGGGTACCTACGGAGCAGGCTGGAGAGGGGGGGCGACCTCTCCGGACTGCGCGCTCCCCTCTCCCGACCCTCGCTGACGCGAGGGCCACCCTCCCCCGCAGAGGGGGAGGGTTTGCAGCGCCCGATCCCTCCAACATTGACAGGGCCGACATGCCCTCCCTCGTCGCCATCGTCGTCAGCCATGACAGTGCGCATGCGCTGCCGACCTGTCTCACGGCGCTCGCAGCCGAGCACGTGCCGGCCATCGTCGTGGACAATGCGAGCCGCGACGGGTCGGCGGGCGTCGCCGAGGCGGCCGGGGCCAGGGTGGTCCGCAATCTTCGCAACGAGGGCTACGGCCGGGCCAACACCATCGGTATCCGCGCCGCCGACCGTGCGGAGCGCGTGCTCATCCTCAACCCGGACATCGTGCTGCGGGCCGGCGCGGTCGATGCGCTCCTGCGCGCGGCTGCCGCCTATCCGGATGCGGGCCTGCTCGCGCCGCGCCTGATGGAGCCGGACGGGCGGTTCTTCTACCAGCCACGCTCGCTGCTCGCGCCCTACCTCACCAACCCACCCGGCAACCGAGCCTTGCCCGACGGCGATGCCTGCGCGCCGTTCCTCTCCGGCGCCTGCCTGATGATCCGGCGGGACCTGTTCCTCGCCCTCGGCGGGTTCGATCCGAACATCTTCCTGTTCTACGAGGATGACGATTTGTGCCGCCGGGTCGCCGATTCCGGCCGCTCCCTGGTCCATGTCCACGGCGCGGTCGCCCTGCATGGGCGCGGGCGCTCGTCGGCGCCGGAGCCCGGCCGGGTCTTCCGCACCCGCTGGCATCAGGCCTGGTCGCGGGCCTATGTCTCGCGCAAGTACGGCCTGCCGGACCCGAGCCCGGCCATGCTCGCGGTCAACGCTCCGAAGGCGGCCTTGGCATCCCTGAGCTTCCGCCGGCCACTGATCGAGCGCTATGCCGGTTCGGCGGCCGGCGCCCTCGCTGCCATCCGTGGGCGCACCGCCCTCGCTCGGGAAGGGCTCGCATGAGCCTGCTCAATCCGACGGCCGCCCTGGCCCGCGCCGTCGCCGGCGTCGCGGCGCAGGGCTTCGTCGTCGTCGCACGCAACACGCGCGGCGACAGCGTCTACCTGAAGCCGGAGGGCTGCACCTACGCGCTTCGGATCTCGAACCACGCCCGGACGCCCAAGCAGCGCAAGAACCATCCCGACGCGATCACCAGCCTGGTAATCCGGGCCTCCACCGGCCCGGCTCAGGTCGACGCCCTGGTCGAGACCGCCCTGCGCAATTTCGCCGGGGAGCGGCGCAAGCGCGAGGGAGACCGGGGCGGGGAGAGCGACGGGCCGGCCGTTCCGTGACCGGGCGGGCCGAGGATCAGGCGGAGGCAGAATCGCCCTCGGCCGCATCGCGAAAGTACGGCTCCACCGGGCCCTTCAGCTTCACCGTCATCGGGTTGCCGGCGCGGTCGAGGGTCTTGCCGGCCGACAGGCGGACCCAGCCTTCGCTGACGCAGTATTCCTCGACATTGGTCTTTTCGACGCCCTTGAAGCGGATGCCGATGCCGCGTTCCAGGATGGCCTCGTTGTAGAACGGGCTGGTCGGGTTCACCGCGAGGCGGTCGGGAGGCGTGTCGGACATCGGCGTTGCCTTGGGAATCGATGATCGGAGTCGAGCGATCGTTGACGCGTCGGGACGAAGGGTCCGGGTAAGCGATTCACGCCCCGCCCGCAACGCCGCCGGCCCTGGCCGCCCGTGCCGCCGCGATGAGATCGTCGATACGGTCGCTCTGAAGCAGGGGCACCAGAGCGTGCACCGCCTCGGGGGGCAGGTCCCACCACGCCGTCTCCAGCAGGGCCGCCACATGCTCCGGATCGAAGCGGTGGCGGATCACCCGCGCGGGGTTGCCGGCGACGATCGCGTAGGGCGGCACGTCCCGGCTGACGACGGCATGGGCCCCCACCACGGCGCCGTGCCCGATGGTGACGCCGGACAGGATCATGCAGCCTGAGCCGAGCCAGACGTCGCTGCCGATGGTCACGTCGCCGCGCGAGGCATGATAATCGGCCGGCGCCTCCACCCCCGGCCAGAGTCCCCCCATGGCCGCGAAGGGATAGGTGGTCACCCAGTCGAGGCGGTGGCCGCCGCCGAGGAGGATCTCGACCCTGTCGGCGATGGAACAATACCGGCCGATCGTAAGGTGCCGCCCAGCTTCCGGGAACCGCACTTTCGGACGGCCATAGGAGTACGAGCCGATGGAGAAACCATGGGTTTTCACCATTTTGGCGAGGTGCAGGCGGGTTTCGTTGTGCGGGTTGCGCCCACTCCGCAAGCGGTGCAACAGAGTTTTCAATCAATGCATCCCGAAGACCGGCGGGAAAGCTCCGCGGCGCCGTCAGAGCCCGCGATGAAGGGAGTGAGGCTCATGGGCGACAACATGTCCGACGATCTCAAATCCGGAGCCCTCGTCTACCACCGCCTACCCCGGCCCGGAAAGCTCGAGATCCAGGCGACGAAGCCGTTGGGGAACCAGCGCGACCTGGCGCTGGCCTATTCCCCCGGCGTCGCCGCGGCCTGCATGGCGATCTACGACGACCCGCAGGAGGCCGCCACACTCACCATCCGCCAGAACCTCGTGGCGGTGCTTACCAACGGCACCGCCGTGCTCGGTCTCGGCAATATCGGCCCCCTCGCCTCGAAGCCGGTGATGGAGGGCAAGGCGGTCCTGTTCAAGAAGTTCGCCGGGATCGACGTGTTCGACATCGAGGTGGACCAGAACGACGTCGGCAAGCTGGTGGACGTGGTCTGCTCCCTGGAGCCGACCTTCGGCGGCATCAATCTCGAGGACATCAAGGCACCCGAGTGCTTCGAGGTCGAGGAGCAGTGCCGGGCTCGGATGAACATCCCGGTCTTCCACGACGACCAGCACGGCACCGCGATCATCGTGGCGGCGGCCGTCCTCAACGCCCTGGAATTCGCCGGCAAGCAGCTCTCCGACGTCCGCATCGTCACCTCGGGCGCGGGCGCCGCGGCGCTCGCCTGCCTCAACCTGCTGGTGTCGCTCGGCGCCAGGGTCGAGAACATCACCGTCACCGACATCAAGGGCGTGGTCTACAAGGGCCGCGCCGAACTGATGGACCGCTGGAAGGACGTCTACGCCAAGGAGACCGAGGCCCGGACGCTGGCCGAGGTCATTCCGGGCGCCGACGTGTTCATCGGCCTCTCGGCCGGCGGCGTCCTGAAGCCGGAATACCTGGAGAAGATGGCCGAGAAGCCGCTGATCATGGCGCTCGCCAACCCCTATCCGGAGATCATGCCGGATCTGGCGCAGGCGAAGCGCCCCGACGCGATGATCTGTACCGGGCGCTCGGATTTCCCGAACCAGGTCAACAACGTCCTGTGCTTCCCCTACATCTTCCGCGGTGCCCTCGATGTCGGCGCCACGTCTATCAACGAGGAGATGAAGAAGGCCGCCGTGAAGGCGATCGCCGCGCTGGCCCGCGAGACTCCGTCCGACGTGGTCGCCCGCGCTTATGGCGGCGAGGCCCGGCCCTTCGGCCCGCATTCGCTGATTCCGAGCCCTTTCGATCCGCGCCTGATCCTGCGGATCGCCCCCGCCGTGGCGCAGGCCGCGATGGATTCGGGCGTCGCCGGCCGGCCGCTGGAGAACATCCAGGCCTACGCCGACAGTCTCGACCGCTTCGTCCATCGCTCCGGTTTCATCATGAAGCCGATCTTCACCAAGGCGAAGGAGAATCCCAAGCGCGTCCTCTACGCGGAGGGTGAGGACGAGCGCGTGCTGCGCGCCGCCCAGGCCATCGTCGAGGATCATGTGGCCCGACCCATCCTGGTGGGGCGCCCGCGGGTGATCGAGACCCGGATCAAGCGCTTCGGCCTGTCGATCCGGCAGGGCACGGATTTCGACCTGATCGATCCCGAGGACGATCCGCGCTACCGCGACTATGTCGCGACCTATCTCGAAGTTGCCGGGCGTCGCGGGATCACGCCGGATGCCGCGCGCACCCTGGTGCGCACCAACAACACGGTGATCGGCGCCATCGCCGTGCGCCGGGGCGAGGCGGACGCACTGATCTGCGGCCTGGAGGGCCGGTTCGAGACGCGCCTGCGGGTAATCCGCGACGTGATCGGCCTCGCGCCGGGCGTGCTCGATTTCGCCGCCATGAGCCTCATCGTCACCAAGGAAGGCGCCTACTTCCTCGCCGACACCCATGTCCGGCCCGATCCCAGCGCCGAGGAGATCGCCGACGTGGCGGTGGCCTGCGCCGGCCACGTGGCGCGCTTCGGCCTCACTCCCAAGATCGCCCTCCTCAGCCACTCGGATTTCGGCCAGTCCGATTCCCGCTCGGCCCAGAAGATGCGCGCGGCGCTGGGGCTGATCCAGGGTCGCCGGCCGGACCTCCAGGTGGATGGCGAGATGCAGGCCGACACCGCCCTGTCCGGCCTGATCCGCGACCGGGTGCTGCCGGGCTCGCCCCTCAAGGGCTCTGCCAACGTCCTGATCTTCCCCAATCTCGACGCGGCCAACATCGCCTTCCAGTTCTCCAAGGTCCTGGCCGACGCCCTGCCCGTGGGGCCGCTGCTGATCGGCCCGGCCCGGCCCGCCCACATCCTGTCGCCGTCGGTGACGGCGCGCGGCATCGTCAACGTCACCGCCGCGGCGGTGGTGGAGGCGCAGGCGGGCGCCGTCGAGCCGACGATCGCGTCGGTCGAGCCGGGTCTGACGCCCCTCTCCGAATAGGAAGAACAGGCGGGACGTCGCTCGTCCTCCGCGGCCGATACCATGAAAAAGGCCCCCGATTCCTCGGGGGCCTTTTTCGTTCGTGTGCCCGGAAGCGGTGGGATCGGACAAGGCGGTCGCCGTAGGCGGCCTGAGTCACGGCGCCGAATCGGCCGCCGAGGTGAGCAGGTAGACGATGACCAGGGTGGTGACGGCCCAGGAGACGAGGCCATGACAACCGCTGGTGCTGGCCAGCGGCTTGCCTGAGAGGCGCCCGGCGAGGAACCCGCCGGCGAGCGAGGCGACGATGCCGGAGACGACCCACCACAGGCCGGCGCCGGTGGACAGACTGGCGGCGGTCGGGGTGTCGTTGCCGGCGGGATCCAGGGTCGACAAGCCGATGCCGAGGCCGATCATGTTGAGGATCATCTGCGCTACGAGGGCCGCCACGGCGCCGGCGAAGATCGCGCCCCAGGAGACCTGATTGTACAGGGCCGGGCGGGCGTCGAGGTCCGGTGGCGTTGCGACGACAGGCTTCAGAGTGGGGGATTGAGCCAGGGAAGGAGATCCTGAAAACAGATGTGAAGGATGAGGATCACGCGCAAGGACACCGTCGCCCCGGCAGAATTTTGCGGGGAGCGTGAAGTCGTTCGTGTCTTCGATATCCAGGGACGCGTTCCAGCTTCCCCGACACGCTCGGGGAGGCTGGAAATCAGCGCCGGTCCACGTGCGTCGTCGGGGAATGTTCGCTCCGCCTGACGGAAATCCATCCGCCCATCATCCCGTCGGTCCTCGCCTACCGGCGAGCGGATCGTGTCGGGATTTCCCTTGAGATCCGGCGCGTGAAAACTGGCCACTGGATTGCATACAGGATTCGGATCAAGGGCCGGTCGGGAGATTCCAATGTGCCGTGGTGACGATCCGAACTGCACCCATTTCGCCGAGCATCGCCGCCGTTTCCTCGGCGACCTCGCGCCCGAGCGGCGGGCCTTCCTCAAGAGCGGCTTCGTCGCCACCGGGGGCGCGGCGGCGATGGCGGCCGGCGGCCTGTCCCTCGTCGGCCCCGCGCTGGCGCAGACGAGCGCCAAGGGCATCCGGCAGACGGCGCATTATCATCTGCCGGCCACCGCCGAGACCGTCCATTGGGGCTATTTCTCGAAACTGCTGAAGCCCCAGGTCGAGATCGCGTCCGGCGACTACGTCACCATCGAGACCCTGACCCACCACGCCAACGACGATGCCGAGCGCATGGTGACGGGCGATCCCGGCGCCGAGAGCGTGTTCCTCTGGACCAAGGACAAGAAGGGTGTGGCCCGCCGCGGCGCCGGGCCGGAGACCGGCCCCCTCGGACCGGGCGGGGGGCTCGGCGTCCACATCTGTACCGGCCCGGTGGCGATCCGCGGCGCGGAGCCCGGCGACGTGCTGGAGGTGCGCATCCTCGATGTGGCGCCCCGCCCCTGCGCCAACCCCGCCTTCAAGGGCCGCAGCTTCGGCAGCAACGCCGCCGCCTGGTGGGGCTACCACTACAAGGACATGATCACCGGCGACCGGGCGCGCGAGGTCATCACCATCTATGAAGTCGATGCGAGCGGCGCCCGCGACTGGGCGAAGGCGGTGTACAATTTCCGCTGGCCGGGGGTCACCGATCCGTTCGGCGTGGCGCATCCCACCATCGATTATCCGGGCATTCCCGTCGACCACACCAAGACGCAGCGCAATTTCGACGTGCTCAAGGGGGTGCGGGTGCCGATCCGCCCGCATTTCGGCACCATGGGCCTCGCGCCGAAGGAGGCCGACATGGTGAACTCGATTCCCCCGAGTTACACCGGCGGCAACATCGACAACTGGCGCATCGGCAAGGGCGCGACGATGTACTATCCGGTCGCGGTGCCGGGCGCCCTGTTCTCGGTGGGCGATCCGCATGCCAGCCAGGGCGATTCCGAACTCTGCGGCACCGCCATCGAGTGCTCGCTCACCGGCACCTTCCAGTTCGTCCTGCACAAGAAGGCGGATCTCGCCGGCACGGCCCTTGAGACCCTCGATTTCCCGATGATCGAGACGTCCGAGGATTGGGTGCTCTCGGGCTTCAGCTACCCGAACTACCTCGCCGATCTCGGCCCCGACGCGCAGAACGAGATCTTCTCCAAATCCTCCATCGACCTCGCCATGCGCGATGCTTTCCGCAAGATGCGGTCCTTCCTGATGCAGGCGAAGGGGCTGACGGAGGACGAGGCGATCTCGCTGATGTCCATCGCCGTCGATTTCGGCATTACCCAGGTGGTGGACGGCAATTGGGGCGTCCACGCCATCGTCAAGAAAGCGATCTTCGCGGACAGGCCGGCGTGACGCGCCGCGTCGTCGATCAGCCGATGAGGTGCCGTCGCAGCATGAAGAGATAGAAGACCTCGGCGGCGATCAGGATGGCTCCGACCGTCGCCATGTTTCGGGCGACAGCGGACCCGTCGTCGCCGGGGCCATGGCTGACGGCCACCGTCGCCATGACGATCAGGCCGATCGCCGGGATGAATCCGAGCGCGATCCATGTGGGCGCGTACCATGTCGGCTGCCCGTTCAGGCCCCATTGCATCGGAAGCCGGTCGAGATCACCCACCCAAGAGCCCGCAAGGGCCGACAGGCATGAAAGAATGACGAGAGTCAGGACGGCGAAGACGTAGACGGTCGGCATCGACAATCCTCCGAACGGCCGAGGCTATGACCCCGCGACGCTATCAGGCGGTATCGATCCGCCCTTCCAGACCCAGCACCCGGCCGAGGCCGCGGACGCGGTTGAGGAGGCGATCGCCCGGCAGCGCGGCCAAATTCGAAGGCAGGGTCAGGGTCACCCGTCGATCCGCGACGAGGAGGGGCATGCGGGCCAGCGCCCCCTCCATTCCCGCCGAGATCGGGAAGGCGACACGCAGGAGGGCGCCGAGGAGGCGGGCCCGTTCGAACAGGCGCGGCCCGGCGAGACTGCGCAGCATCGGACTGGCCTTGTCCGCCGCGACGCCCTCGTGGCGGAAATAGACCGCCAGGGCGAGATAGGCCCGTCCGGGGTGGTCGATCCCGACGAAGGCGGCATGCGTGATGACGTTGATGCTCTGTTCACCCCGGTAATCGGGATGCGCGCGCCAGCCGATATCCGAGAGGAGACAGGCGGCGTGCCGCAGGCGGCGCTCGTCGGCCGTCTCCGGCCCGTCGAGGGTGGCGACGAACCGGTCGGTCCAGGCGATGAGGTCGCTGCCGTGGCCCGGTGAGCGGGCGCGGAGCCGGTTCAGTTCCGCCGCCGCCGCGAGGAGCGGGTCGGTGAGGCGGGTGTCGCGGTCGAGCTGCTCGTAGAGCAGCCCCTCGCGCACCCCGGAGGCCGAGATGGCGAGCTCGCGGGGGCGGCCGACGCGGATGATCTCCTCCAGCACCACGGCGCCATAGGCGAGGAGGGGCCGGCGCGCCTCCGAGACGGCCTCCACGTCCTGCAGCAGGGCGGCGTCGGTGCGCTCCACCACTTCGAGGAAGCTGAGTTCGTCGGAAGGCTCGATGCTGTAGCCGTGCATGACGTGGAGCGGGTAGCCCCGCGCGGCCTGATGCAGGCGGGCGAGCGCCCGCCAGGTGCCGCCCACCGCGTAGAAGCTGCGCCCGCGCAGGGTCTCCAGCTGGGGGGCCGCCTTCGCGAGGTTCTCGCGGGCGATCTTGAGGGCCTTCTTCACCGACCCGCCGGAGAGATCCTGGAGGGCGAGACCGCCGAGCGGCATCGTCACCCCCTGCCCCACCGTGGCGCCGCGCACGTCCACCAGTTCGAGGGAGCCGCCGCCGAGATCACCGACGCCCCCATCCGGCGTATGGAAACCGGAGATCACACCGAGGGCGGAGAGCTCCGCTTCCCGCCGCCCCGACAGGAGCTCGATCCGGTGGCCGCAGGCGGCCTCCGCCGCGGCGAGGAATTCCGGGCCGTTCTGCGCGTCGCGCGCGGCGGCCGTGGCCAGCACGAAGACGCGGCCGACGCGCATGGTCTCGCAGAGGATGCGGAAGCGCGCCAGCGCGCTGAGGGCGCGCCGAACCGCCTCCTCGTTGAGCCGGCCCGTGCTGAACACGTTACGGCCGAGGCCACACAGGACCTTCTCGTTGTAGAGCGGCGTCGGCGCGCGGTTCAGGCCGTCATAGGCCACGAGACGCACGGAATTCGAGCCGATGTCGATGATCGCTACCGGTTCCACGCGATCCTGCACGCCGGGATCCCCCTGAGTCGTGAAGCCCGTACCTGTCATGCCGTCACGAGGAAGTCCCACGACCAGCTCCTGCCGGTATCGTCCGCTCAAGGACGCTGGGCTCTACGGCTCAGCGCGCGCGGACTCGACTTCTTCGAGGACTTGCCCCGGCCGGACAGGCTCGGGTTCGTCATGAAGTACTTGTGCGCGTTGAACGGCTCCTCGCCCTCGGAGGGCTGGACACGTTCACTCGCGCCAGACGCCAGTACACGCCAGCTCTGCTGGTTGTCGAGGAGATTGGCGAGCATGATCTGGTCCAGCACCTGCTGATGCACGGTTTGGTTAGTGATCGGCAACAGCGCCTCCACGCGCCGTTCGAGGTTGCGGGTCATCAGGTCGGCCGACGAGATCGACACCGTCGCCTTCGGGTGCGGCAAGCCGAACCCGTTGCCGAAGGCGTAGATCCGCTCGTGTTCGAGGAAGCGCCCGACGATGGATTTCACCCGGATCGTATCCGACAGGCCGGGAATGCCCGGCCTGAGGCAGCAGATGCCGCGCACGATGCAGTCGATCTGCACCCCGGCCTGGGACGCGTCGTAGAGCGCGTCGATGATCTGCCCGTCCACCAGGGAGTTGCACTTGATCCAGATCGCCGCCGGCCGCCCGGCTTTGGCATGGGCCACTTCCGCCGCGATGTTTTCCAAGAGCCGGGGCTTGAGGGTCAGCGGCGAGACCGCCATGCGCTCGAGTTCGGCCGGTTCGGCATAGCCGGTGATGTAGTTGAACATGCGGCTGACGTCGCGGGCCACCGCCGGGTCGGCGGTGAAGAACGACAGGTCGGTGTACACCCGCGCCGTGATCGGGTGATAGTTGCCGGTGCCCACATGGCAGTAGCTCACGAGCTTGTCGCCCTCGCGCCGCACCACCATCGACAGCTTGGCGTGGGTCTTCAGCTCGATGAAGCCGAACACCACCTGCGCGCCGGCCTTCTCCAGGTCGCGGGCCCAGCGGATATTGGCCTCCTCGTCGAAGCGCGCCTTCAACTCCACCAGCGCCGTCACGGACTTGCCGAGTTCGGCAGCCTCCGCCAGCGCCGCCACGATCGGCGAGTTCGAGGAGGTGCGGTAGAGCGTCTGCTTGATCGCCACCACGTTGGGGTCGCGGGCGGCCTGGGCCAGGAACTGCACCACCGCGTCGAAGGATTCGTAGGGGTGGTGGACGATGAAGTCCTTCTGCCGGATGGCGGCGAAGACGTCGCCGCCGCTCTCGCGGATGCGCTCGGGGAAGCGCGGGTTGTACGACTTGAACTTCAGGTCCGGCCGGTCGATCCCGACGATCTGTGACAATTCGTTGAGGGCGAGCATGCCCTCGACCACGAAGATCGCGTCGTAGCCGATCTCGAGCTCGTCGGCGACGAAGGCGCGCAGATCCTCCGGCATGCCGGCCTCGACTTCGAGCCTGATCACGACGCCGCGGCGGCGCTGCTTCAGGGCGCTCTCGAAATGCAGGACGAGGTCTTCGGCCTCCTCCTCGATCTCGAGGTCGGAATCGCGGATCACCCGGAACGCCCCCTGCCCTTTCACGAAGTAGCCCGGGAACAGGCGGCCGGTGAACAGGACAATGACCTGCTCGATGGCGATGAAGCGGGCGGTGGATTCCCCCGCGACCTCCGGCAGGCGCACGAAGCGGTCCAGGACGGCGGGCAGCCGGATCAGGGCGCGCAGGGTCCGCCCGTCGCGGGGGCGCACCATCATCAGGGCGATGCTGGAGCCGAGGTTCGACAGGAACGGAAACGGATGGGCCGGGTCGATGGCGAGCGGCGTCAGCACCGGGAAGACGTGGCTGAGGAAGTACTCCTCGAGCCAGGCCTTGTGATCGGGGGTGAGGTTGCCGGGCTCCACGAGGTCGACGCCGACACCGTGGAGGTCGTCACGCAATTCGCGCCAGCGCCGCTGCTGGTCGAGGGCGAGGCGCGAGACTTCGGAACCGATGCGGGTGAGCTGCTCGGACGGGCTGAGCCCGTCCTGCGACGGCTGGATCAGGCCGGCGCGGACCTGGTCGTGCAGGCCCGCCACGCGGACCATGAAGAACTCGTCGAGGTTGTTGGCCGAGATCGAGAGGAAGCGCAGCTGCTCCAGCAGCGGATGGCTGGCGTTGGAGGCCTCTTCCAGCACCCGGCGGTTGAACTGCAGCCAGGACAGTTCCCGGTTCACGAAGCGCTCGGGCGAATGGCGCAGGGCGCGGCCGGCGGCGAGCACGGTCTCCCGCGCCACGGGTTCGACTGTCGCTCGTTCTGTCGCCGTGTCGGCCATGATCGTCTCCGCCAGAATCGAGCCCGATTCCGTCTGTGCCTCGGGGGCCTCGTCGAACGAGGCCGATTCTGCCGGGAGAGGCGCTCCGGGGCCGGGCTTCGTCGTCCGTGTCCGAACGGTCGCGGGGCGAACCGGACCGGCCTCCGCCGGCCGGCGCCGGGCGGCGGGGCGTTTGGGCGCCAGGGATTCGGGTGCCGCGGGGCCGCGGCCGTCGTCACCGGAGCGGGGTTCGTCTGGCGAGGCGTCGGCCGCTGGAGCGATCTTCCGCTCCTCGACAGCCGTTCCCTCCATATCCGATCCCTTGATGTCCGACTCCTTGGCGATCGCGTCCGAATCCACTTCCGGCAACGGGTCTTCTCCTCACTCTGCTCGAACGAACGGCCTCGTAGCATGCGGCCGGGCCGTCGCGTCTGACAATTCCATGACAATCGGGATGGGCGGGCGATCAAGCCGGCGCGTCGTCGTCGTCGCCGGCCTCGTCGTCCGACACACCGAGCTCCGCCAGGACAGACATGGCCAGCGGCCTCGTGATGCGGCGGCCGCGCCTCAGGGCGTCGCGGTCGAGTTCGGCCACCACGGCCCTGGCCCTGGCGAGGGAGCGGTCGATCCGCAGGGCGATGGCCTCGACAACGCTGAGATCGACCACGAGCTGGCGGTCGACGAAGAGCTTGACCAGCACCGCCCGCATCAGCGCGTCGTCGGGGGGAAGGATGGTGGCGCCCGGTGCCAGCCTCAGGCGCGAGCGCAGATCGGCGGTGACGAGGCCGAGCGCCTCCACCGGTGCGGCCGCCGTGATGAGGATGGGGCTGCCGTTCTCGCGGGCGAGGTTGAGGAGGTGGAACAGGGCCGCTTCCTCGCGGCCCTCGGGGCGGTCGATATCTTCGATGACCAGGGCGCCGTTGGAGACGAGATGCGTGACCGAATCGGCGGTGACCTCGGAGGCCGGGACGGTCCAGGCATGGGAGCGCGTCGCCCAGATCGAGGCGAGGTGGCTCTTGCCGCTGCCCGACGGCCCGGTGATGAGGCAGACCGTATCGGGCCAGCGCGGCCAGGCCTCGATCAGCCCGTAGGCCGCCTCGTTGGCCGGCCCCACCAGGAAGTCCTCGCGGCCGTAGCGCGGGTCGAGGGGCAGGTCGAAGGCGAGCTGCTTCGGGGGCGCGGCCTCGCGCATCGGCGATCTCATCCCTCGCGCTTCTGAATCAGGATCGGTTCTTCGGCATAGTAGAGCGGACTCTGGAGATAACGCGAGATCGCGAAGCGCACGATGACGCCGATGGAGGCCGCGACGGGGACGGCCAGCAGCAGGCCGAGGAACCCGAACAGCGAGCCGAAGGCCAGGAGCGCGAACATCAGCCAGACCGGGTGCAGGCCGACCGAGTCACCGACGAGCTTGGGCGAGATGACGTTGCCCTCGAAAAACTGGCCGACCACGAACACGGCGACGGTCAGTCCGATATGGAGCCAGTCGGAGGTCGGCCAGAACTGGACCAGGGCGACGCCCACCGAGAGCAGGAACCCGACGAGGGTGCCGACATAGGGGATGAAGGTGAGGAAACCGGCGATCATCCCGATCAGCACGCCGAAATTCACGCCCACGAAGAACAGGCCGACGGCATAGAACGTCCCCAGGATCAGGCAGACCAGGGTCTGCCCCCGCACGAAGCCGATGATCGCCCGGTCGATCTCGCCGGCCAGACGCCGCACGGTGGTGCGGTGGCGCGGAGGGGTCCAGCCGTCGACGGTGGCGACCATCCGGTCCCAGTCGACGAGGAGGTAGAAGGCCACGACGGGGGTCACGACGAGGAGCGAGGCGATGGAGACAAGCGCCTGGCTGCCCGACCACAGCGATTTGAGGAAGGCCAGGAACCACGTGCCGCCCTGCCCCACCAGGGCTCCGACGGAGGATTGCAGGTCGTTGAGAACGTCCGCCCCGCCGACCCGTGTGAGGATCGGCCCGACCCGCTCGACGATGATGCCCTGAAGCCGTGAAACCATGCCGGGCAGGGTCGTCACGAGCGCCGAGATCTGATTGGCCGCCAGGGGCACCACGATCAGCAGGATCACCACGAGCCCGACGACGAACATCGCGAGGATCAGGAGCGAGGCGGAGAGCCGCCCGAGACCCCAGCGCTGGAGCCTGTCGGCCATGGGGTCGAGAAGATAGGCGAGGGCCAGACCCGCCACGAAAGGCAACATCACGCCCGAGAGCAGGTAGAGCAGCAGCGCGACGACGCCGAGGCCCACCAGTCCGATCACCGCCCTGCCGCGCATCGGCCCTCCTCCGTCTCGCCCGTCGCCCGCGCACAAGAGTGGGAAGGCGGTGCGGCGGGGTCAAGGCTCGCCCGCGAAGGCCCCGCACGGCCCGCGGCAGGGGAACGAGCGTGAACGACTTTCATCCTCGGGAAAGCGGATTTTTAACGAGCTAGACTGTACTGTCCCTCAACGGCGGGGGAATAAAATGAGTCTATCGCACAGGTTTATTGGTCTGATCACGGCTATGCTGGTATCCAGCTTGCTGCTGGCCGGGTCCATCATTCTCTATGGACGGGCTGTCGACCAAGTGAGCGCGGCTTACGCGACCCGCCAGCAATCGATCCTCCTCGCCGACGAGATCCGGCAGTCTTCGGACGATCTCACCCGGCTCGGCCGCACCTACGTCGTCACCGGCCAAGCGTCGTACAAGCAGCAATATTTGGACATCCTCGACATACGCTCCGGCCGCAAGCCGCGCCCGGAGGAGTATCATCGCATCTACTGGGATTTCGTCGCGGCCGGCGTGGCGAAGCCGCGCCCCGACGGCGAGACCGTGTCGGTGCACGACCTGATGAAGCGGCTCGGCTTCAGCCGGCAGGAAACCGACATGCTGGCGGAATCGGTCCGAAATTCCGACGGGCTGGTTCATCTCGAGGTCGAGGCGATGAATCTCGTCGAGGGCAAGGACAAGGATGGCCAGCCCCTGGCACAACCGAACCCCGCCCGAGACCGCGATCGGGCGATCGGGCTCGTCCATTCGGAGGCCTATCACGGTTTCAAGGCGCAGATCATGAAGCCGCTCGACGCGTTCTACGGGCTGATGCAGTCCCGCACCGACGCGGCCGTCGCGGCGGACGAAGCCCAGGCACACTTCTATTTCGCCGTCGTCGTCGGCACGCTGGTCGCCACCGTCGCCACGTTCCTGGCCCTCGGCTGGTTCGCCCACGAGGCGCTGGTCCGCGGCTACGGCGCGGTCGGCCTGGCCATGGGGCGGATCGCTGAGGGCGATTACGCCGCCGCGGTGCCCTGCCTGGACCGCCGGGACGAGGTCGGCAGCCTCGCCCGGGGCCTCGAAGCGTTCAAGGCCAACCTCGCCCGGGACGTGGCGGAGCGTCATGCCGGGGAAACCCGACAGCGCGAGATCGCGCGCCGGGCTCAGACCGAAACCCTGGCGCAGGCCTTCGAAGCGGCTTTCGGCGGCATCGTCCGCGCCGTGGCGACCTCGGTGGGCGAACTGCAGGACACCGCGCAGGCGATGTCGCAGATGGCCGGCGACACCGCCGACCGTTCCGGCGCGGTGATCCGTGCCGCGGAGGAGGCCTCGGCCAACGTCGCCGCCGTAGCGGCGGCGGCGGAGCAACTCAGTGCCTCGGTGTCGGAGGTCGGCCGTCAGGTCGACAGTTCGGCGGCGCTGACGCAGGCGAGCGCGACGGAGGCCGGGCGCACCGCCGGGCTGGTCCAGGATCTGAGCCGGGCGGCGACCCGCGTCGGCGACGTGGTGGCGATGATCAACGGCATCGCCAGCCAGACCAACCTGCTCGCCCTCAACGCCACCATCGAGGCCGCGCGTGCCGGCGAAGCGGGACGCGGCTTCGCGGTGGTGGCGGCCGAGGTCAAGGAACTCGCCACCCAGACCGCCAGGGCCACCGACGAGATCGCCTCCCAGATCGGCGACATCCAGTCGGTCACCCGGGAGGCGGTCACGGCGATCGGCGCCATCGCCGGGCGCATCGACGACTTGAGCGGGATCTCGGGCGCGATCGCGGCCGCGGTGGAGGAACAGGGGGCAGCGACCCGGGAGATCGTTCGCAACATCCACCAGACCGCCGATGGCACCGGTCTGGTCACGTCTCATATCGGCGGCGTCGCCGACGCGGCGCAGAGGGCCGGCGGAGCGGCCGAGAGGGTGCTTTCCGTCGCCTCCTCGGTCTCGCACGATGCCGACCATCTCGATGCCGAAGTCACCCGTTTTCTGGCGCAGCTTCGCGCCGCCTGAGGACGATGCTCCGATCCGCGCAAGGCGTCGCCTGTCCGGTTCATCGAAGCGGGCGCGGGGATCGGCGAGCCCGGTGCGGCCCTCGTCGAACGGTTGAGGCGATCGAAATCTGCTTCCGCGCCCGGCACCGGGCGCCGAACTCGTCCGCGACGACTCGCCGAGACCGCCGCGACCCGTTAGAGCAGCCGGGACAGGACGTTGAGACGAGGTGCCGATGACGGCCGAGAGCAAGAACGGCGAGAGCCGGAACGGAATGACCTACGCGGATGCGGGCGTCGATATCGATGCGGGCAACGCCATGGTCGAGACGATCAAGCCGCTGGTGCGCTCCACCCGCCGGCCCGGCGCGGATGCCGAGATCGGCGGGTTCGGCGGGTTGTTCGACCTGAAGGCCGCCGGCTTCTCCGACCCGATCCTGGTGGCGGCCAATGACGGCGTCGGCACCAAGGTGAAGATCGCCATCGAGACCGGCCGCCACGATACGATCGGCGTCGATCTCGTGGCGATGTGCGTGAACGACATCATCGTCCAGGGCGCCGAGCCGCTGTTCTTCCTCGATTATTACGCCACCGGAAAACTGGTGCCGGGTGTCGGCACCGACATCGTGCGCGGGATCGCGGCGGGCTGCCGGATCGCGGGCTGCGCGCTCATCGGTGGCGAGACCGCCGAAATGCCGGGCCTCTACGACGGGTCGGATTATGACCTCGCGGGCTTCAGCGTCGGCGCCGCCGAGCGTGGCAAGCTCCTGCCACGCCCCGGCATCGCGCCCGGAGACGTCGTCCTCGGGCTGCCCTCATCCGGGGTGCATTCCAACGGCTTCTCGCTTGTCCGCCGGATCGTCGAGGCAAGCGGCCTCTCCTACGACGACCCGGCCCCGTTCGAGCCGTCGCGCTCGCTGGGCGACGCTCTCCTCGAGCCGACCCGGATCTATGTGAAGCCGCTGCTGGCCGCCCTGAAGGCAACGGACGGGATCAAGGCGCTCGCCCACATCACCGGCGGCGGCTTTCCCGACAACCTGCCCCGCGTCCTGCCCGACGGTGTCGGCATCAGCATAGACCTCGACGCGATCATTCCGCCGCCCGTCTTCGGATGGATCTCGAAGGTCGGTGGGGTCGCGGAATCCGAAATGCTGCGCACCTTCAATTGCGGTATCGGCATGGTGGCGGTGGTCTCGCCGGAGAGCGTGTCGGCGGTGACCCGGGCGCTCGACACCGCAGGCGCCTCGCCGATCCGCCTCGGGCTCATCACCGAGCGCGGACCCGATCCGGTGACCTTCCAGGGCAAGCTCGCCCTGTGATGGCTCCCCGACCCAAGATGCGGGTCGCGATCCTGATCTCGGGACGCGGCTCGAACATGGTCTCGCTGATCGAGGCCGCGAAGGCCCCGGATTATCCGGCCGAGATCGTCCTCGTCGCCTCCAACCGGCCGGAGGCGGGCGGGCTCGCCCATGCGGCGAGCGCCGGGATCGCCACGACGGCGCTCGATCACCGCGCCTATCCCGACCGGGCGAGCTTCGATGCCGCCCTGAACGCGGAACTCGAAGCGGCCGGGATCGAGCTCGTCGCGCTGGCCGGCTTCATGCGGATTCTCTCCGCGGGCTTCGTCGAGGCGTGGGCCGGGCGGATGATCAACATCCATCCTTCGCTGCTGCCGCTGTTTCGCGGCGTCCATACCCACGAGCAGGCCCTGGCGGCGGGCGTGCGCCTGCACGGCTGCACGGTGCATTACGTGGTGCCGGAACTCGATGCCGGGCCGATCGTGGCCCAGGCCGCCGTCCCGGTCCTGCCGGGCGACGATGCCGACAGTCTCGCCGCGCGCATTCTCGTGGAGGAACACCTCCTCTACCCGCGTGCCCTGGCGCTGATCGCCGGCGGACGGGCAAGGCTGGAGAGTGGCCGCGTGGTGTTCGCCGGAGACATCAGGCCGGCCCAGGGGGCCTTGCTCAGCCTGTCCGCGCAAGGCTGAGGCCCGAGCCGCCGATCCCGAGATATCGAGATCGGCGATGATGACGGCTTACGCCGGGCGCGGCAGCTGGCAGCTGTCGAGGGCCGACAGCGCCTTGGCGCGGGCGGAATCGTTGAAATAGCCGGTGGTGCGGTAGGATTCGAGCTCGGCCGGGTTGAGGCTCGCCAGGGTCTGCTTGGCGTAGCAGCCGCACGGGCGAGCGAGCGACGCCTCGGGGACGCTCTGCAGGCGGGACTGCGTCACCGTGCAGGCGTGGCGCACACGACCGGTGAGGTTGCCGGCGGAAGCCGTCTTCAGGGCCGGATCGGGCGTGTAGCCTTCGAGGGAAGCCGTGGGCGTCCCCTTGTTCGCGTTACACGCGGCGAGCAGGGAGATGAGGCCGGCGGCGAGCAGGATCCGGCCGGTGCGCGGAGCGATGGAGCGCATGGAATGTGGGGTCCGTGAAAGGGATTCGGTGAGGGAATTCCTTTCACGTTCACACGACTCGCGCGCAAGGGCGTTCGCGCCACACCCGGCATCGTTCCGCGCCACGCTCCCGGTTCACCGGACGACGATGCGATCACGAACCCGTTGGCGGCGCGAAAGCCGGTCGGGCTCAGCCGACGATGTCGGAATCCTGGAAGAACTGCGCGATCTCGATCTTCGCGTTCTCAGCGCTGTCCGAACCGTGCACGGTGTTCTCGCCGACCGACTCGGAGAAGGTCTTGCGGATGGTGCCCTCGTCGGCGTTGGCCGGGTTGGTGGCGCCCATCACGGTGCGGTAGGCGGCGACGGCGTTCTCGCCCTCGAGCACCTGCACGACCACGGGGCCCGAGGTCATGAAGGAGACGAGTTCACCAAAGAACGGGCGCTCCTTGTGGATCTCGTAGAACTTTTCGGCCTGGGCCTGGGTCATCTGGATGCGACGCTGGCCGACGATGCGCAGGCCCGCCTTCTCGATCACGGCATTCACGGCGCCGGTGAGGTTCCGCTTGGTCGCGTCGGGCTTCAGGATGGAGAAAGTGCGCTCGGTGGCCATGTTCAGTCCGGTTATGTTCGCTCAGCCGAAAACGGCTTCGGCGGCCGGCTTATAGCGGGCACGCCCCGTCCTCTCAACCCGAAGGACGAAGACGGCGCATCCACAGCGGAATTCCCTTGGCCATGGCTTCGGCGCAACAGTGCCGGAAATTCGCCCGATTGCTGGTGTCTTCTCACAGCAGAAGACGCCGGCCCGGACCGCTCTCGGCGTCCGGCGCGGCCACGACCAAGCTTTCGACCCCAGGCTCACGACCCTTCGCGACGCTCCCGCCGATGCGCCGCGGCCCTTCACAGGCACCAGGAGACCAAAAGCCATGCGCGTTGCCCTGACCTCCGCCTTCCTGCTTTCCGGACTCGTCGCCGCCGCTGCGGCCCCGTCGAAGGACCCGTCCGGCACCTGGCTCACGAAGGACGGCCGCGCCAAGATCCGCATCGATCATTGCGGCCCGAACAGCGCGAACATCTGCGGCAAGGTCGTGTGGCTGAAGACGCCGACCACCGAGACGGGTGCGCCGCGCACCGACGCCAAGAACCCCGACCCGAAGAAGCGCCTGCGCCCGGTCATCGGCCTGCAGCTCATCGAAGGTCTCGCCCCCGACGAAGAGAAGTTCTCCGGCGACATCTACAATATCGACGAGGGCAAGATCTATCAGGTCAGCCTGGAGCGTGAATCCGGCTCCGAGCTGAGCGTGTCCGGATGCCTTCTCAAGGTCCTGTGCGGGTCGGAAACCTGGACCCGCGTGCCGGACGTGAACCAGCAGGCCGCCGTGACTCCGGCTTCCGAAGCCGCTCCCAAGCCGGCGCCGAAGCCCGCGGCCAAGCCGGCCGCGCCTCAGGTCGAAGCCAAGAAGTAGCGGCTCAGATCGCGGCGAGGCCCCGTTTCACGGCGGGCCTCGCCAGGACTGTGTCGAGCCAGCGACGGACATTCGGCAGGGTCGCCAGATCGATTCCCTGCTTCTCGTGATGCTTGGCCCAGGTCAGGATCGCGATGTCGGCGATGGAATACGTATCGGCGATGTAGTCGCGATCCGCCAAGCGCCGGTCGAGCACGCCGTAGAGACGATGGGCTTCTGCAGAGAACCGTTCGATGGCGTAGGGGATCTTCTCCTCCGCATGGATGCGGAAATGGTGCATCTGACCGAGCATCGGCCCGAAGCCCCCAACCTGCCAGAACAGCCATTCGTCCACGGCCACCCTGGCGCGTTCGTCCGCGGGGTAGAGGCAGCCGGTCTTTCGCCCGAGATATTGCAGGATCGCCCCCGATTCGAAGACCGTGATCGGCTTGGCCCCCGGACCGTCCGGGTCGACGATGGCCGGGATCTTGTTGTTGGGCGAGATCGCCAGAAAGTCCGGCGCCAACTGGTCGCCCTTGCCGATATTCACCGGCACCACCCGGTAGGGCAGACCGCACTCCTCCAGCATGATGGGGATCTTCCAACCATTGGGCGTGCCCCAGGTATGGAGGTCGATGGGCTTCTGGGTGGCGGCGGCCATGGGAAACGTTCCGCTCCTGTCAGGGTCGCATCATGTCGCCGGATCAAACCGGGCGAGGGGCGGATGGTTGCAGGATCCGCGCCGCCATCGAACGGTGGACGGTGTGCCGCGGCACCGCGAAGGACCTTGCCCTTTCCCCGACTTCTGGCTGTGATGATGGCGGTTCCGGCGCCTCACCGTGAGCGCAGGAAAACAGCCTGGGGTTGCAATCATGCGGTTTCGTTTTCTTCCGGCCGCGGTGGTCGCGGCGTCGATGGTGCTGGGTTTCGCGACGACGGCGTCCGCCAAGGACCCCGTTGCCGCCGCTCCGGAGCCCGCCGCGAAGGAACTGACGGTCGGGCAGAGCGCCGCCCGCGAGCGGCAGAAGAAATGCGGTGCCGAGTGGCGCGCCCTCTCGGTTGCCGACAAGGCCGCGCAGGGGCCGAAATGGCCCCAATATTTCAGCAAGTGCGTCAAGCGCTTGAAGGAGATCAAGGCCTGATCTAGTTCGATTCGGGACCGGCTCGAGCTACGATTGCTCCGGGCCGGAGCGGAGAAACGAGGGGATGCGGGAACGCGAGGCGCTGCAGCGCGTGGTGGCGGTGGCCGCGATCATACCGGTGGCGTCGGGGCTCTTCGGAATCCTGTTCGGGCTCGGAGGAGTCGGCGGCGACAGCCTGTCCCAGATCTCCGCCGACAGCCATTTCCGCTACCTGTCGGGCCTGCTGACGGGCATCGGCATCCTGTTCTGGAGCTGCGTACCGGCCATCGAGGCGAAGTCGCGCCTGTTCCGCTTCCTGACCCTCGTCGTCGTGCTCGGCGGGCTGGCGCGGTTGCTGGGCCTCTACCTCACCGGCCTGCCCTCGGCGGTGATGCTGGGTGCCCTGGCGATGGAACTGGTGGTGACGCCCCTCCTCTGCCTCTGGCAAATGCGGGTCGCGGCCAAGGCCGCGGATGCGGCGGCGGCCGGGCCTTCTCCGTGAGCGTGATTTCTGCCGGAACACGCCCCTCCCCGGTCGACCGCGCCCTTTCGCTCATGGAGCGCATCGTCCCCGCGCCCTCCGCCTGGGCTTTCGCCCTGCGGATCTGGCTCGCCATGGTGCTGGCCCTCTACGCCGCGTTCTGGCTTCAGCTCTCCGGCGCCTCGTCGGCCGCCGTCTGCGTGGCGATCCTGGCCCAGCCCAAACGCGGACAGGCCCTGTCCAAGGCACTGTACCGCTTTCTCGGCACCCTGGCGGGGGGCGCGATATCGATCCTGCTGATCGGTGCGTTCGGACAGGACAGGGTTCTCCTCCTGGTCTCCGTGGCGACCTGGCTCGGCCTCTGCGTCTTCGTCGCCCACTTCCTGCAGGACACGCGGGCCTATGGCGCCATGCTGGCGGGCTACACTGTGGCCATCGTCGCCGTCGCCCATATCGACACGCCGCAGGCGGTCTTCGAGGCCGCCATCGACCGCGTCGCGGCGATCACCATCGGCATCGTCGCCATCACCTTCATCAACGACGCCCTGGCCTCGCCGAGCACGTGGCGCACCCTGCGCAAGCCACTCTCCGAGGCCCTGTCGGCCACCCGGGCCTTCGCCCGCGAGACCCTGTCCCAGGCGGATCCCGGCTCGGAGCGGGCGGCGGCCCTGATCCGGCAGATCGCGGTGATGCGCGCCGATGCCAGCGCCATCGGCGGCGAGCTCGACGACGGCGCCCGCCGGGCCGCCGGGGCGCGCAGCGCCATCGCCGCGCTCTACGCCATGGCGGCGGCGAGCCGCGCCTTCACCGCCGCCGCTGCGATGCTGGGTCGCGACAGCGCGGCCGTCGCCGAGGCCCGCCGGATCTGCCTGGGTCTCACCGATGACGGGACGCCCGATGCCGAGGCGGCCGCGCATCGCCTCGGTGCCCTGGTGGATGAGGCGATCCAGGGCGGGATGAGCGAGCCCCTGGAGATCCTGGCGCTGCAGCGCGGCCTCGATTTCGCGCGCGCTGCCTCCTTCGCCGCGGACGGTCTGAACGCCCTCTCCACCGGCTGCCGACCGAAGCGCGATGTCGCCCTGCCGACGCATCGCGACCTGCCCGTGGCCCTTCGCGGCGCGGCGCGGGTGGGAATCGCCTTTGGCGCTACCGCCCTCCTCCTCATCGCCGCCGGCTGGCCCGCAACCTCCTTCGCCCTGGTGCAGGTGGCGGCGACCTGTTCGCTTTCGGCCATCGCGCCGGATTCGAAGGCCTTTGCCCGGGGCGTACTCATCGGAATGCCCGTGGCGGCGCTCTGCGCCGGAATCGTGCTCTTCGGCGTGCTGGGGGGCGAGCAGGGCTTCCCGCTGCTCGCCATCGCCATCGCGCCGGTGATCTTCGTGGCGTGCTTTCTCAGCCTGAACCCGCCGACCTTCGGAATCGGCTTCATCCTGCTCGTGTTCTTCATGGTCCTCCTGTCGCCGTCCAACCCGCAGACCTACGACGCGCAGACCTTCCTGGCGAACGCGTTCCTCGTGACCATGGCGGCCTGCATCCTGTTCGTCGCGGTGCGGATCGTGCTGCCGATCTCGCCCGCCCAGCGCCGCGCCTTCGCCCTCGATTCGGCCCGGGATTCGGTGCTGGACGCGCTGGCCGGCGATGGCGGCGACGCCACCACCCGCACCAGCCTCAACAGCGATCGGCTGCTGCAATTCTCGCAATGGAGTTCGGGCAGCGGCGCCGTCCGCGCGGCGAGCCTGGAGCGTGCCTTCGACCTGGCCCGGCTGGAATCCGCCGCCGCCCGCGCCCATGCCCAGCTGTGCCGCCTCCCCGACGATCCCGCCCTGAACGATGCCGCGAGGCAGGCGCGGGAGGGACTGGAGGCGGCGGACGCGGCCACGCTCGCCCGGTCCGTTCGTGCGTTCCTCCGGCACGGCCGATCCGTGAGCGCCACGACGCGGCTCGACATCGCCCGCCTCGTCAGCGACCTGGTGACGGCGGGCGGCATCATGGAGAGCCAGCACCGCCTCCTGCGCCGCCTCGGCATCCTGCGACCGGCCTGATGGAGGCGCCCCATGCGGCATGACATCGATCTCGGCGGCGTCCTGATCTCGCCTTTCGTCGCCTATGTGCTGGCGGCCCTGGCCATCATGGTGCTCCTGCGGTTCGGTTTCAGCCGCATCCGCTTCAGCCGTTACGTCGCCAACCCGCCGCTGGCCGAGGCGGGGATCTTCGTCTGCATCCTCGCGCTTCTCATCGTTCTCTTCTGAGCAATGTGGCTCGCCGACATGGATCTTGCCTGACAATGGCCGACGACGATCTCTCCGACGCTCGCCCGTCCCGCGAGCGCGTGCCGTCCCTCGCCAGGCGCCGGCGTTGGCGCGTGGTGCGGCTCCTGGCGACCGTGGTGATCCTGGCCTGCGCCTGCCTGGCCGCCGCCCTGGTCTGGCAGTTCTACGTCACCGCGCCATGGACCCGCGACGGGCGCGTCCGCGTGCAGGTGGCCAGCGTAGCGCCCCAGGTCTCCGGCCAGATCATCGAACTGCGCGTGTCCGACAACCAGACCGTCGCCAAGGGCGATGTGCTCTACGTCATCGATCCGGTGGATTTCGACATTGCCATCGCGACCGCCCAGGCGGAGCTCGAGAACCGCGAGGCCGACCTTCAGGTCAAACGGACCCAGGCGGCCCGGCGCGAGGCCCTGACCACCCTCTCCACCTCGGTGGAGGAGAAGCAGCAATATGCGGGCACCGCCAAGATCGCGGAGGCGGCGCTCGCCTCCGCGAAGGCGCAGCTGCATCAGGCCCGGGTCAACCGAGGACGCACGGAAGTGCGCTCGCCGGTGAACGGGCGCGTCACCAACCTCCTCCTGCGCGCGGGCGACTACGCCGCCGCCGGCACCGTCAACGTCGCGGTGATCGATACCGATTCGTTCTGGATCGACGGCTATTTCGAGGAGACGAAGCTGGCCCATATCCATGTGGGCGACGCGGCGAAGGCCGAGCTTCTCGGCTACTCGGCGCTCATCGACGGCCGGGTGGAGAGCATCACCCTCGGCATCAGCAACGCCAACGCCTCGCCGAGCACGCAGGGCCTGCCCAATGTCGACCCGGTCTATACCTGGGTGCGCCTCGCCCAGCGCGTCCCCGTGCGCATCCGCATCGAGAGGGTTCCCGACGGCGTCACCCTGGTGGCCGGCATGAACGCCACCGTCTCCGTGGGCGAGCCCGGTGCCCATGGCGGCACGTTCTGGAAGACCCTGCGCGACCGCTTCTCGGGACCCTCCGCCTCCTCCGGGCAGGAGCGTGTTTCGGGGGCGGCGGCCCGCTGAAGCCCTGGCCAGGACGACGTCGCGCTTCGCCGAATGCCTCGGGGCAGCATGCCCAGGCGATGGAGAGGTGAAAACTTCTTCAGTATTGGCGCGAAGTTGAGCACGGATCGCGAAGCGGTTTCAACCGCGCTTAAGGACCATGAGCGATTCTTCCGGCATCTTCTCGGCTGGGTCGGGTCACGTGCTGAAATCCATCGACGCCTTTGAGAACGACCCGACCGCGGCGCCCGGAGACGGGGGCGTCACCGACGCGGTGGCCGGCATGGCGACACTCATGCGCCACGCCGCCCGCGCCAATGGACAGGCCGCCAGCTTCACCCGCGAGATCCGTCGCCAATCGACCGGCGTCGACCGTTCCTTGGCGGCGACGCTCGGCAGCGTCGGCCGCGACACGGCGGCGGGAACGGCCGAGCGCCTCCGCGGCGAGCTCGTGGATGCGGTCGGTCAGGCCATGCGCGAGATCAACGCCGAGATCGCCCGCATCGGCGCGCGCATCGACACCAAGGCCACCGAGGCGAGCCGGATCGTCGCCGCCATCGACGGGATCGGCGCGACGATCCGGATGCTGTCGTTGAACGCGACGATCGAGGCGGCGAGAGCCGGTGAGCATGGGCGCGGCTTCGCCGTGGTCGCCGCCGAGGTCCGCGCCCTGGCCGACCAGACCCGGGAGAGCGCACGCAACGCGGCCGGCATCATCGATTTCTCCGATGTCCGCGCCGATCTCTCTGCCCTGCGCGTCTCGACGGACCATGCCCTGGACGGACTCGCCGGTTCCGTGCGGGCCACCGCCGACCGGATCGAAACCCTGCTCGGCGGTGTTGGCGTCGAACTGTCCGCGATCAGCGCCAGCAACGCCTCCATCGGTGAGGCTCTCGGTGCCATGCAGAGCAGCATCGACCGGACGGAGGCCAAGGCCGTCCGCGCCCTGGCTCTGGCCGATGCCACGCTGCAGGCGGCCGCCTCGGGCCTGCCCGCGCCGGACATGGCCCGGCACGGTCTCGCCCGCCGTCCGAAAGGCTTCGATCTCCTCGACGACATCCGGGCTCGCGGTACCCTTCGGATCGCCGTGGAGCCCGATTTTAAGGGATTGTCCTTCCGCAAGGCCGCCGGCGGCGCCCTGCTCGGCCTCGACATCGCCTATGCCACGGCCTTCGCGCGGTCCCTCGGCGTCACGCCGGTCTTCGTCGAATGCCCCTGGGACCAGTGCACGGAACTGCTCGATGCGGGCCGGACCGCCTCCGAGGCGCCCGCCGACATCGTATGGTCGGCCCTGCCGCCGAGCCCGGGATTCGGCGCCATCGCCTATTCGCAGGCCTATACCCACCTCCATTACGTGCTGGCCCGCCGCACCGGCGACACGCGCATCCGCAGCCTGTCCGACCTCGACGGCGGGACGCTCGGCGTCATCAACGATCCGAGCGCCTACGCCACGCTGGAGGCCGCCGGACTGCGCTGGGCCGAGAACCTGCAGGCGAAGGGAAGGCGGGTGGCGACCCTCGGCAGCCTCGTGCCGATCACCGACCAGGGCCGTATTCACGATGCCCTGGCCGAGGGCGTGGTCGATGCCTTCGCCGTGGACGCGCCGATCATGCACTGGGCCTGCACCGGCGCCGACAGCCCGTGGCGCGGCCGCATCGAGATCGTGCCCGGCAACATCGCACCCGCGCCCTGGTACTACACCGCCGCCGTCGCCGACCATCCGAGCGCCTGCCGCCTGCTCATGGCGGCGGATGCCTTCATCGCCGCCTTCACCGGCACGCCCGAGCGTGCCGCGATCGAGCGGCAATGGCAGGGCGGCGCCATTGCCGGCTGGGGCGGCTACCGGGACGAGCCGGGAGGCTTGCGCGGCGCGGCGGAACTGGCGGCCGATTACGCGGAGGCGATGGGACGGATGCCCAATCTCGCACCTTCGCGCGGCGGCGTGGCACTCCGGAACGTCGCCTGAATCCGGCCCCGGAACGCGGACGATCCTTTGCCGACCACTTTGTCGACCACCTGGCCAACCACCTGAATGGGCAGCGCTTTTTAAGATGTGGCGGAATGGGAAAGAATACAGTTGCCGGAAAGACGAGATAGGGGCTTGACGTAAGGGCGATCCAGTCGCACCTTGATCATGTGCTCTTGAACAAAGCACAGCTCAAGCAACGAGGAGGCGTAGATCGGTTGTCGATCACGACCAACTTAGAGGCAGGAGACGGGAATGACTCCACCCCAGCAGGATGCTGCGACGATCATCCGGGACTAATTCGGCCTGGACGTTGAGCAGCACAAACGCGAATCACGGGACGGAAGCGGTCTCCGGGGCGCAGAAGCGGCCGATACGGCACGACTTCGAATGCGCAGAATGCCCCAATTCGACCGCTTCCGCCGCCGGTCCATTGTCTTCATCCGACGTGTCCGAGCCTCGAGGCCCGCAAACCTTCCCACATAACTGATCGCTGATTTTGAGAGAGCGTGGTTCAGCCCCCAGGGCAAAAAACCGCCGTCCTCATACCGCCGGATCATGAAAGTGTTGGATGCTCTCGCGATCGATCTCGGAAGCTTTTCGCCCGCGAGGGACCGGCTTGCCGAGCGCCATGGTCTCGTCAGCGCTGGCGGATCGGCCGCAGCGGGCCGTGGAAGAATCCGGGCTCCATCCCGATCTCGGCGGCGCGCTCACCGATCACGCCGAGGCCGCCCATAAGCCCCATGATCGGCGCATCCAGCAGGGCCGGATGGTTCAGGGCCTTGCCGATCTGGCGGCCCTCCCACCATAGCTCCGCGAAGAGAAGGGCGAGGAGGCCGAGCAATCCCCAGGTCTCCAGGCCCCACCCGAGGAGATAGACGCCGTAGGGCGGCGACAGGACCGTGCTGAGACGGGACAGGCCGATCACCCCGGCGAAGCCCAGGACGAGGATCAGGGGCAGGCGAACGAGAAGGCGCCGATACAGGCGCAAGGCCAGGTTGAGTTCCTCGACGGAGGAGTGGTCGAGCCTGAGGGGCATTTGGGATTTTCCTGTGCCGTTCGCGCGCCCGAGCGCCATGCCCCCCGATAAAAGTGGGAGATGTGTGGCTGACGGGCGCCCGCCCCGCCACCGGTGCCATCACGAGGGCCGACACGTGTGCCTCTAAGACATCTCGTTAGCCGCCTCCGCGCGCCCGCCGGCGCATGGCGCTGACCATGATGCGCCAGGGCCGATCGAGGATGTCTTTGTCGGGTTTGAGCAACCGGTTGAAATGAGAGCCTCGACAACGGCGCGGCGCGGGTCACTCGATCCCGAGCTTCGCCTTCAGCAGGGCATTGACCGCGGCCGGATTGGCCTTGCCGCCCGTGGCCTTCATGGTCTGGCCGACGAACCAGCCGAGCAGGGTCGGCTTTTCCTTGGCCTGCTGAACCTTGTCGGGGTTCTTGGCGATGATCTCGTCCACCGCCGCCTCGATGGCGCCTGTATCGGTCACCTGCTTCATGCCGCGCGATTCGACGATCTCGCGCGGGTCACCGCCCTCGGACCAGACAACTTCGAAAAGGTCCTTGGCGATCTTGCCGGAGATCACGCCCTCGCCGATGAGATCGACGATGGCGCCGAGCTGATCGGCCGAGACCGGGCTCGTCTCAATGCTGTGGCCCTCCTTGTTGAGGCGGCCGAACAGCTCGTTGATCACCCAGTTCGCCGCGGCCTTGCCGTCGCGGCCCTTGGCCACCGCCTCGAAATAATCGGCGGAGGACCGCTCGGCGATGAGCACGCCGGCATCGTAGGGAGAGAGGCCGTAGGACTCGATGAAGCGCGCCTTCTTGGCGTCGGGCAGTTCCGGCAAACCCTCGGCCAAAGCATCCACATAGGCCTGGTCGAATTCCAGCGGCAGCAGGTCCGGGTCGGGGAAGTAGCGGTAATCGTGCGCCTCTTCCTTCGAGCGCATGGAGCGGGTCTCGCCCTTGCCCGGATCGAACAGGCGGGTCTCCTGGGAAATGGTACCGCCATCCTCGATGATCGCGATCTGGCGCCGGGCCTCGACCTCGATGGCCTGCCCGATGAAGCGGATCGAGTTGACGTTCTTGATCTCGCAGCGGGTGCCGAGCGGCTCGCCGGGCTTGCGCACCGAGACGTTCACGTCGGCGCGGAGAGATCCCTTCTCCATGTCGCCGTCACAGGTGCCGAGATAGCGCAGGATGGTGCGCAGCTTGGTCACGTAGGCGCGCGCTTCCTCGGAGGAACGCAGATCCGGCCGCGAGACGATCTCCATCAGGGCGACGCCCGAGCGGTTGAGGTCGACGAAGCTCTGGGTCGGGTTCTGGTCGTGCAGGGACTTGCCGGCATCCTGCTCGAGATGCAGGCGCTCGATGCCCACCGTGATGGTCTCACCCTCGGGCAGGTCCACCAGCACCTCGCCCTCGCCGACGATGGGGTCCTTGAACTGGCTGATCTGGTAGCCCTGCGGCAGGTCCGGGTAGAAATAGTTCTTCCGGTCGAACACCGAGCGGTGGTTGATCAGCGCCTTCAGTCCGAGGCCGGTGCGCACGGCTTGGGCCACGCATTCCTCGTTGATGACGGGGAGCATGCCAGGCATCGCCGCGTCCACCAGGGAGACGTGGTCGTTGGGCTCGCCCCCGAATTCCGTCGAGGCGCCGGAGAACAGCTTCGAGCGGCTCGTGACCTGGGCATGGATCTCCATGCCGATCACGACCTCCCAGTCGTGCAGGCCGCCCTTGATGAGTTTCTTAGGGTTCACGGCAGCGGTCATGATGGCCCGGATTCAGTGTTGCGCGGCGCGAAACCGCACCGGAAAGGTGGAAGGACCGGCCGGCGCGGTCAAGCGCGCAGGCGATAGAGCTGATGGGCGAGGAAGCCGAGGGTGCCCCACAGGAAGCCCGCCATCCAGCGAATGGGGAAGAAGGTCGGCCCGTCATGGCTGATCGGCGCCGGCCAGGGGATGCCGATGGCCGTGACGGCCCAGGACACCATAACCGAGATGGCGAAAGCCATCAGCGAGACCAGGATGACCTTCACGAACTGGTCCGACTTCCAGCCCATGACCAGGGCGATGGCGATCAGGACGGGATCGAACGCGGCCCAGATCCAGACGTCGAAGGGATAGACCGGAACGGTCATGGTCGCGCTTTCATGCCCACCACGCCTTCGGCAGCTTGGTCCGCCCGGCCGCCGTCTCGATCACTTGGGCGGCGGCGAACAGCGTCTCCTCGTCGAACGGGCGCCCGATGAGCTGGAGGCCCAGCGGCAGTCCCTGCGCGTCGAGCCCGGCCGGCACCGAGATGCCGGGCAGCCCCGCCATGTTCACCGTGATGGTGAAGACGTCCTGGAGGTACATCTCCACGGGATCGCCCGAGCCCTTCTCGCCGATGCCGAAGGCGGCGGACGGGGTGGCGGGGGTCAGGATCGCGTCGACGCCGGAGGCATAGGCCTGTTCGAAATCGCGCTTGATCAGGGTGCGGATCTTCTGGGCGCGGACGTAATAGGCGTCGTAATAGCCGGCCGAGAGCACGTAGGTGCCGATCATGATGCGGCGCTTCACCTCGCGGCCGAAGCCCGCCGCGCGGGTGTTCTCGTACATCCCGGCGATGTCCTTGCCGGGAACGCGCAGGCCGTAGCGCACGCCGTCGTAGCGGGCCAGATTCGAGGAGGCCTCGGCCGGGGCGACGATGTAATAGGCCGGCAGCGCGTAGCGGGTGTGCGGCAGCGAGATCTCGCGGATCGTGGCGCCCGCATCCTTGAGCATCGCGGCGCCCTTGTCCCAGAGCGCCTGGATCTCGGCGGACATGCCCTCGACCCGGTATTCCTTCGGGATGCCGATGGTGAGGCCCTTCACCCCCCGCGCCACCGCCGCCTCGAAATCCGGCACGGCCAGGTCGGCACAGGTGGTGTCGCGGGCATCCGCCCCGGACATGGAGCCGAGCAGGATGGCGCAGTCGCGCACCGTGCGGGCGATGGGGCCGGCCTGGTCGAGGGAGGAGGCGTAGGCCACCGTGCCCCAGCGCGAGCAGCGCCCGTAGGTCGGCTTGATGCCCACCGTGCCGGTGAAGGCGGCGGGCTGGCGGATCGAGCCCCCGGTATCGGTGGCGGTGGCGCCAAGGCACAGATGCGCGGCCACGGCAGCGGCCGACCCGCCGGAGGAGCCGCCCGGCACCAGCTTCGTGTCGGAGAGCGTTCCGTTTTCCTGCCGCCGCCAGGGCGAAACCACGTCGCCATAGGCGGAGGTCTCGTTGGAGGAGCCCATGGCGAACTCGTCGAGGTTGAGCTTGCCCAGCATCACCGCGCCGTCGCGCCACAGATTGTGGGTCACGGCCGATTCGTAATGCGGCTGGAAGCCTTCGAGGATCTTCGAGCCGGCGGTGGTGGCGACCCCGTGGGTGCAGAACAGGTCCTTGACGCCGAGCGGCAGGCCTTCGAGGGGCCGGGCCTCGCCGGAGGCGATCTTGGCGTCGGAGACCTCCGCCATCTGCAGGGCGCGCTCGGGCGTCTCCAGCAGATAGGCGTTGAGGCCGCGCGCCGCCTCGATCGCCGAGAGATGGGCCTTGGCGAGGTCGGTCGCCGAGAAATCCTTGGCCTTCAGCCCGTCGCGAGCCTCGGCCAGGGTGAGTTCGTTGAGATGGGTCATGCCGCCTGCTGTCCTCAAAGCCCGCCGGACCCCGTCGCCATTCTCAGGCGCCGCGCGGTCCTGGCCGGGCACGCATCACGAAATCGAGCGTGCTACTCGACCACCTTCGGGACGAGGAAGTAATGGTCCTCGGTCTCGGGGGCGTTGAAGACGATGTCGCGAGCGTGACCGCCGTCGGTCACCACGTCGGTGCGCTTCTTCATCGCCATCGGCGTGACCGAGGTCATCGGCTCGACGCCCTCGACATCGACTTCGGAGAGTTGCTCGACGAAGGCGAGGATGGCGTTGAGTTCGCCCTGGAGCGGCGCGACCTCCTCGTCGCTCACCGCGATACGCGCCAGATGCGCGATGCGCCTCACTGTGGTTGCGTCGACCGACATGCTGCCTTCGGACCTCGGGACCTGCGCCGGAACGCGCGTTCAGAGGCCGGGCTATAGCACCGGGCTTCGCGGCCCCGCAACGCCGGGGCGGGCGGAAGCGTCGTCTCAGACGATGGCGTTGCCGGGATGAGAGGGAGCCTCGACCACGATCCCCTTGTCCTGGCGGAGCGTTTCCGACTGCCGGAAGCCGAGGACGAGGATCTCGAGGGCCAGGGCGAGCATGAGCTTGTGCCGGAACGGCATTTCGCGCGTGGCGTCGACGTTCCAGGCGCTGCCGCCTTTGCCGGGCGACCGTAACATGCCGAGAACCTGGGAGAGGCGGCCGCGCCGATTCATGCTGTCTCCGTATCGTTATCAAATCCTTAACGAGCTTATGGCGCATTCGCTCCCGGTGCGGCTATTCCCCTTCGGACGTAGGATCGGGTCGCGTTGGGGATAGACATCATGTGGCAGACGGTGTTCGCGGATTTCACCGCCGGGCCGAAGGCCGATCCGGCCGATCTCGACCGCGCGGAGACGGAGCTGGGGTTCCCGCTGCCGGAGAGCTACCGCAGCTTTTGCCTCGATTGCGGAATCGGCCTCGCTTGCGGCTCCCTCCGCATCGCGATCCCGAGCCCCACCGAGAGCGCGGACCTCGGCACCCGTTCGGAACTGATCGCGCACAGCATCGCCTCCGTGCTGGAGACGCGGGAGGGGCATCGCTTCGAGGTGGAGGGCGACGATCCGAGCGTGGTCGAACGCGCCTGTTTCTTCGGTGAGACCGAAGCAGGCGAGTTCCTGTTCTGGGACGTGGTCGTCGGTGCGGACCAGACCGAGCGCCGGGAATACGAGATCTGGGTGATGGGCGCCGATCTCGAATCGGTGCGGTTCGGGGGCGCCGACCTCCCCGATCTCATGCGCCGGCTTCAGGGTCCTGCCGTGCGCGGCATTCTCGGCATGGGCGCAGAGCCCCTGCCCTCCAGCTTCCTGGGTCAGGTCTCGTGACGGAAGACGAGGTCCGGGCGTTCGTCGCGGCGTCCGCGGGCGGCCAGCGCCTCATCGGGATCGATCTCGGCACCAAGACGATCGGGCTCGCCCTGTCGGATGTGGGCCGGCAGATCGCCTCGCCCCTCGAGACCATCCGCCGGGTGAAATTCACGCCCGACGTCGCCCGCCTGCGCCTCCTGTGCGAGGCTCACCAAGTCGGCGGCCTCGTCATGGGCCTGCCCCTCAACATGGATGGCAGCGAAGGGCCGCGCGTCCAGGCCACGCGCTCCTTCGTGCGCAACATGAAGCCCCTGCTCGACCTGCCGGTGCTGTTCTGCGACGAGCGCCTGTCCACGGCGGCGGTGACGCGGGCGCTGATCGCGGCGGACGCCTCGCGGGCCAAGCGTGGCGAGGTCGTGGACATGCTGGCGGCGGCCTACATCCTCCAGGGATGCCTCGACCAGATCCGGGGTCTGCTGGGGGACGAGGAGCGCGAGGAGCGCGACGCGTACTGAGGGGAGCGGCGCGTCACGCCGCGGCCGGCGGCTCGTCGTCGCCGGGCTCGACCGGCGAATTGAGGATGTCCTCCAACTCGTCCACCAGCATGTCGATCTGGTCCTGGCTCGCCAGCACCTTGAGGGTCTGGCCGCTCTCGGTGGCGAGGGCGAGCTCGATTCCCGCGCCGGAGCGCGTGGCCAGGATGCGGGCGAGTTTGTGCGTGGCGCTCATGCGGGTCTCCCGTTCGGCTCAGTGTTGGATAGGTTCGGCGGCCAGCAGGGCCACCGCCACGGCCGGGCCACAGGTGGAGGCCCAGTCGGCGCCCTCCTCCGCGAGCGACGGCGCGATGAGGTCGGTGAGCGCCACGGCGGGGCGTCCCAGGCGCCGGGCCAGCCGCTCGGCCAGGAACCGCCCTGCCCCGCAGACCACGAGGGGCGCATCGGCCGCGATGTCGGGGCGCGACAGCAGGATCGCCGCCGCGTCGTGGAGGGGACGCAACTGGCACTCGGCGAAATGCGCCGCGAGGGCACGCCAATCGGCCGAGCTTCCCTCAGCATGGTCGCGGCCGATCATCCGGGCGAGGCGGATCTCGGTCTCGGGGATCGATTTGCCCTTCATGTCGGCGCTGTGCTGCTGGTCGGCCCCCTCGGGCAGGTCGCCGGTGAGCCGGTAGACGTCGGCCGTGGTGGCGAAGGTCTCGGCCATCAGGCTGGTGCGCCGGCCCTTGAACGGCGCGGAGGCCGTGAAGGCGAGGACGGGCGTCCGCACCACGCCGGAATAGACCAGCTCGCCCGTCTCCAGGCGCTCGGCGTCGCTGTAGCCGGTGGCGGCAGGACGGCCGTCCACGATGGGGATCAGGTCGGCGGTGGTGGAGCCGATATCGACGAGGAGCGCGTTCGCCGCGTGGCGGCCGACCAGGGCCGCCGTGGCGTGCCAATTGGCCGAGGCCACGTCGAGGGCGGCGCCCGTCGCCTCGCCGGGCGGGAGGAGCCCGGCCCGGCCGCCATAAATCCGCACCGAACCGGCGAGATTCGCCCTCGCCCAGGCGGAGAGCTGCGCCACGCCATCGGTGCGGTCGGAGAAGCAATCGGTGAGTTCGCCCGTCATGGTCACCACATGGTCGGCCTCTCCGCGCGCCCAATCGGGCAGCTGCGAAAACGTCTCGTCGAGGGCGGGCAGGCCGCGCCAGAGACGGCAGGGTGCCTGCACCACCGCCTCGACCCGGCCGTCGCGAACCAGGGCCGCCTTGACATGGACCCCTCCGAGATCCCAGCCGATCACCGGGTTGTGCGTGGATGCGGCAGGCGTCACGGGCAGGTCCGTACAGGGAGGAACGGGATGAAGGACGGGTTTCGGATCGTTCCGGTGATCGACCTGCGCCACGGAGAGGTGGTGCGGGCCAGGGCCGGGGATCGCGCCTCCTATGCCCCGATCGTGACCCCCTTGGCAAAGGGATCGTCGCCCGGGGATGTCGCGCAGGGGCTGGTCGCCGCGATCGCCGCCCGCATCCTCTACGTCGCGGATCTCGATGCGATCATCGACGGCAGGCCTCCCGATCTCGGGAGCCTCGCGCAGGTCGCTCGCGCCTGTCCGGGTGTCCAGCTCTGGGTCGATGCGGGATTCTCCGGCGGCCCCGGCGTCGATGCGTTCCTGGCGGAGGGGTTGGGGCGTCCGGTGATCGGCAGCGAGAGCCAGCACGATGCCGCCCTGGTGCGGGCGCTCGGAGACCGCGCGGTCTTCTCCCTCGACAGTCGGGGCGCGGAGCGGATGGGGCCGGCGGAGCTCCATGACGAGCCGGCGTACTGGCCCTCCGAGGTCATCGTGATGACCCTGAGCCGTGTCGGTGCCGGGACCGGGCCGGACCTCGACCGCCTGTCGGAGATCCGCGAGATGAGCCCCGCGACGCGACTCTACGCGGCGGGCGGGGTGCGCGGGCCTGCGGATGTCGCCGCGCTGGAGGAGATCGGCGTCACGGGTGCCCTGGTGGCGACCGCGATCCACGACGGGACATTACGGAGGTAGCGGGCCGGAGACACAAAAAAACGAGGCGGCCGGAGCCGCCTCGTTTCATGTTTCATCGTCCGAGGAAGATGGAAGCCAGTCGCTGGAGCAGGCCCCGCGGTGCGGGCGGAGGCGCGCTCTGCCCAGGACTGTCCCCGATCTAAGCGTTCGACGCGAAGGGGTGCGAAGCGGAGTTGCGCTGCTCGGTGGCGTAGGCAGCGGTGGGCTCGCCCTTGACGGCGCGCTGGATCGACAGCTTCACGGCGTCGTAGTTGTACTTCTGGATCTTGGCGTCGTCGGCAGCTTCCCAGTGAATGAACACGCCGACCAGGATGAACAGGTCGTCGGCTTCGTCAGCGGGGATGATGCCTTCGGCAACGGCGTCCTGCACGGCCTTGGCAACGCCGTACTGGGCGGGGCCGAACATCTGGACGGCCTGACGGGCGTCGTTGATGGTGACCTTGTTGAACATCAGGGTGTTCGGCTTGCAGGGCAGGTTCGGCGCGATGACCGCGAGCAGGCTGGTGAAGCCGTGCTTGTTGTTCACGAGGCCGTTGCAGAAAGCCGTCTCGGCCGGCGAACCGCGCGGTCCGATGATGAGATCGATGTGGGCGACCTCGTTGCCATCGCCGACGAGAGCCTCGCCGACCAGAACTTTGTTGATCTTCGCCATGTGGGGTTTCTCCCAGGAGTCTTGAAAAAGCATGACCGCCCCGTAGTTTGGCGCGGCCGAAAGCCATCCTTGTTCACGGCGTCCAGCCCCAATGGGACCGGACCGGTTTGCCCGGATCGCGGCGCGGACCCTACTCTGGGGTCTCTGCCGGAACAACCCTGCAAGGGGGGCGGATTCGAGCAAAATCTTTGCCGAACGGGGGCTTGAACGCGCCACGGCATCGATTATGGCGCCCCCCGTCGCCGCCGGAGGGCTGGATTTATTGGGTTTAGGTTCCAGCCGCCAGCAATCGGTCGGCGAAGAGGGTGGCCACCGTCATGTCCGCGCTGGTGCCCGGATTGAGGTTCCGGCCTTTCCACGAACGGTCCCGCACCAGGAGCTCGGTGACGGGGTGGGTGGCGAGATCGAGGGAGAGAAGCTCCGCCGCCTCGGCGCACAGGGCCTCGGCGCGGGCCGCGCCGTGCTTGCGCGCCACGTGGCTGTCGGGAACGGCCGCGAGGTAGCCGAGGAACACCGCCGTCGTGCTCCAGGGGGGCGTGAGGCCCTTGCCGCGCGCCTCCGCCAAGGCGGGCAGGCCGATGCCGAAGATGTCGGCGAAGCCGGTGACGTAGGCGCGGGCGATCCGGTCGCGCGGGGCCGCCTCCGCCATGGCCGCGACGAGGCTTGCCGGGGCTTCCGGTCCGGTCACGTCGTGGCGTTCGGCCCGGCCGAGGCCGCCGGGATTGGCGGCGCGAATCGCGGCGAAGACGTCGGCCGCATCCGCCGCGTCGAGGGTATCGAGAACGTGGCTCAGCGCCCTGCGCAGAGGGCCGCCGCGCTCGGCGGCGAGCGCCAGGGGCGCGCACAGGAGGAGAATGCCGAGATTGGTGTTCTGGCCCACCGCGCCGAGGGTCGCCTCCATGGCGGTGCGCACGCGCCGGCCGATTCGCGCGCCGGGTTCCGCCAGATGGGGCGCGGAGACCTCTGCGCTCGTGACGAAATCCGCCACCGCCATGCGATGGCCGTTGCCGAAGACATGGACGTTGCCGGGCTTCAGGGCATCGAGCTCGGCCAAGCAGCACGCCCGGTAGGCCGCGGCGATCACGTCGGGCGAAAGCCCGCTCATCCCGATGCCGCCAGGAGCCGGGGGGGCCTTGCCGCCCGCACGGCGTTGAGGAAGCCCCGGGCCACGGCGGCCGCGACGTCGACCTCGGTGACCTGTTGCAGGCCCGACCAGGCCGGCATGGAATTGACTTCGAGGACGAGGTAGCCGCCCTCCCCGTCCTCCACGAGGTCGATGCCGGTGTAATCGACACCGATGGCGGCCGCCGCGCGTTCGGCGAGTTCGGCGGCCTTCTCCGGCATCGCCCAGGGCAAGGGCCGGCCTCCGCGATGGACGTTGGTGATCCAGCCGTCGCCCTCGCGGATCATGGCGGCGATGGCCCTGCCCTCGCAGACGAAGACCCGGTAATCGCGCCAGAGGCCGTCGTTCCGCGCGATGTAGCGCTGGAGATAATAGACCCGCGACACGGCCTCCTCACCGGGCAGGTCTTCCGGCCGTTCGATGAGCTGCAAACCCTCGCCCTGTGAGCCGAAGAGCGGCTTGAGCACCAGCGGCCGGCCCGGTCCCGCCTCGCGGGCGACGCAGGCGGCGGCGGCCTCGCGGCTGGAGAACACGAAGGTGTCGGGGGTGGGGAGGCCGGCCCTGGCGACGAGGAGGCTCGTCATGGCCTTGTCCACCGAGCGCTCGATGGCGCCGGGGGAGTTCCACACCGTGACCCCGGAGGCCACGAGGGCGTGGAGCACGCCGAGCCGCATGGTGGTGGCCTCGAAGGTGCCGCCCGCGATGGTGCGCAGGAGGACGCCGTCGGGCAGGCCGTCCGCGAAGCCCGGCACACGAAGCGGCTCGCCCGCACCGGTGACCACCGCCACGTCGGCGAGCGAAAACAGCACCGGCTCGGCGCCGAGATGTTCCAGGGCGGCCCTCAATCGGGCCTTGTGCCAGTTGCCGTTGTCGGCCGCGAGCCCGATGCGCATGGATGTGGTCTCACACGGTGATCCGGTCCCGGCCCGGCCGGGATGACAGGCGTTCCCCTCGCCCCGCTTGCGGGGAGAGGGCCGTGACGACCTCGTCGTCGGCACGGCGAGGCGGCAGCCGAGGGTGAGGGGGCGTTCCCGGAAGAGCCTCGTTCGCAGAGACCCCCTCACCCTCGCTCCGGCTTCGCCTCCACTCATCGCAGGTACGACAAGGTGCCCGCGATCCTCTCCCCGCCCGGCGGGGAGAGGGGCTGGCGCTGCGGCTTTTCCGTTCAGATCAGCTGAAGGAGGCGTCCACCAGTTCCGGCATCAGCCGGCCACCGCGGAAACTCTTGCCGGTGGTGACGGAGGTGACGATGACCTCGGCCGGGCTGAAGAGCGCGCCGTCGATCTTGTAGAAATCGCCGTTCACCCGGCCGAAGATCTCGGCGAAGGGGGCGCCGTGGTCGGCCGAGGTGGTGGAGGGCAGCTGCTCGGCGAGTTGCTTGGCATCCGCCTCGTCGGCCTCGACGAAGAGCTGCACCCGGCCGCCATAGATGATGGCGTCGTTGGTGCGGCCCATGGCCTGGATGAAATCGGGATGCTGCGGCGAGAGCGGGGCCGAGCCGATTCCGTCCACGATCTTGTGCAGGTCGAAGCCCACGGTGTGGGCCTTGTGCAGGGCGACTTCGAGGACGCGGGCGACGACCTGTGTCGCGCCGGCCAGCGACTGGGTCGGGGCGTAGATGAAGGTCAGCGCGTCCGCCGACAGGCCGCAGGCCTCGGCGACCTTGGCGATGACGGAGGCGGGCGGTCCGCCGGCGGCTTCGAGCACCAGGGCGGTCCGGCTGGCGGAATCGCGGTAGCCGAGTTCGGTGTAGAGATCTTCCACCACCGAGACCGCGCGGCCGGGGCCGGAGCCCAGGGCGAAGAAGCCGGAATCGCCGGTCTCGTCGGCCAGCGACCAGCCGGCATACTGGCTGCCGAGGCAGGCGAGCACCGGGTCGGCGGAATGCACCACCACGGAATAGGGCCAGGCCGCGATCGGCCCGGTGGGGACGATCGACACGGTGCCGAGGCCGCCGAGGCAGATCTCGGCGATGCGCCGGCCGGCCTCGATGGAGCCGCGCACGGTGGCGCCGGCATCGACCATGCGTGCGCCGTTCTCCGTGGCGACGGAAAGGCGCAGGGCCTCGGCATCGGCCACCAGCTTCTCCACGAGGGGATTGGCGAGGGCGTTCAGGCTCGGCGTGGTCCGGAGCGTGGCGGGGGGATGGGTGGTCATCGGGCTTCCTCCGTCGGGGCGAGCAGGGTCCGCAGAGTGGCGGCCCGGACGCGCAATAGGTCTCGGGTGGCGGCCGAGTCCGGGCCTGCGGCGAACACGGTGCAGAGGGGAGCATCGCGTGGCACGCAGGTGCCGGATTGTGGGCGGTCGCGAACGAAATCCGGCCAGTCGAGGGGCGGCATCGGCGCGTAGCCGGCTGCCGCGTAACAGATTTCCGTGGCCGCCGCATCCACCGGTGCGGGTTCGATTCGCGGCAAAACGCCGAGGCTCGCGTCGATATGCGCGGCCAGGAGCGGCGTGTCGCGGCGGTCGAGGACGTCGAGGGTGGCTCCCGGGCGCGGGTTGATCTCGGTGAGCCACCACCCCTTCTCCGAGACGAGGAGGTCGGCGCTGGCGAGCCCGACGAGCCCGGTCTCCGCGACGAGTCCGGCGATGGCCGCCGTCACCTGGGAGAGGGTCGCCGCCGGCAGAGCCGGCGCCTCGTGGGCGGCGCGTTCCAGCGCCCCGGCATAGCGGAAGGGGCGTAAGGGAGACGGCGCGCTCCATTGCTCGGTGACCGCCACGATCGCCGCCGCGCGCCCGTCGGCGAGGAAGGCGACGGCGTGCGCCGTGCCGGCGACCCGCCGCTGAAAATAGGCGCCCGGCGGTGCCCTCCCCGCGCCGGCGAGGCGGATATGGCTGCCGCCGGACCCGCCCGAGCGCTTGATGAGCCAGCCCGCCCGATCCGTCACGGCCTCCGACGTTACCGCCGGATGCGGGATCGCGAGGCGTTCGCAGAGGGCCGCGAAGGCGAGCGGATCCTTCAGCACCCGGACCGTATCGGGGCTGGCGCCCAGAAGCCTGTGGCACCGGCCGATCCTCGCCATCAGGTCGGGCGCATTCTCGAAGCCGCTGCCGAGCACGATCCCGATCGGTGGCTTGTCCGCCATGGCGGCCAGGGCATCGAGCCCGGCGAGCACGCCCTCCCCCGCCAGCCCGTCGCCGAAACGACCGTCGGCAGGGCGATAGCCTTCGGCGAGGGCGAGCGTGTCGGCATCGCCGAAGAGGTCGAGGACATAGGGGCGCAGGCCCGACCGGCGCGCGGCCTGCGCCAGGGCGCGCCCGGACTGGGCGGCGATGAGGATCGCGTCGCCCCGGGGCGGCGGCCGTTCGGATGATGCTGCCATCGCGGCGATCGCTCGGGATCACTCCTACGCTGCTGTCGCCACCTTGCCTCGTCCTGAGGCGACGAGCGAAGCGAAGGCCTCGAAGGAGGCTTCCAGTTAGCTCGGCGAAAGCTCGAGGCCTGCTTTCGCGGATACCTCAGGATGAGGTCATGGGCGGGATCGAGCTGGCGGGTGAGTGCCCGTCAGCCGGCCACCTCGACGGCGACCTTGTAGGCGTCTCGGAAGTCGAGGCAGAGGGGCTCGCTGGCGGCGAGGATCTGGCGGAACAGGCGCGACTGGGTCTGGTACTTGACGTTGCCGACCGCCAGCGCGCCGATGCCGATGCCCTTGCCGGTGGGCAGGGCCACGTCCTTGGCGTTGACGTCGATCCCGGCGATGCCGGCGGGCGGCACCGCGTTCACGTCGGAGGCGACCAGCAGCTTCGGCGCGGATTCGAGATCCGTCGCCGACAGGATCGGGACGCCGGCCGGGCCGGCCGAGAGGATCACGTCGGCCTCGGCGATGGCGACGCGGCGCGCCTCGGCGGTGGAGCCGTCGACGGCGCCGACCTCGATGCCGAAGCGCCATTTCATCGTGAAGGCGATCTTGCTGACTCGCTCCTCGCCGTCATGCCCGACGAGGACGGTCTTGGCGCCTTCGAGCGCACCGATCACCGCCGCCACATAAGCCACGACGCCGGCCCCGCCGAAGATGACGATGCGCTTGCCCTTCAGGTCGGTGCCGAACTTCGCCTTGAGGGCGCGGGTCACCTCGGCGACCATGGCGGCACCGGTGGTGAAGGACCCGGCCGGATCGGCGACGATGTGGTTGGCGAAGGGCGGCACCAGGGCTTTCTTGGCCCGGTCCATCATGTCGAGGGCGTCCTCGGCGTTCTTGCCGCCGATGAAGATGGTCGTGCGGGTGCCATCCTGGGGCGAACGGGAGAAGATCGAATCCTGCACCAGGGAGGTCACGTCCGGCAGGGTCACGTCGGTATAGGTCGCGATCGTCTCGAAGCCGGCATCCACTGCCATGTTCACGTCGAACGGGCTCATGTGCTTGAGGGGCGTCAGCATATGCAGAATCGAGCGGGCCATCGTGTCTCTCCCTCCGCAAGTGTCCGGCGCCATCGCGGCGCCACCTCTCGCATGTGTACTGTCGGAACCGGCCGGGCCGGCTGCGTCAAGCGTCGCTGATGCGCTTGTTGTCTTAAAGTGGCGTGACCGAGGCGCCGGTATTGCGACCGCGCGCGATCACGAAACGCAAAGGGCCGGGCCGGTCGAGGGACGCCACGAGGGCGCGTGCCTCCGCTTCGGACGGCACCAGGGCGAAACCCGTCGGCCCCCACGAGCTCTGGCCGTAGCCGGCGATTCCCTGGGCGGCGATGGCGGCGAGCGCCTCGGCCACGGCGGGGCTGGCGTAGCGCCCGCCCTGGTGAGGCGCGAAGTGATCGCCGATGAGGCGCTGGATCGTGGTGATGCCGGCGCCGAAACCATCCGGTTCGGCGGTGGCTGCCGCCGGCAGGACCTGCATCAGCACGATCCGGCAGATCGCGGCGGCCTGCTCCTCGGGAAAGCGCGGGAGATCGCGAAACGCCTCGACCTCGCGGGTGCCATGCACGCCGGTCATGCTCTCGTCGAGGATCAGCACGATCCGCCACGCCTCTGGATAGGCGAGGCGCGCGATCAGCGGCGGCGGGCCGTTGCTGGCGTCACGGCCGCCATCCACGATGAGGCCGCCCTGGGTGAAGGCGGCCAGACCCACGCCCGAGCGGTTTCCGCGATCGAGGGCGTCGGCGAAGGCGTCGGGCGAGAAGGGGCGACCGTCGAGGGCGGCGAGCGCCGCCGCCACGCTGAGGGCGAGCTGCGTGCCCGAGCCGAAGCCGGCATGGGCCGGGATCGCCTCGTCCACCCGGATGGAGGCCGCTCCCCGAAGGCCGAGATGGCGCGCCGCGACCTCGGCATAGGTGCGGGCGCGGGCCGCCTCCGGCCCGATCACGTCGAGGACGGGGGCCGCACGCGCGATGAGATCGATGGAGGGGGCGTCGACGGCGAGCCCGATGCTGCCGAAGCGCCGGCCGAGGCCCCCGTGCAGATCGAGGAAGCCGAAGTGAAGCCGCGCCGGTGCGCGCACCCTCACCGCACGGGTCCGTCCCGCCGTCTCGGCCGGCCGTTGATCCGGGATCTGGTCCACGTCGACCCCCTTCATGCGATAAGCCTTCATCCCTGCGCCGCGCGGGCCACGAGCCGATCCGCCCCGGCGGGGCCTGACCGGAATTGCGACCGCATGGCGCTTGCCGGCGCGGGCTTCTCCCACGGAGGGCGGATCTGTCGCAAGCGTCGCCATACCATCAATCGTCGGGCTTCCGCAGGCCGGGGCTCCACGGGATGCCGGGAAGGTGCGGCGTGGCGGGACGGCAGAAGGGAGTCGACGGCGGTCGTTGGGGGGTTGCTTGCGGCGCCTCCGCGATGCAAACGTGCCGGCCCACTAGGAATGGACTGGCGCAGTCCCGCCGTGTGCGACGCTTAACACAGCGCGTGCCGGGCCCTCGTTCTCCAAGGTGTAGGCATGGCTGCCTGGGTAAAGGGTGGTGCGGCGGACGTGAGCGCAGCGGTGGAGGCCGCCGCCACGCTCCTCGCCGCAGCGAAGACTCCGATCGTCACGGGATTGAGTGCGGATACGAGCGCGGTGCGGGCGGCCTATCATTTGGCCGGACTCATCGGTGCCTCCGTCGATCCCGTCGGCGGCGACGGCCTCTATGCGGAGCTCGGCCCCCTCAGCCAGTTCGGCAATCTCAACACCACGCCGGCCGAGGCGATCGGCCGGGCCGATGCGGTGCTGATCGTCGGTCTGCGCCCGTGGGACAGGCCGATCGTGCAGGAGATCGCCGCTTCCGCGCCGGTGCGCGGTCGCGCCGCCGGTTCCGAGCGCACGCTGCTCTCCCTCGGTGGCCCCGGCGACGGCGCCACACGGCACGTCTCCTATCCGGCCGCGGCCGGCGGTCTCGCCGTCTCGGTGGCGCATCTGCGCGCCTACGTGAAGGGCAACCTCGCCGGCGAGGCGGCCTATGCCGATCTCGGCCGGCGCCTGACGACGGCCCAGTACGGTGTCGTCCTCTACGATGCCGCCGAACTCGGCGATCTCGGCGTCGAGATGCTGCAGGGGCTGGTGCGCGATCTCAACGATCTGACGCGCTTCTTCGCGCTCTCCGTCTCGGATGGGTTCCAGGGCCGCGCCGTGACCCAGCTCGCCTCATGGACCACCGGCCAGCCGCCGCGGGTCGGCTTTGGCCGTGACCTGCCCGAGCACGATCCCTGGCGGTTCGACAGTGCGCGCCAAGTGGCCGCCGGCGAGGCCGATGCCGCGCTCTGGCTCGCCTCCCTCCCCGCCCCGCGCCCTGACTGGCTCGCCACTCTACCCTCCATCGCCATCGTCGGTGAAGGAAGCCCCGATGCCACGGGCGACGTCGCCGAGATCGTCATTTCGGTGGGCGTGCCCGGCGAGACCGCAGGTGGCGCCCTGTGGAACGAGCGCCGTGCGGCGATCACCTATTCACCTCCGGTTGGCCAGCCGGCCGACCTGACTGCGGCCGGTGTGCTCGCCGCCATCCAGAATCGCCTCACGCAAAAGAAGGGCGCCTCATGCTGATCCTGATCCAGGCCGGCCGGGTCGTCGATCCCACCGCCGGCCGCGACGGCGTCGGCGACGTCTGGATCGAGGACGGCCGCGTCGTGGCCCCGTCCGAGCGCAACCCCGACAAGACCATCGACGCCTCTGGCTGCGTCGTGATGGCGGGCGGCGTCGAGGTGCATTCGCACATCGCCGGCGGCAACGTGGTGATGAGCCGCCTGCTCCTGCCCGACCTCTATGTCAGCGAAGCTGCGCCCGAGGGCCATCCCTTCGCCCATGCCGGCGGCTCGGCCGCCTGGATCGGCGCGAACTACGCGCGGATGGGCTACACCATCGCCGTCGAGCCGGCGATGCCGCCCACGAACGCGTTGGCGACCCAGCTCGAACTCGCCGACATCCCCCTGCTCGACCGCGGTGCACTCACCGTGATGGGCAACGACGACCAGCTCCTCGACTTGCTGCGCCAGCGCGAGGGCAAGGCGGCGGTGCGCGACCTCGTCGCCCTGTCGGTGGCGACCTCGCGCGGTCTCGGCGTCAAGTGCATCAACGCTGGCGGCGCCTCGGCCTTCAAGGACGGGATGCTCAATCTCAGCCTCGACGAGGAGATCCCGGTCTACGGCCTCTCCACCCGCAAGATCATGAACGCCCTCCTCGATGCGGTGGAGGAGATCGGCGTGCCGCATCCGCTGCATGTCCATGCCAACAACCTGGGTATTCCCGGCGCCGACGATTCCTTCGTGGCGACGATGGAGGCGGCGGAAGGCCGGCGCATCCACTTCGCCCATGCGCAGTTCTACGCCTACGGCGCGGTCGATCCGGCCAATCCCGGCACCGGCGGCTTCCGTTCGGCGGCCGAGCGCATCACGGAGGCGATGGAGAAACACCCCAACGCCACCTTCGACGTGGGTCAGGTCGCCTTCGGCCAGACGGTGACGATCTCGCTCGACGTCATCCGCCAGTTCGCCGGCCGCAAGGGCGCGAACCCGAAGAAGTGGATCATCACGGCGGGCGACGCGGAAGGCGGCGGCATCGTGCCGTTCCTCTACAAGCCGCGCGGCCCCGTGAGCTCCCTGCAATGGGCGATCGGCCTCGAACTGATGCTGCTCTCGGGCGATCCCGAGCGCACTATCCTCACCACCGACCACCCCAATGGCGGCCCCTTCACCGAATATCCGCGGATCATCCATCTGCTGATGGACAAGGAGGAGCGTGACCGCGAGATATCCTCCCTGCACAAGGTCATCGCCGAGCGCTCTGGCCTCTGCGGCATCGAGCGGGAATACACCTTCTCCGAAATCGCCCAGCTGACGCGCTCCGGCCCGGCCAAGCTCCTCGGCCTCGCCGATCGCGGCCACCTGCGCGAGGGCGCGCGCGCCGACGTCGCGATCTACCGCGACGACAAGAACCGGACCGCGATGTTCGCCCGCGCCAAACTGGTGCTCAAGGACGGCCACGTCATCGTCGAGGATGGCGAGATCGTCGATTGGCGCGCGGGCCATACGCTGGAACTGACGGTGGAATCCGACAAGGCGATGGAGACGCGCACCGACGCTTATCTCGATGCCCGTTTCGGTGCCGGTCTCGACAGCTTCACCGTGCCGGACGAGGCCTTCCCCGTGAGCGATGTGTTCGAGGACGTGGCATGTCGAGCTTGAGAATGATGCCGGGCCTGATGACGACGCCTCGCGTGGGTACGGTGACCGAGCATGACTGACCTGACCCTCAACGGCATCCCGGTGATCGACACCTTCGCCGAGGCGTTCGACGTCGCCGGCACGGCCCTGATCATTACCAACGACACCGCCAAATGGGCGATGATCGCCGCCGTCACGATGACCGGGTTCGCGACCTCGGTGATCGGCTGCGGCGCCGAGGCCGGGATCGATTGCGAACTCTCGCCGGAGGAGACGCCCGACGGCCGCCCCGGTGTGCGGGTGCTGCTGTTCGGCTTCGAGCCGAACGGCCTCAAGGACCAGCTCCTGAAGCGCGTCGGCCAGTGCATCCTCACCTGCCCCGGCACGGCCTGCTATGCGGGTGTCGACGGGCCGCACAAGATCAAGCTCGGTGGCGCGATCCGGTATTTCGGTGACGGCTTCGCCGTGGCCAAGCGCCTGACCGATCCCGTCACCGGCAAGGCGCGGCGCTATTGGCGCGTCCCCGTGATGGACGGCGAGTTCCTGTGCGAGGATTTCGTCCGCGCGGTGGATGGCGCGGTGGGCGGCGGCAACCTGCTGTTCCTCGGGCGCAACCATGCCGAGACCCTCAAGGTCGCGGAGATCGCCGTGGATGCCGCTCGTTCGGTGGCCGACGTGATCCTGCCCTTCCCCGGCGGCATCGTCCGCTCCGGCTCGAAGGTCGGCGCGCGCACCAAGGGCATGATGGCCTCCACCAACGACGCCTATTGCCCCACCCTCAAGGGCCGGGCCGGCTCGGAACTCGCGGCCGAGGTCGGCGTGGTGCTCGAGATCGTCATCGACGGGCTCACCTCGCGCTCGGTGGCTGAATCCATGCGCGCGGCGCTCCACGCCTCCACCGAAGCCGGTGCGGCGCACGGGCTCGTCGCGGTGACGGCCGGCAATTACGGCGGCAATCTCGGCCGCCACCATTATCACCTGAAGGACCTGCTCTCGAAGGAGCCGGCGAGCGAGGCTGGAGCGGCATGAGCACCCTCACCCTGCGCCAGGAGCCGCCGGAGCGGCTCGATTTTCTCCACGTGACTCCGCTCTCGCTGAGCGGCCTCTCCGAGACCGAGGCGGCCAGGCTCCCCATCGGCACCAGCCGACGCGGCCTGACGCTGGGCGACGTCTTCGCCATCAGCCTCGACGGCTCCGACAGCCTGACCATCGAGGGCGGCTCGTCCCGCTTCGACAGCGTCGGCGCCTCGCTCAGCGGCGGTTCGATCCGCGTCGTCGGCGATGTCGGCCAACGCCTCGGCGCCGGTATGGCGTCGGGATCGGTGACGGTTACGGGATCGGCCGGGCCCTATGCCGGCTCGGGCGCCAAGGGCGGCACGATCACCATCGAGGGCAATGCCGGCGATCATGCCGGCGGAGCGGTCTATGCCGCCAAGGCGGGGCTCGACGGCGCCACGCTGGTGATCCGCGGATCGGCCGGCGATTACCTCGGCGACCGCATGCGGCGCGGTCTGATCCTTGTCGGTGCCGCGGGCGCCAATGCCGGATCGCGGATGATCGCAGGTACGATCGCGGCCCTCTCGGTGGGCGACCATCCCGGCTACGGCATGCGGCGCGGGACGATCCTCGCCGGCGGACACGGTGCCCTGAGCCCGAGCTTCGTCGAGACGGGAACGCACGATCTCGTGTTCCTGCGGCTGCTCGCCCGGTCCCTGCGTGCCCTCAGCCCCGCCCATGCCGACCTCGCCGCGGGTGCGCTCAAGCGCTATTCCGGCGATCTCGCCACCCTCGGCAAGGGTGAGCTCTGGGTCACGGCCGGGCGATAGGCCCTTCGATTCCTCCCCGGCGGCGGCACGGCCCCCGTCGGGGAGACGATCCGCGAAGCCTTCAGGGGCATGGCTTCGATCGAGGTTGCCCGCCGGGCATTGCCCGAAGACCTGCAGCCTCCCGCGAGGGATGGGCGTCGCCGTCGGTTCACCGGGCACTCCCGCCAAACTCCGAGCACAGTCGGTCCGGGCAAGGCCCGCGACGGCCAAGCACCCAAGGCCAAGACCGATCACTGTCAGGACAAGTCGGACCTTGGTGGAGCGGCCGTATTGCGGTGTTGCCTTGCTACCCGAATGTCTCGGTTTCGCCTCGAGCCAGCGGCCGGATCACCAGGATGGATTCTGCCGCGACGGGGCTGCGAATGCCGCAGCGGGCTGAATGCCGGCTTCGGGCGCGCGACCACGGAATCGTCGGGCGCGCTTAACCTTCTGTCGCCTGCATTTGCTTGCCGAGCCTTGCCGATGGAGAGACGCCTTCGCATCGCTCACCAGACGGGTAATCTACGCATCGCAAGCGGGGACAAAAAGCTGTTCCTAATTCGCATGATGCAGAATTGTTCCGCTTAATAAATGCTTGCGGGAAGTGAAAGCCGGTCGTCACGGCAGTGTGATCTGGATCAGCCGCGAGGTGAGCAGGAAAGGCACCGGAAGTGCGCCAGAGCACGTCACTGGCCTCTCATTCCTCACTTGCGCCTAACCTTTACCCTTCGTTGACGGGTGCCGCTGTATTCGATGGATGTTGTTGCAGGAATGCGACAGACCTCACGCCCGTCCGAGCCTACAAGCACCTAGGCTTAATGCCCATCAGGACCAGACACACAATGAAAAGACTGCTTCTCGCTACGACCGTTCTCGCCGGCCTGACTGCTGTCGCTTCGGCCGCCGACCTTCCCCGTCGCGCCGCCCCGCCGGTCTTCGTTCCGGTCCCGGTCTTCACGTGGACGGGCTTCTACGCCGGTATCAACGCCGGTTACGCTTTCGACGCCGGCAAGGAAGGCCCGAACTCCTTCCCGGTCGCGAGCCGCTTCACCAACGCCGGCGTCCCGCAGGTCGCCACCTTCAAGAAGGATGGCCAGGACGGCTTCTCCGGCGGTGCGCAGATCGGCTACAACTATCAGTTCACCCCGGGTTCGGGCGTTGTCGTCGGTATCGAAGCCGATGCTCAGTACCTCGATTTCGGCGCCAAGCGTCGTGACTCCGGTGTCGTTGCCGCTCCCGGCTTCGCCATCAACGACCCGCGTGGCCTCTCCAGCCTCGACTACTTCGGCACCGTCCGCGGTCGTCTCGGCTACGCCTTCGACCGCACCCTCGTGTACGGCACCGGCGGTTTCGCTTACGGCGCCGGCAGCAGCGAGCGTGACTTCGGCGGCTTCCGCGGCAACGACGACTTCCGCACCGGCTACGCCGTCGGCGGTGGCATCGAATACGCGCTCCCCACCGAGTCGTTCTTCAACTTCTTCCGCGCTTCCGCTGTGACGCTGAAGGTCGAAGGCCTGTACGTGAACCTCGATCGCGGCAACCGCAATCAGGGCGCCTTCATCATCAACACCGCCAACAACGCGGTTGTGCAGTCGATCAGCACCGGTCGTCGCGACGACGAGTTCGCCGTCGTCCGCGCCGGCCTGAACTACAAGTTCGGCACCTACTAGGATCGTCCATGATCGTCGCGCGGTCCTCATCGAGGATCGCGCGGCATCAGGATCGTCTACGTGAAAAACCCGGCCTTGCGGCCGGGTTTTTGCGTTGACGGACCTCTCTCGCAATTCACCCTGGTCCGGACGTCCGGAGCGCAAGCGAAGGGTGATTTGGAGTTCATCGCGGGATGTGCCGCGTCTGCGACTTGGGGGAGGCGCCGCGCGGCTCTTCGCCACCGACTCCGTTGGCGCTCCACCCCCGGGAAGAGAGGCGGCTCGGATAGGCCGAACTCGCGCCCCGCCTGTCCTCAGATGTCGAGTGTCGCCTCGTCGGCGAAGGCGGCACGCTCGGAGATGAAGGCAAAGCGGGCTTCCGGCTTGTTGCCCATCAGCCGCTCCACGGCATCGCCGGTGGAATCCCGCGCCTCGTCGAGGACAGCCACGCGCAGGAGCGTGCGCTTCTTGGGGTCCATCGTGGTCTCCTTCAACTGCGCCGGCATCATCTCGCCCAGGCCCTTGAAGCGGCTGATCTCCACTTTGCCGCCCTTGAAGACGGTCTTGATCACGCGCTCCTTGTCGGCGTCGTCACGGGCATAGACCGTCTTGGCGCCGTGCTGGAGCCGGTAGAGCGGCGGGATCGCCAGGTAGAGATGGCCCTTGTCGATGAGCTTGGGCATCTGCCGGTAGAAGAAAGTGATCAGCAGGGATGCGATATGCGCGCCGTCGACATCGGCGTCAGTCATGATGATGACCTTCTCGTAACGAAGGTCCTCGCCCTTGTAGCCGTTGCCCGTGCCGCAACCGAGCGCCTGGGTCAGGTCGGAGATGAGCTGGTTGGCGCCCATCTTGTCCCGACTGGCCGAGGCCACGTTGAGGATCTTGCCGCGTAGTGGCAGGATGGCCTGGCTGGCGCGGTCGCGCGCCTGCTTGGCCGAGCCGCCGGCGGAATCACCCTCGACGATGAAGATCTCCGAGCCGGCCGTACCCGCCTTCGAGCAGTCGGCGAGCTTGCCGGGAAGGCGCAGCTTGCGAGTCGCGGATTTGCGCGCGACCTCCTTCTCCTGGCGTCGGCGCAGGCGCTCCTCGGCCCGGTCGATCACCCAGTCGAGGAGCTTGTTGGCCTGGGCCGGGGAGGCGGCCAGCCAGTGGTCGAACGCGTCACGGATCGCCGTCTCGACGATGCGCGAGGCTTCCACCGTGGCGAGCTTGTCCTTGGTCTGGCCTTGGAATTCCGGCTCGCGGATGAAGACCGAGAGCATCGAGGCGCAGGTCGCCATCACGTCGTCGGTGGTGACCGAGGTCATCCGCTTGGCCTGGCCGACGCGCTCGGCATGCTCGCGCAGAGCGCGCAGCAGAGCCACGCGCAGGCCGCTCTCGTGGGTGCCGCCCTCGGCGGTGGGAATCGTGTTGCAGTAGGAGTGCGAGACCCCGTCTTCCACCACCATCCAGGCGACGGCCCATTCGAGGGAGCCGTGGCCGCCGGGCTTCGTCACCTTGCCGGCGAAGACCGCGTCGGTGACGAGCTCCTTGCCGTCGAGGTCGCGGGCGAGATAGTCGCGCAGGCCGCCGGGGAAGCGGTGCACCGTCTCGGCCGGCACGTCGGCGATGCCCTCCAGCAGGGCGGGGGCACAGCGCCAGCGGATCTCGACGCCGCCGAACAGGTAGGCCTTGGAGCGCGCCATCTTGAACAGCCGGCGCGGATCGAACTTCAGCGCCCCGAAGATCTGCGCATCGGGGTGGAAGCGCACCCGCGTGCCGCGCCGGTTCTGCACCCGGCCGACGGTTTCCAGCGGACCCTGGACATGGCCCCGCGAAAAGGTCTGGCGATAGAGAACCTGGCTTCGGGCCACCTCGACTTCGAGGATGTCGGAGAGGGCGTTGACCACGGAGATGCCGACACCGTGCAGGCCGCCGGAGGTCTCGTAGACCTTCGAGTCGAACTTGCCGCCCGCATGCAGCGTGGTCATGATCACTTCGAGGGCGGATTTGCCCGGAAATTTCGGGTGCGGGTCCACCGGGATGCCGCGGCCATTGTCGGTGATGACGAGGTGGCCGGTCTCCTCCAACTCCACCTCGATGTAGCTGGCATGGCCCGCCACCGCCTCGTCCATGGAATTGTCGATCACCTCGGCGAAGAGGTGATGCAGGGCGCGCTCGTCGGTACCGCCGATATACATGCCCGGCCGGCGCCGGACCGGCTCCAGGCCTTCCAGCACCTCGATCGACGAGGCGTCGTAGCCGGCTTCCGCCGCATCGACCGGTGCTCTGTCGAGGGGAGCGCGCGCCGCCGAAGCGGCCTTCGCGCCGCGCACGGGCGCTTGACCACCCGCGAACAGGTCGCTCGGCCGGCCGCCGGCGGGGGCCGGAACGGCCTGACGTGAGGTCTCGCGCTGAGTCATGGGCCAACCATACAGGAACGAAACGGAAACGTGAAGCGATGCCGCCCTCTTCGGCAGCCGCTCTCCCGGTGTTCCTGCGCAGCTTGCGCCGATTCCGTTAATGCTGTGTCGCCGGGGTACCGGAAGCGGGGGCTCGGCCACGCCTGCCCCCCTTGGCCGGAGGGGGCGATCGCGTCGCCCCGTCAGCTTCCGACCCGGCCACCGCCACGCCTGGTGATCGCGACGATGGCGGGGCGGGGCGGCATTCCGTCGATGAAATCCGGCCAGCGGGTGGAGGGCGCCTCGAAGGTGGCGGGCATGGCCTTCGGATCTTCCTCGTCGGCCTCGCCGGGATGCTGCACGGCGACGAAGAACGTGGTGTCGTCGGGTGTGAAGTAGGGGCCGCACATCTCGGCGCCGTTCGGCACCCTGAAGAAATGCTTGCCCGTGCCCCGTCCCTGCCCTTCCGTCTCCATCGCCCAGATGCCGTCGTTTCGCCCCGTCTTCGACGGCGAGTTCCCGTCTGTGGCGACCCAAAGCCGTCCCTGCCCGTCCACCGAGCAATTGTCCGGCATGCCGAACCAGCCGTCCTTCGTTGTCGCCGAGGAGAAGGTGGCGCCGACCGCCGCGATGGAGGGATCGCCGCATTTGACGAGGATTTCCCAGGCGAAGCCCGAGGCCGCGTGGTCGCCGTCGTCCGGGGTCAGTTCGACGATATGGCCGAAGCGGTTGTCGGGCCGCGGGTTGGCGGCGTTCACGTCGGCCGCCTTGCGCTTCCCGTTGTTGGTCAGCATCACGTAGACCTTGCTGGTCTTCGGGTTGGCCTCGACATCCTCCGGACGGTCCATCTTGGTGGCTCCGAGGAGGTCGCTGGCGCGCCGGGCCTCGATGAGCACGTCGGCCTGGGCGGTGAACCCGTTCTCGGGTGTCAGCGGACCCTGTCCGAACACCAGGGGCATCCAGGCCCCGCGCCCGTCGGCATCGAACCGGGCGACGTGCAGCGTGCCGGAATCGAGGATGTCGCGGTTGGCCGCCCGGTCGGCGAGGTCTACGGCCGCGTCGGTCACGAACTTGTAGACGTAGTCGAAACGCTCGTCGTCGCCCTGGTAGACGACGTACCGACCACTCTTCGAGACGATGCCGGCGGCGCCCTCGTGCTTGAACCGGCCCATGGCGGTGCGCTTCGTCGGGACGGAGGCGGGATCGAACGGGGCGATCTCCACCACCCAGCCGAAGCGATTGGGTTCGTTCGGTTCCTTGGACAGGTCGAACCGCTCGTGGAAGCGGCCCCAGGCATAGGCGTTGCCGGGCAGGCCGAGACGCTTGTGGTTGGTCGCCTCGGCCGACCCCTCTGCGAGGGTGCCGGAGAAGTAATAGTTGATGTTCTCCTCGCAGGTGAGCCACGTCCCCCAGGGTGTGGTGCCGCCGGCGCAATTGTTGATCATGCCCTTCACCGCGCGGCCGGACGGGTCGTCGGTGGTCTTCAGCCGATCGGAGCCGGCCGCCGGGCCGGAGAGGGCCATCGGCGTCTCGACGGTGATGCGGCGGGCGTATCGCGACCCCGGCACCACGGCCCATTTGCCGTCGTTACGCTTCACCTCGATCACCGAGCCGCCATGGGCGGCCATCTCGATGTCGACGAGGTCGCGATTCATGCCCTTGAAGGCCACGGTCTTGATGTCCTGGCGGCCGAGGCCGGGAAACATCAGTTCCTCGTTGGTGTATTCGTGGTTGACCACGAGAAGGCCATGCGCGGCCGGATCGGCGGCGCCGGGCATCGGGAAATAGCCGACGAAGTCGTTGTTGTAGCCGAATTGCCGGGCCTGGGCCGCGGCACTCTGGTTGAGCGGGTCGAAGGCGGGCGCACCGGGCAGGACCGGATCGCCCCAGCGGATCAGGATGTCGGCATCGTGCCCCTCGGCCACGTGATGGTGAGCGTCCGATCCCGCCTCGATCTCCGTGAAGGGGAACGGCGTCGCCTGTCCCTGCGCCGCCGCGACCGGGCCGGCGGCGAGCGCGCGGGGCGTCACCACCGCCGCGATGGCGCCGACCCCAAGAAGGCCGCGCAGCAGGTCGCGCCGGTCGAACCGGGCGGCGACCACGTCGCCGAAGGTGGCGTTCCGGCTCGGATTCGAACCGGCATCCTCGCCGTCTTCTGCGGCCTGCGAGCGGGTGCGCAGCGGCTCGGTCATGGTGAACTCGTCCCTTGGAATGGATCGAGTTCGAGTTAGGCGCGCCACATGGCGGGCGGATGACGCCGGCGTTCCGGAACCAACCCTGAGTTGGTGCGTTAGCACACATCGAACGAATCTATGGGAGAGGGACATGGCGCCGTCCGCAGCCTTGAGCATGGTGCGCCACGACGATCTCATTCGCGCATCGCAGGCGGCAGGCCGCGCCTTCTCGCCCATCGAGGATGGGCAGGATGAGGGCGCGGTCGCATCGTCCAGGTTCTTGGCCCTCTCGGCCGTATCGCTGGCGGGGTTCATCGCTAGCTTCGGTATCTTCTTCGTCTTCATCTGAGGTCGACCGTCACGCCGCATCGGCGCGGGGCCTCGCGGCTTCGGGACGCCGTTCCGCGTTGACGACGACCATGGATTCTTCCTCGCTGTCCTGTGGCTCCCCCCAGAATTCTGCGACGCTCGGCCCGTTCTTCACCAACGGGTCGCGCAGGAAGTTCACGATCTCATAAGACCATACCCGACGCCCCATCCGCGTGTACCAGCGCATGGCGTGGCGTAGTCCCGCGTCGCGATGGAACACGACACGTGCGAGTGCACGCGGGCGAGCCTGGACCGCCACCTCGATGAACTTGAACCACAGCAGCACCCGCCACGGTGCCATGTGCCGGGTCGCCAGCACCTGATGCTTGTAGTCCCAACGGCGTCGATCGGTCTGGATCACCCGCCGATTCGCGGCGATGCTGAAATACGGCGTCCAGCGATGGGGCTTCACGTAGAGCATCTGGATCTGGTCGGGGTCGTAGGACAGGAGTTGGCGCAGGCCGCGCCAGTAATCCCGATCCGTCTCTTCCTCGAACCCGACGACCCAGGTCGCCATGGAGAGGATGCCATGGGCGCGAAGAAGGCGGATCGCCTCGCGGTCCGTGGTGGTGGCGCCGCCCTTCCTGATGCGCGCGAGGGTCGCCTCGTCGGTGCTTTCCAGCCCGAGGAGGAAGCGCGTCCAGCCGGCGCGCTTGTAGAGCTGCAGGATGTCGGCATCGCGCACGATGTCGTCGGCGCGGGTCGAGCCCACGAGGATGAGGTCCACATTCTCCGCGATCAGCGTTTCGAGGAAGACCCGCCACGCCTTCTTCGAGACGGTGGGGTTCTCGTCGGCGAAGTTGATGACCCGCACCCCGTGGTCGCGATGGAGCCGGGCCAGTTCCCTGGCGAACCTCACCGGGTCGCGATGACGCCAGCGGGTCCAGAAGCCACGCTGGCCGCAGTAATTGCAGAGATGCGGACAGCCGCGTGAGAACTGCACGACGACGGCTCGCAGGCCGCCCCAATAGCTGTAGCGGGCATGGTCGATGAGTTCCCAGCCGACGCGGTAGGCGTCGAGGTCGCGGATCACCGGCGCGGCCTGCGTGGCATGGGGACCGTCGCCGCTGCGAAAGGCGATGCCCGGTACGGAGGCGAGGGGCGATCCCGCTGAGAGCGCAGCCATCAGGCGGCGCGCCGTCTCCTCGCCCTCCCCGCGCACGATGGCGGCGACGTAGGGCTCGTCCCTCAGGATTTCGCGCCAGTGGTAGGTCGGAAACACACCGCCATAGACGATGGGGAGACCTGGCCGGGCGCTCGCCAGTCGAGATGCGATGTCGGCGATGACCGGATGGCCCGAGGTCGAGCCGGAATGCCCGAACAGGACGGCATCGGGACGGAAGGCCAGAGCCTCCGCGACGATGGCGTCCGGGTCCATCGGGCCGAACTCCCCGTCGATCAGGCGCAGGTCGTGCCCGTCGTCGATGAGGGGGCCGCCGATGGCGAGAAGCCCCAGGGGCGGGAGATGGTCGTCGGGAATGCGGCTGCCGATGGCCGGGTGGGGTACGTTGACGAGGACGATGCGCATGGCTTTCCCTTTCTCCTGTCTCGATCCCCTCAGGCGGCGGCGGACGTGGCATCCAATCCGCCGAATCGCCGGTCGCGGCACCGGTAGGCGGCAAGCGCCTCTTCGAGGTCGGCGGCGCTGAAATCCGGCCAGTGGCGGCGCGTGAAGTGGAGTTCGGCGTAGGCGCTCTCCCAGAGCAGGAAATCGGAGAGCCGCTGCTCGCCGCTGGTGCGGATCACGAGATCCACCTCGGGCACGCAGGCATCGCCCGTCACCAGGGCCGAGAAGGCGGTGCGGGTGATGCCGGGATCGCCGGCGCCAGCGAGGGCGGCGGCGAGGATGGCGTCGCGGGCGGAATAATCGACGGCGATCCGGAGATGCAGCGCCTTCCCGGCGAAGGTCGCGGCTTCCGCGCGGCCTATGGCGGCGGCGAGACCCTCGGGCAGACGGTCGCGCCGGCCGATCACGCTGAGCCGCACGCCGTTCTCCACCAATCGGGAGACCTCGTTGCGGAGATAGAGCCGGAGGAGCCCCATCAGGGCGGAGACCTCCGCTTCCGGCCGACGCCAGTTGTCGCAGGAGAAGGCGTAGAGGGTGAGGGTGCCGATTCCCTGCTTCGGCGCCGCCTCGACGACCCGGCGGATCGCCTCGACACCTTCCCTGTGGCCGAGTGCGCGGGGCAGGCCGCGCGCCGAGGCCCAGCGCCCGTTGCCGTCCATGATGATCCCGACATGCAGGCCGGGTGTCTGTTCACTTTGCATTACAAAGTTCCTTGGTAAAAAAAGACGGATTTCGGGCGTCAGGCCGGTCGGGCGACGAGGGGGAGGTTCGCGGTTTCGGCGGCCTTGGCAGCGTCCCGGACGACCTGTTCGAGGACGGCGAGGTAGTCGAGGAAACGCATGCGCCCGGCCTGCGTCAGGTGGCAGGTGGTGAGCGGCCGCGTACCGCCCCGGCCCGTGCCATGACCTTTGCGGATCTCCACGAGGCCGGCCTCCTGCAACACCTGGAGGTGGCGGCTGAGATTGCCGTCGGTGAGGCCGCAGAGCTGTTTCAGGTCGCCGAAGGCGAGGCCCTTCGGGGCCGCCATCAGCGAGGTGAGGAGGCCGAGCCGGGCCTTCTCGTGGATGACCCGGTCGAGGCCGTCATAAGCGAAAGGTGCCTCAGGCATCGGTCTCCTCCCGGGCGCGGTAGAGGATCGCCGCCATGAGGAACTGGCCGATGGCGAAGGGCAGGCCCATGGTCCAGGGCGAGAGGGCATGGTCGGTACTGGCCAGCATCAGCACGGCGAGACCTGCCACCATGTACCAGGCGCCGGGCAGCGCGACGCCCTTCGGCAGGGACCGCACCGAGGCGAAGAGCCCGAGGCTGACGAGCACCTGCCACAGGCCGGGCAGCATCCAGAGGCTTTCCGGCGATACGCGCACCAGGACCAAGGCGAGCAGGGCGCCCGCCGCGCCCGCCGGCAGGAATTGCTCCACCGCGTTCACGATCGCCGTGTCGGTGAGCCCCACATGGTCGCGCCGCGAACGGGCTCGCATCTCGGCGCCGATGAGGCCGGCGGAGGCCAGGGCGGTGGCGATCCAGCCGCCGAGGAACAGCAGCGGCTCCCCGGTCGGGTCGTCGAGCCAGGCATGCTGGGCCAGGGCGGTGCCGAGGGCGAGGACGCCCGTGGCGGCGATGGCGGAAGGGCCGAACCCGCAGAAGGCGTCGCCGCGGGCGAGCTGCGCGCGGATCGCTACGATATCGGCCAGGGCCTTGTCGAGATCGGACATCCGATGCTCCCGGATCAACTTTGTATCGCAAAGTAAGCCGATCCGGCGGCCGCCCGCAAGTGCCTTCCGGCACGCGGGGTCATCGGCTGCGGGCCTCCTTCAATCCTGCGCCAGCCGCTCGGCCAGGGTGGGCGACAGGCCGATGCTCTCGATGGACGGTGCCGGCTGCCCCGGCGGCAAGCCGCAGATCGCGGCGGCGAGGACCGCGCGGGTGCCCACTTCCACCGAGCACAGGACGGGCACCGGAACCTGCGGCTGGATGCGCTCGGCGAGGCCGGCGAGCGCCGCTCCGCCGAGGATCACCACGTCCGCCCCGTCGCGGAGGGCGCAGGTGGTACAGGCGGCGGCCAGATCCGCCAGGGCCGCTTCGGGGTCCCGTGCGATGCGGTCTCCCGTGGGAGCGATGGTGCGGATGCCGGCGAGTTTGTCGGACAGGCCGATCCCCGCCACGAACTCCTCCAGCATCGGCCCCCACAGGGCGCCCCCGGTGACGATGGCGAAGCGCCCTCCCCGCGCGGTGGCGGCAAGGCACGAGGCTTCCGCCATTCCCACCACCGGAAGGGGGGAGATCTCGCGGAGCGCCCCGAGCCCCGGATCACCGAAACAAGCGAGATAGACCGCGTCGCAGCCCTCCGCGTGCTCGGCCAGCGCGTCGAGGGCGGCATGGGCCGCAATCGCCGACGCGGCCCGGCTGGTGATGTAGCGGGCGCCGAAGCGCCCGGTGACCGGCACGAACTCGGCGGCGTCGCCCGCCACCCGCCGTGCATGCCGGGTGACGAGGTCGGTGACGGAGTCGGTCGTGTTGGGGTTGATCAGCAGGATGCGCAAAGGGAATCGGTCTCCGGTCAGGCCTTGGCCGTGACCGCCGTCTTACGCATCAGGACGAGATAGATCGAGAAGCCCAGGGCCACGCCGATGAACCAGCTGAAGTTCGCCAGACTCCCCAGGGCCGGGATGACGGCGCAGAGCACCGGCACCAGGGCGGAGGGAATGACGCTGTAGATGGCGGCGCGGTTGTAGCCGCCATCGTACCAATACGTGCCCGTCGGGCTCATCGTGTAGAGGTCGTCCACCACCACGTGCTGCTTCCGCACCACGAAGAAGTCGGCGATCAGGATGCCGAAGAGCGGGCCGATGAACGCGCCGAGGATGTCGAGCGTGTAATGGATCACGGCCGGGTTGTTGTAGAGGTTCCACGGGGTGATGAAGATCGAGGCCACGGCCGCGATCATGCCGCCCATGCGCCAGCTGATGTGCTGCGGCGCCACGTTCGAGAAGTCGAAGGCCGGCGAGACGAAGTTGGCCACGATGTTGATGCCGATCGTCGCCGTCATGAAGGTGAAGGCGCCGAGCACCACCGCGTAGGTGTTGTCGATCTTGCTCACCGTCTCCACCGGATCGATGATGAGATGGCCGAAGACCGGGAGTGTCGACGAGGTGGTGATGACGGTGAGCAGCGAGAAGCCGATGAAGTTCACCGGCAGGCCCCAGAAATTGCCGGCCTTCACCGCCGGGAACGACTTTCCGTAGCGTGAGAAGTCGCCGAAATTCAGCATCGGCCCGGAGAAGTACGAGACGACCAGGGCGACCGCGTTGATCATCACCGGCAGGGCGTCCCAGCCCTGGTACTTCACCTCGCCCAGCGTGAGACCGACATTCGACACGCCGGCCTTGGCCACGAGGTAGACCGCCAGGGCGATCATCACCACGTAGACGGCGGGGCCGGCCCAATCGATGAACTTGCGGATCGCCTCCATGCCGCGCCAGAACACGAGGGCCTGGATCACCCAAAGGGCCATGAAGGCCGCCCAGCCGAGGCTGGACAGGCCGGCGAAACCGAACTGGGTCACGTCGGCATAGGGTTTCAGCTCCGGATAGAAGCGCAAGGCCACGATCATGAAGGCGCTGGAGGCGAGGTAGGTCTGGATGCCGTACCAGGCCACCGCGATGAGGCCCCGGATGATGGCGGGGATGTTGGCGCCCTTCACGCCGAAGGAGGCCCGGCAGATCACCGGATAAGGCGTGCCCGTGACTTGGCTCGGCTTGGCCACGAGGTTGCAGAAGAATTGCACGATGAGGATGCCGACGAGCAGCGAGACCAGCACCTGCCAGCTCACGAGGCCGAGGGAGAACAGGCTGCCCGCCGTGATGTAGCCGCCGACGCTGTGGACGTCCGACATCCAGAAAGCGAAGAAATTGTAGGTGCCCCAGGTCTGCTTCCTGAGGGGGGCCAGATCCTCGTTGGTGAGGCGGTCGTCGTAGCCGGGCTTGATCACCACGTCGGCATGGGATGTGGGGACGGCGCCTCCAGACGCGGCCGGTTCGGTGATCGATGCGCTGTGTGACATGAGCCCGGTCCTCCTTCGTCGAGAGGGCCGAAGCCCATGTCCGATGGGCGTCGGCCCAAGCAGGGCGTGTGCCAGCTTGGCAGTACTCCCGCTCACTCGGCCGATATCCCGTAGGGTGCGGTATGCACCGGATAAGCGAGGGTGCTCGGCGAGTGGTCGATTGACAAGACACCTCAAGGCTCTAAGTGTCCCGCAACGCGTGTGCGCGGCTGGTCTAGTGTTCGAACGATCTTTTTCGAACGGACCTCGAAGCCTGGCTCATGACGATCTTCTCCGCGCGGACCCGTACGAGTTCCCGCGCGCAACGGTTCACATCAGCATATGTCTTTTGCCGACCTCGGATTGAGCGACAAGGTCCTCCAGGCCGTCACGGCCGCGGGCTACACGGACCCGACGCCGATCCAGGCTCAAGCCATCCCGCATGTTCTGGCGCGTCGCGACGTGCTCGGCATCGCCCAGACCGGGACCGGCAAGACCGCCGCCTTCACCCTTCCGATGCTCACCCTGCTGGAGAACGGCCGGGCGCGCGCGCGCATGCCGCGTACGCTGATCCTAGAGCCGACCCGCGAACTCGCGGCCCAGGTGGTCGAGAATTTCGATCGCTACGGCCTGAACCACAAGCTCAACGTGGCCCTGATCATCGGCGGCGTCTCCTTCGCCGAGCAGGATGCCAAGCTGATGCGCGGCGCCGACGTGCTGATCGCGACGCCCGGTCGCCTGCTCGACCATTTCGAGCGCGGCAAGCTCCTGCTCACCGGCGTCGAGCTCCTCGTCATCGACGAGGCCGACCGGATGCTCGACATGGGCTTCATCCCCGACATCGAGCGCATCGTGAAGATGGTGCCGTTCACGCGCCAGACCCTGTTCTTCTCCGCCACCATGCCGCCGGAGATCGAGCGGCTGGCGGACGTTTTCCTGCACAACCCGCAGCGGATCGAGGTGGCACGTCCGGCCTCCACCGCAACCACGATCGTACAGAAGCTGGTGGCCGCGGGCTCGGAGGGCCACGAGAAGCGCGACCTCCTGCGCCGGCTCATCCGCGGAGAGGCCGATCTCAACAACGGCATCATCTTCTGCAACCGCAAGCGCGACGTCGCGCTGCTGCAGAAGTCGCTGGCGAGCCACGGCTTCAACGTGGCGGCCCTGCACGGGGACATGGATCAGCGCGCCCGCACCATCGCCCTCGACGGCTTCCGCTCCGGCGAGGTTCCGTTGCTGGTGGCGAGCGACGTCGCGGCCCGCGGCCTCGACATCCCGGCGGTCAGCCACGTCTTCAATTTCGACGTGCCGCATCATCCAGAGGACTACGTCCACCGCATCGGCCGCACCGGCCGCGCGGGTCGTGCCGGCCATGCCTTCACCCTGGTGACCCGCTCCGACGAGCGCTCGGTGACCGCCATCGAGAGCCTGATCGGCCAGCCGATTCCCTGGGCGGAGGGCGATCTCGGCACCCTGGCCGAGCCGTCGGTGGATGTCGTCGAAGAGGGGGAGACCCGGACCCGCCACCGCGGACGCAGTGGCGATGCCGCGCGGCGCTCGCGCGGCGGCGAAGGCGGTCGCTCCGAGGCGGCCAAGCCCGAGGGACGGCGCTCGTCGTCCCGTGAGCGTCCGCCCGCCCGGCGTTCCGAGCCCGCACGGGCCGAGGCCGCCGTCGCTGCCCCCCCCGCTCACGAGGAAGTCGCCGATACGCCGCGTGAGGCCCCGCGCCGGCGCGAGCCGTCGCGTCCTCCGCAGGAGCAGCGCACCCCGGATCCGCGCAAGGCAGCCCCCGACCGTAGCCGCGACGAACGCCGTCCCTCACCCCGCCGCCGGGACGACGAAGAGGGTGACACGCCGCTCGGTCTGGGTGAGCATGTGCCCGCCTTCCTTCTGCGTCCGGTCGTTATCAAAAAGGCAAAGTAACGCGCGGGTCCGCAAACTGTTCCCGATACTTTAACGGGCTCTCCACCATCCATCCGCTAACATGCGCTCCCCGGCCATCGATGCCGGATCAGGGGGCGAACGGGGTCGATGAGTCACGGAAGCTACGGTGACAGGGAGAGAACCTTCGCTCTGGCCGACCGCGCCAACGTCCTGATGCGTGACTACGGTTCCTCGGCGACGCCCCAGGCCTATGCCGTCTGGTACACCTACGTGTCGGGCACGCAGCCGTTGATGAACGACGCGATCAAGGGGCTGACCACCGAGAACGGTAGCCTTTCGGATGCCGATATCGATTCCCTCTACGAGACCTATATCGACAGCCGCCGCCTCGTCGCCGCCACCGAGCGGATGAACGCGAACATGCTGGCCGAGATCGAGGGCATCATGGAAGTGATGGACCTCTCTCTGGGTTCGACGGCCCAATACGGCGAATCGCTTCAGGCCCTGTCGCACGACCTCGACGTATCCGACCAGAACCGCGCCCGCGTCCGCGAGATCATCACGACCCTGGTCTCGACCACCCGGGAAATCACCGCCAGCAACCGGACCCTCGAAGCGCGCATGCGGGAAAGCCGCAACGAGATCGAGACCCTGCGCGAGACCCTGGAAGCGACGCGGCTGGAGAGCCTCACCGATCCCCTCACCGGACTGTCCAACCGCAAGCACTTCGAGGAAAGCCTGCGCAAGATGGTCGACGGCGCCGCCAGCCAGGCGATCCCCTCCAGCCTGATCGTCATCGACGTCGATTTCTTCAAGCGCTTCAACGACGTCTACGGCCACCTCACGGGCGATCAGGTGCTCCGGCTCGTGGCCATCGTCATGCGCGAGCATCTCAAGGCTCGTGTCACCCTCGCCCGTTTCGGCGGTGAGGAATTCGGGATTCTCCTGCCCGAGACCAACCGTGCCGCGGCCGTCGCCATCGGCGAGAAGGTCCGTGCCAGCGTGATGGGCCGTGAACTGGTGAAGCGGACCACGGGAGAGTCCCTCGGGAAAGTGACGATTTCCCTCGGGGTCGCCACGTCGCGCCCGGGCGACACTGCCGTGTCCCTCCTCGAACGCGCCGACCAGTGCATGTTCATGGCCAAGCGCGACGGCCGCAACCGGACCGTGGACGATTCCCGCGTCGCGTTGGAGACGCTCACGGCCGTCGCTTGAGCGCCTCCGCGAACTGAGGCCGCTCTCGCTTCAGGCCGATGCGCGGAGCGCTTCGGGATTGGCAGGCGTGATCGCGACGGACTCGCCACAGCCGCAGGACGAGGTCTGGTTCGGGTTGTTGAACACGAACTGGGACGACAGCTTAGTCGTCTTGAAGTCCATTTCCGTGCCGAGGAGGAACAGGAGCGCCTTCGGGTCGACGAACACCGTCACCCCGCGATCCTCCACCATATCCTCGCCGGGGTTGCGCCCTTCGGCATATTCCATCGTGTAGGACATGCCGGCGCAGCCGCCGTTCTTCACACCGACCCTCAGGCCGGCGATGGGCTTCTCGGCATCGGCGATGATGGCCTTGATCCGGTCCGCCGCTGCGTCGGTGAGGGACAGGACCTTGAAACTCTTGAGCATGGGTCTCTCCGGCAGCCGGGTTCAAGGCCCGGGCGGTTGAGGATGATGGTACGTCGTTAAGATAAGGATGGCGGAGGCCGCGGTCCACTGTCGTCATGAGGCACCAGCCGGCGGTCTTCGGATTATGCTATCATCCCGGGCGGCCGAGGACGGATTTCATGGCACAGACGGCACGACGCCTGATGAGCGTAGAAGAATTCTTTGATTGGCAGCAACGCCAGGATTTTCTCTACGAACTCGTCGATGGCGTGCCGGTCCCGCACGTGAAAATGATGACGGGTGCCAGTGCGCAGCACGACCGCGTCACCGTGAACATCATTGCCGCTCTCCACGGCCAGCTTCGCGGAACGGGGTGTCGGCCGACGACGGACGATATCGGCCTGCGCACGGGGATCTCGACCTTGCACCGGCCTGCCGTGACCGTGGAATGCGGCGATCTCATCTTGGACAGCTACGAGAGCCGGACACCCAGACTTGTCGTCGAGGTATTGTCACCCTCGACGAGCACCATCGATCGCTTCCGGAAGCTGGAGGAGTACAAGCGTCATCCGACGATCGCTTACATCCTGCTCGTGGAGACCCGGTGGCCCAGCGCGACCTTGTATCGGCGCGACGGCGAGGCATGGATGACACAAGCCTTCGAGGCGATCGACGACACCATCGATCTGCCGATCATCGGGGCAAGGCTGCGGATGACGGATGTCTACGACAGCATGACGTTTGCCCCGCACCGCGAGGCACCGATCAACTGAGGCGTGCTACCACATGTCGAGGGCGACGCGGGCTTCGTCCGACATCCGGCTCTGGTCCCACGGCGGATCGAATACCATCGTGACGCTGCAGGATTGGATGCCCGGCACGGCGGCGACCGCCGTCTCGACCCAGCCCGGCATCTCGCCGGCCACGGGACAGCCGGGCGCCGTCAGCGTCATGTCGATGGCGACCGTGCGGTCGTCGGCGATGTCGACCTTGTAGATCAGGCCGAGCTCGTAGATGTCGGCCGGGATCTCGGGATCGTAGACGCTCTTCAAAGCGGCGACGATGGCGTCGGTCAGCCGGTCGAGCTCTTCGGGCGGGATCGCCGAATCGCTGGCGATGGCGGGGGTGTTGGCTCCGCCGGTGATGGTCGAGTCGCTCATGGTGTGGATCCTCAGGCGAACATCATCTCGGCCTTGGCCAGTGCCTCGGCGAGGGCGTCCACTTCTGCATGGGTATTATACAGGCCGAACGAGGCGCGACAGGTGGAGGTCGCACCAAATCGTGTGAGGAGCGGCATGGCGCAATGGGTGCCGGCTCGGATCGCGACGCCGTACCGGTCGATCACGGTGGCGATGTCGTGGGCATGCGCGCCTTTCATCTCGAAAGCGATGACCCCGCCCTTGCCCTTCGCGGTGCCGATCATCCGCACGGAATTCATGGCTCCGAGGCGCTCCTGCGCGTAGGCGAGCAGCGAGGCCTCGTGCGCCGCGATTCTCTCGCGCCCGAGGGTCATCATGAATTCCAGCGCCGCGCCGAGGCCCACCGCCTCGATGATCGCCGGCGTTCCGGCCTCGAACCGGTGCGGCGGGTCGTTATAGGTGATCGTGTCCTGCGAGACGGTCCGGATCATTTCGCCGCCGCCCTGGTAGGGAGGCAGGCGCTCCAGCCATTCCTTCTTGCCGTAGAGCACGCCGATCCCGGTGGGGCCGTAGACCTTGTGGCCGGTGAAGACGAAGAAGTCGCAATCGAGCGCCTTCACGTCGATCTCCTGGTGGACCGCGCTCTGGGCGCCATCCAGAAGCACCGGCACGCCGTGAGCGTGGGCGATGCGGACGATCTCGGCCGCCGGCGTCACCGTGCCGAGCACGTTGGACATGTGGGTGATCGCCACCATCCTGGTGCGCGGCGTGAACAGTTTTTCGTACTCGTCGACGAGGAAATTGCCCGCGTCGTCCACCGGCGCCCACTTGATGACGGCTCCTCTGCGCTCGCGCAGAAAGTGCCAGGGCACGATGTTGGAATGGTGCTCCATGATCGAGAGGATGATCTCGTCCCCCTCCCCGATCTGGCCGAGCAACCCCATGGACGAGGCCACGAGGTTGTAGGCCTCGGTGGCGTTGCGGGTGAAGATGATCTCGTCGGTGGACTCGGCGTTGAGGAACTGCCGCGTGGTCTCGCGCGCGCCCTCGAACCCCTCGGTCGCGGCATTCGCCATGAAATGCAGCCCGCGATGGACGTTGGCGTAGCCGGTCTCCATGCAGTTCACCATGGCGTCGATGACCGCGCGCGGCTTCTGCGACGAGGCCGCGTTGTCGAGATAGACCAGCGGCCGGCCATAGACCTTCTGGGCCAGGATCGGGAACTCGGCCCTGATCGCCTGGACGTCGTAGGGGGTGTTCGGGACGGGTGCGTTCATGGCGCGTCTCCTGCAAAGAAGTCACTGAGGACATCGCCGAAAAGGCCGACGGCCAGGATGAGAACCAGGGTGAGCATGAGGATCGACCCGGCCATCGCGAACGCCATGGCTTTGGCGGAGGCGAGGCCCGTCGCCTCCGAGAGGCACAACCCGATATAGGCGAGCCCTAGGAAGAAGATCAGAACATTGCCTGCCGAACCCTGGTTCAGGGCCTCGAAAATCAGGGTCAGCCCGAGCGAGGGAAGCACCGCGACCCACGTCGCGAGAGCGACGCTGGTGCGCACCGTCGCCAAACTCGGCCTCTCGGAGGTCGCCCGCGCAAATGCCCAGGTGCCGACGCTGATGACGAGGTACAGTGCAGCCACCGCTCCCAGGAACAGCGTAGTGTAGGATGCCAATCGTAGGGCGACGGCCGTGCCCGAATCGAGGGTTCCCACATGGTCTGACAGAAGGACGATGGGGGAAGTCTCGCTGAGATCCACCAAAACCACGAGACTGGTGCCGAGGACGAACAGGGCAAGCCGCCAGGGCTCCGAGAGACCGCCCTGCGCGAGTGTCTCCCGCATGGCGTCCCGCGCGTTCAGGGGGCCGCGCAGCAGGTGCCGCGCGGCCAAGCCCGGGGAATAACCTTGCTGCATCACCCTCGCGCCGCGAGCCACGCCTCGATCGTGCCGATCAGTGCCTCGCGCGCGCCCTCGTGGCTGACCGACTCGATGGCCGCCCCGAGGAAGGCCTGGACCAGCAGGCTCTCGGCCTGGGCCTTCGGCAGCCCGCGCTGCATCAGGTAGAACAGCAGGTCGTCGTCGAGTGCGCCGCAGGTGGCGCCGTGGCCACAGGCGACGTCGTCGGCGAAGATCTCCAGTTCGGGCTTGTTCATCATCTGGCCCTCGTCGGACAGGATGAGACAGGCCGACATCATCTTGCCGTCGGTCTGCTGGGCCGCCTGCTGGACGATGATCTTGCCCTGGAACACGCCCGTGGCTTCGCCATCCACCACGGTCTTGAACAGCTCGCGGCTGACGCCGCCCGTGGCGGCATGGTCGGCCAGGAAGGTGGTGTCGGAGAGTTGCTTGCCGTTCAGCATGGCCGCGCCGTTCACCACCGCGCGGGCATCGGCCCCGGCGAAGTTCAGGTAGACCTGATGCCGGGAGAGCACCGCGCCCACCACCACGTTCACGGTTTCCACCGCGGCCTCGGCGCCGAGCTTCACGGACAGGGTCGACAAGGCCACCGCCTCGCGGCCTTCCGCGTTCAGGCGGGCGTGCCGGAAGGTGGCGTTATCGGCCACCACCACGTCCATGGCATCGTTGGGCTGGTAGGCGATGCCGTCCGGCCCTTCGTGACTCTCCAGGATCAGCGCTTCCGCGCCCTCCCCCAGCGTCACCAGCACGCGGGTGGCGGTCGAGTAGGCTTCCGTGCCGGTGCCGATGAAGCGCAAGTGCAAGGGCGTCTCGACCTTGGCCCCGGCCTCCACGCTGATCAGCGCGCCGTCCGCCAGGAAGGCGGTGTTGAGCTGGTAGATCGGGTTCTCGGAGGCCTGACGAACGGGCGTCAGTTTCTCCAGAAGCGCGTTCCCGGTGGTCAGCGCCTCGTTGAGCGGCGTCACGGTGATGCCGGCCGGGATGCGGCCGAGATCCGACTGGTCGGCGATCAGGTGACCGTTGACGAAGGTGAGGCGCACGGCGTCGATCCCGGCAAAGCCCTTCGCTTCGGCCACCGCCGCCTTGGCGGTGTCGGCGGAGGGCATCTCGGCCGGGTGGGCGGCATCGCGGAACGCGGAGCGCAGGTCGGTGTATTTGAACGCCTCGACGCGGCGGGTCGGCAGGCCCACCGCCTCGAAATAGCGGAAGGCCTCCTCACGGGCGATGGACACGCCCGTTGGGTACTTCATCTTCGTGGCTTCGAAGAGCTTCGACAGGCCGGTCTCGGCCGCCGTGCGCAAGGGGGTGATGTCGGCCATATCAGGCGGCCTCATTCGTGCGGTACTCGGCGTAGCCGGAAGCCTCGAGCGCCTTGGCGAGGTCCTTGTCGCCCGACTTCACGATCTGGCCCTGCGACATCACGTGGACCACGTCCGGCACGATGTAGTCGAGCAGGCGCTGGTAGTGGGTGATGACGAGGAACGAGCGGCCTTGTGCGCGGAGTGCGTTCACGCCGCCGGAGACGATGCGCAGGGCATCGATGTCGAGGCCGGAATCGGTCTCGTCGAGCACGCAGAATTTCGGCTCCAGCAGGGCCATCTGCAGGATCTCCATGCGCTTCTTCTCGCCGCCGGAGAACCCGACATTGAGGGCGCGCTTGAGCATCTCCTTGTTGATCTCGAGCTTCTCGGCAGCGGCATTCACCTTGCGGATGAAGTCGGGGGTGGAGAGCTCGCCTTCGCCGCGCGCCCGGCGCTGAGCGTTCAGTGTCGCCTTGAGGAAGGTCATGGTGCCGACGCCCGGGATTTCCAACGGGTATTGGAATGCCAGGAACACGCCGGAGGCCGCGCGCTCGTCGGGCGACATTTCGAGGATGTTCACGCCGTCGAGCAGGATCTCGCCGTCGGTGACCTCGTAGTCCTCCTTGCCGGCGATGACGTAGGACAAGGTCGACTTGCCGGAGCCGTTAGGGCCCATGATGGCGGCAACTTCGCCGTCCTTCACGGTGAGGTTGAGACCGTTGAGGATCTGCTTGTCCTCGATGGCGACGGTCAGGTTCTTGATTTCGATCATTGCAGCAAAGTCCGTTCTAAAACTTGAAACGCGGAGCGACCCTTCCCCGTCCACGGAGAGGAGCGTGCCTACGGAGCGGGCGGGTTGGTACGAAGTCCCGCAGGAGGGGGCGACCTCTCAGGTTCGCGCGCTCCCCTCATCCGGCCCGCTTCGCGGGCCACCTTCTCCCGCAGAGGGGAGAAGGGAAAAACCCGGCTCAGCCCACCGAGCCTTCGAGGCTGATCGAGATCAGCTTCTGGGCCTCGACGGCGAACTCCATCGGCAGCTGCTGCAGCACGTCGCGGACGAAGCCGTTGACGATGAGCGCGGTCGCCTCCTCGTTGGAGAGGCCGCGCTGCTGGCAGTAGAACATCTGGTCTTCCGAGATCTTCGAGGTGGTGGCCTCGTGCTCGAACTGCGCGGAAGAGTTCTTCGATTCGATATACGGCACGGTGTGCGCGCCGCACTGGTCGCCGATGAGGAGCGAATCGCAGTTGGTGAAGTTGCGTGCGCCCGTCGCCTTCCGGTGCGCCGAGACGAGGCCCCGGTAGGTGTTCTGCGAACGCCCGGCGGAAATACCCTTCGAGATGATCCGGCTCGTCGTGTTCTTGCCGAGATGGATCATCTTGGTGCCGGAATCGACCTGCTGCATGCCGTTCGACACCGCGATCGAGTAGAACTCGCCACGGGAATTGTCGCCGCGCAGGATACAGGACGGGTACTTCCAGGTGATGGCCGAGCCGGTCTCGACCTGGGTCCACGAGATCTTCGAGTTGGCGCCGCGGCAGTCGCCACGCTTGGTGACGAAGTTGTAGATGCCGCCCTTGCCCTCGTTGTCGCCCGGATACCAGTTCTGGACCGTCGAGTACTTGATCTCGGCGTCGTCGAGCGCGACGAGCTCGACCACGGCGGCATGGAGCTGATTGTCGTCGCGCTTGGGGGCGGTGCAGCCCTCGAGATACGAGACGTAAGAGCCCTTGTCGGCGATGATCAGGGTCCGCTCGAACTGGCCGGTATCGCGCTCGTTGATGCGGAAATAGGTCGACAGTTCCATCGGGCAGCGCACGCCCGGCGGGATGTAGACGAACGAGCCGTCGGAGAAGACCGCCGAGTTCAGGGTCGCGAAGAAATTGTCGGTCACGGGCACGACCGAGCCGAGGTACTTCCGCACGAGGTCCGGGTATTCGCGGATGGCCTCGGAGATCGGCATGAAGATCACGCCGGCCTTCGACAGCTCGGCCTTGAACGTGGTGGCCACCGAGACCGAGTCGAACACCGCGTCGACGGCGACCCGGCGCTCGGGGGCGATGCCCTCCAGCACTTCGACCTCGCGCAGGGGAATGCCGAGCTTCTCGTAGGTCTTCAGGATCTCGGGGTCGATCTCGTCGAGGGACATCGCCGCCGGGCGCTTGGGGGCGGCGTAGTAGTAGATGTCCTTGTAATCGACCTTGTCATAGGAGACCCGCGCCCATTCGGGCTCCTTCATGGTCTGCCAGCGCTTGTAGGCGTCGAGGCGCCAGGCCAACATCCATTCGGGCTCGTCCTTCTTGGCCGAGATGAAGCGGATCACGTCCTCGGAGATGCCCTTGGCGGACTTCTCCATCTCGATCGTGGTCTCGAACCCGTACTTGTACTGGTCGAGGTCGATCGAGCGGACCCGGTCGATGGTTTCCTGCACTGCAGGCATTGCACGTCTCCTGACCTACACCGGCGTCAAGGGCCGGGGGTTTTCGCGAGAGGATGGCTTGGGTGGGCGGCGCTTCAGGCCGCCTGCCCTCGCCGTTGATATAGGGTCCCCACGTGCCGTTCGAAGGCCGTGAGGAAGCGTGAGCGGTCGCTTTCCGTGCTGTTCCAGCCGAAACTGACGCGCAGCGCCCCCGCAGCCAGCGCGGGGCTCACGCCCATGGCGGCCAGAACGGTCGAGCGGGCGACCTTGCCCGACGAGCAGGCCGATCCGGACGAGATCGCGATGCCGGCGAGATCCAGCGCCATCAGCGCGGTTGCCGCATCGAGGTCCGGCACGGAAAAGCACAGGGTGTTGGGAAGGCGCGGCGCGCCGCTCCCGAAGATGACGGCATCCGGTGCGATCCGAAGAAGAGCGCTTTCCATGGAGTCACGAAGACCGGCATCGACCCCCGAGAGGCCCGCCTGGGCGATCCGTGCCGCCTCGCCCAGCCCGACGAGGCCGGGCAGGTTCTCCGTACCGCAGCGCAGGCGAGATTCCTGGCCGCCGCCGCGCAGGAAAGCCTGCTCCAGGGTGACGCCTTCGGCCAGCACGATGGCGCCCGTGCCCTTCGGCGCGGCGAATTTGTGGCCGGACAGGGTGAGGGCATCGAGGCCGAGCCCGGCACAATCGAGAGGGATTTTCCCCACCGCCTGCACCGCGTCGCTATGGACGAGGGCGCGGCCATGCGCTTTGGCCAAGGCGACGATCTCGGCGAGGGGCTGGATCACGCCGGTCTCGTTGTTGGCCGCATGGATGGAGACCAGCACGGCCTCGTCGCGCGCGCGCTCCAAGCCTCGCTCCAAGGCGGTGAGGTCGATCAGCCCGGACGGCAGCACCGGCACGACCTCCACCGATTCCGGCGCGAAGCGGTGTCCCGCCAGAACGCAAGGATGCTCGGTGGCGCCCACCAGGAGGCGTGTGGGCGCGGGACGTCCGGCCTTGGTCAGTGCGCCGGACAGGACCGCATTGGCCGCTTCGGTGCCGCCGCTGGTGAAGACGACGCGGCCCCGGCCGGCCCCGACCAGGGCGGCGACATGCTCGCGTGCCGCTTCCAGGGCGGCCTTCGCCGTCCGGCCCTCGCGATGGATCGACGAGGGGTTGCCCGGCAATTCCAGCGCCCGCGCGACCGCCCCCGCCACCTCCGGACGAACCGGCGATGTCGCGTTGTGGTCGAGATAGGCGCGCGAAACACTCATGCGTTGGTCAAGGTCCGAACCGACATTTCCTTGCTTTTGCCCCCCGTCATCATGCTAAGGCGCCGGAACGACACGTCTTCGCCAAGCGCCGAGCTTCGGGAGACGACCGATCCGAGATCTCTCGAAACGATCTAGTTTAGAATGATTCTAATAACCTAGAATTATTCTAAGAGCGTTTTTAAGAGTGCGGCGCAGCGAGTCAAGGCGCGTTGGCCGACAAGGATGGGTTGCCCTCGCACTGCGGCGCCAGGAGTTTTGGAAAGACCATGCCCGAAGTCATCTTCACCGGACCCGCCGGCCGTCTCGAGGGGCGCTACCAGGCGCCCAAGAAGAAGGGCGCGCCGATCGCGATCGTGCTGCATCCGCACCCCCAGTTCGGGGGGACGATGAACAATCAGATCGTGTACAATCTTTTCTACACCTTCGCCAATCGCGGCTTCGCGGCCCTGCGTTTCAATTTCCGCGGCGTCGGCCGCAGCCAGGGCAATTTCGACCATGGCACGGGTGAGTTGTCCGATGCGGCCTCGGCGCTCGACTGGGTGCAGTCGGTCAATCCCGAGGCGCGGGCCTGCTGGATCGCCGGCGTCTCGTTCGGTTCGTGGATCGGCATGCAGCTGCTCATGCGCCGCCCCGAGATCGAGGGTTTCATCTCGATCGCGGCCATGGCCAACCGCTACGATTTCACCTTCCTGGCCCCCTGCCCGTCCTCCGGCCTGTTCGTGCACGGCTCCGAGGACCGCGTGGCTCCCGCCCGCGAGGTGATGCCGGTCATCGAGAAGGTGAAGGTGCAGAAGGGCGTCATCATCGAGCATCAGGTGGTCGAGGGCGCCAACCACTTCTTCGACGGCAAGGTCGACGAGCTGACCCAGACGGTCGACACCTATCTCGACAAGCGGCTCGGCCCGAAAGATCAGGTGGGTTGAGACCGGCGAGCGGAATTGATCTGCCGTCCGCGATCCTCCCTCGAAGGCCGGCGTAGCGCCAAGCTCCGCCGGCTTTCATCGATTGGGAAGAAGTATGCCCGGCGATCGGCTGAGATAGCGCGAGCGCTGCCTAGCTCTTGATCAAGGCGGTGAAATCCGACCATTGCTCGACACGGAAGGCTCTGATGTCGCGTACCGATTGCTGGAACCAGCTCAGCCCCTTCAGAGCCGTGATGGCCGAGAACAGCTTGGCCAGATCCTCGTCCTTGCTGGTGTAGAGGCTGCCCTGCACCCAGTCGAAACCATGCCCGGAGAGGGTGGTGCGGATGTCGCTATAGGCTTGCGACACTCCTTTGGGATGCTGGGTCTGTGCCTCCGCGACCGCCAGATCGAACGCGATAGCGAACATCACCGCTCTCTGGGATCGTCCAGCACGTCGGCGAGTCGATAATCGATCTCCTCACCGGTCTCCAGCACGCGAACCCGCATCAGCCACTCGCCATCCGCAAGCGCATTGCCCACGCTGACGATCTCATAGACGGGACCGACCTGGCCGAACCGCCGCCACGTCCCGACGAGGCCCTGCGGGTTTGGAAGTGAAACGGGTGCCATATCGTTCATGGCGCCATCCTACAGCTTTTTGCGGACCGTCCAACGGGAAGAGCAGGCCCCGCGTCAGGCACCCGCCGCCTTGTGAATCACCGGCACCGCCGGCGCCCCCTCCCATTCCGAATGGCTCGGGATCGATTCGCCCTTCATCACGATGGTGAGCGGGCGAAGCCGCGCGTAGTCGCCGACCTTGGTGTCGTAGAGGACGGTGGAGAAGGCACCCACGGACACGCCCTCGCCCACCACCACCCGGCCGACCTTCATGATCCGGTCCTCGTAGAGATGGGTCTGGAGCGCCGAAGTCCGGTTGATCACCGAATAGTCGCCGATGGTGACGCAGTCGAATTCGGTGATGTCCGTGGTGAGCATGCAGACGCCCCGGCCGACCTTGACCCCGAGGAGGCGCAGCATCCAGGGCAGGAACGGCGTCCCGACCAGATGCTCCAGCAGCACCTTGCCGGCCAGGCCCCAGTACAGCACGGCCACGGCCTCGGTGCGCATGGCCCACCACGACCACATCGGCCGCATGCCGGGCTGGTAGACTCCCATCAGCAGCCATTTCACCCCGATCACGGTGAAGGACTGGATGAAGGCGATGGCGACGCTGACGACGACGAAGCTGATGGCGAGACCGGTCCAGTCCTGGGCGAGGATCGCGGGGTAGAAGTAGAAATCGATGGCCGAGATCGCCAGCGTGATGAACAGCATCGGCGAGAACGAGGTCGAGAACGCCTCGAAGATGCCACGCCGCAGCTTCGGTCCCAGACCCGGCTCGTAGGTCTGAGCGCTGGAACCGAGATCGACCTTCTGGCGCGAGGGCAGCTTGATCGGCGGCGAGCCGAACCACGTATCCCCTGGCGCCATCAACTCGTTGGCGGGCGGCTTCGACTTGATGCCCACCAGCATGTCGTCGGGAATCACCGCGCCCGGCGGCACCACGGCGTCGTTGCCGACGAAGACGCGTGCGCCGGTGCTCACGGGATGCATGTGCATCCAGCCCCGGCGGATCTCCTCCTCCCCGAACACCACCTCGTCTGCGATGAAGTTGCGCGCGCCGACATCCGCCAGATCGTAGCGCCCGGCGAGGTTGGTGGAGATCTCCGCCCCCTGCCCCATCCGCGCGCCCATCAGCCGGTACCAGGCCCGCATATAGACCGTGGCGAAGAGCGAGGAGAGCGTCTCCAGCGTCACCTCGGCGGCGAGCGCCACCGCCCATTTGCGCAGGTAGAAGCCGCTATGGATCGAGTAGGTGCCCGACGAGACCCGCGGCAGGACGAGCCAGCGGATGCCCGCGATGAGGAGCACCGTGCCCGCCGTCATCAGCATGGCGGTGGGCCAGGTCAGTAGCGGCAGGTACCAGTGGTAGTCGATGTCGGTGATGTCGCTGAGCGAATCGCTGAGCTGGTCGAAGATGTAGAAGGCCGGGAAGATCGGCAGCAGGCCGACGGCAGGGATCGCCGCGAGCAGGAAGGCGTAGACGGCCAGGAACCCGGCGCGCCTACGGGGCGAGGCCTGGGCGGCCTCGGGTAGGTCCGCGGGGTCGGCCATGCCGACCTTGCGGCCGGGCGAGCCGTCCCATTGCTCGGCGCGTCCCACCACCGTGCCGGTGGGAATCGTCGTCAGATCGGCGATCTCCGCGAAATCGCCGATCGTCGTTTCGGGGCCGATGACACAGGAGGTGCCGATGGCCACGTCCGCGCCGATGGTGACGGGGCCGATGACGAGTTCGTTGCCCACCACCTCGGCATTGGCGATGACGAGGCGGCCGCCGAGCGAGGCTCCTTCCCCGACGGTGAGGAGGTCGGGCGCGCCGACCTCGATGTCCGAGATGAGGGCGTCCGCGCCGATCTTCGCGCCCAGCAGGCGCAGGTAGATGGCGATGGCGGGCGAGCCCTGGAGCCATTTCACGTGGACGAGCGGGGTCAACCGCTGCGTCAGCCACCAGCGGTAATAGTAGACGCCCCAGAGCGGGTAACGGCCGGGCTTGGTGCGCCCTAGGATCAGCCATTTGGCAGCCACCGCGATGGAGGCGGTGACGGCGTTGATGCCGATATAGACGAGGAGCAGCACCGCCATCTCGCCGAAGAAGCCGAGCGAGCCGCCGGTGAGCAGCAGGTAGGTGACAAAGATGCCGAGCCATTGCGAGGTGGCGAGCGCGATGACGAAAGGCAGGGCGAGGGCCTGCGCGGTTCCGCAGAGGACGCGGCGCAGGAGCGGCGGCGCTACGAATCCGAGGTCGCGCACTGCCATCTGCGTACCGACGCCGCCGGTGCGCTCGATCAGCGCCTCCGACATCGCCCGCAGCGTGCGCCTCGTATAGACGTCCTGCAGGGTGATGGCGGCCAGCGCGGGCGCCTCGCGCACCGCGCCGACGAAGCGGGCGGCCAGAAGCGAGTGCCCGCCGAGATCGGTGAAGAAGTCGGCTTCGAACGGGATCGGCTGATTGCCGAACACCTGCTTGGCCGCGGCCAGCATCGCCGCCTCGGTCTCGTTGTCGGGCAGTTCCTGCTCGCCCGACAGGTCGGCGACCGTGAGGGTCGCGATGCGCAGGGCCTTGCGGTCGACCTTGCCTGAGGTGAGGCGGGGCAGCACCTCCACCACCTCGAAATGCCCCGGCACCATGTAGGGCGGCATCTGCTCGGCGAGGGTGTGGCGCAGGGCGGCCTTGTCGAACTCCGTTCCCCGTTCCGGAATCAGGAAGGCGACGAGCCGGTCGACACCGTCGTCCTGGCGCAGGACCACCGCCGCCTGATTGATGCCGGCCTGCGCCTGGATGCGGGATTCGATTTCGCCGAGCTCCACTCGGAAGCCGCGGATCTTGACCTGGTCGTCGATGCGGCCGTGGAAGACGATCCGCCCCTGCGCATCGAGGGAGACCGCGTCGCCCGAGCGGTAGAGAACCGGATCGGTCCCATCGGAGGCGAACGGGTTGGCGACGAATTTCTCCGCGCTCAGTTCCGGACGCTGGAGATAGCCCTTGGCGACGCCCGGGCCGCCGATGAGAAGTTCGCCCTGCTGGCCGGGCCCGAGCAGTTCCAGTCCCTCGCTCGCGACATAGACGGAGTAGTTCGGGATCGGGCCGCCGATGGTGACGGGCTCGCCCGGCCGCATCTCGGCGGCGGTGGCCACCACCGTGGCCTCGGTCGGTCCGTAGGTGTTGAACAATTGCCGGGAGGCCGTAGCCCAGCGGGCCACCAGGGGCTCGGGCAGGGCCTCGCCGCCCAGGAGCACGAGGCGGACGCTCGGCAGCGTCTGAGACAGCATGGCGAGCAGCGTCGGCACCGTGTCGAGAACGGTGACGCGGTTCTGCGTGAGGATGTCGGGCAGCGCCTCGACATCGCCCATCATGGCCGGGCTCGCCACGAACAGCGTCGCGCCGACGAGGTAGGGAACCCAGATCTCCTCCATCGAGAGATCGAACGCCACCGAGGCGCCCTGGAACACCACGTCGTCGGGCCGCATGCCGTAGAGGGCGTTCCCCGAGCGCAGGAAGTGGCAGATATTGGCGTGGCTGATGACGATGCCCTTGGGCAATCCCGTCGAGCCCGAGGTGTAGATCAGATAGGCCGGATGCGCGGGGGTGAGGCCGGCGCCGCGCGGATCGGGGCGCGGCGCATCCGCCGGCACCTCGGCGAGAAGCGCCTCCGTCGTGAGGGACGGGGTTCCCGTGGGCGCCTGGGGCGCGAGGGCGGGCGAGACCAGGAGCAGCTTGGCTTGCGCGTCGTCGAGGCAGACCGCCACGCGGTCGGCGGGAGCCTCCGCATCGAAGGGGAGCCATGCGGCTCCCGACATCGTGATGCCGATCTGGGCGATCAGCAGGTCGGGGCCGCGCGCCATCCAGAGGCCGACGACGTCGCCGGGGCCGATGCCGCGATGATTCAGGCCACGGGCGATGGCGAGCGCGCGGGCCTCGACCTCCGCATAGGTGAACTTTGGATGACGGCCGGCCGCGTCCCGGCTCGCGCCGTCCACGATGGCCGGATGGTCGGGGCGCAGGCGGGCGCTGTCGGAAAAGATCTCTCCCAGAACCTCGTCCCGGATGAGGTCCGGGCGGCTCTCTCCGCGCAGCACGGCCTTCCGCTCCGGCGCTCCGGCGCCGCTATGCGACCCGATCTCGCCCCGTTCGGCCTTGTCCACAAGCGACTCCGCCCGAGGCCGGGTCGTCTCGGCGAGACTGCTCATCCGATGCTCCGCTGCCGGCCCCGCCGCTGCGAGACCGTCCTTTTGGCCGGGTTAGGCGCCCGGATCGTGCCGAAATCGCGGCGCCCCACTGTGGTCGCGCCCGCTTAGCACGTTTGCCGAGCCGCCTAGAACCGGTCTTCGCGGAGAAAGCGGATCAGGCCCAGCGCCAGCGGGACTGGTCGAGGACGAGGACGCTGCCCTGGCGGATGCCCATCCGGGGGGCCTCGCGGATGCTGGTATAGCCGAGGATCACCAGGATGGCGCGGGCGACCCCGCCATGGGCGACGATGACCGCCGGCCGCTGCAGGTCCGCGATCGCCGGCCTGACCCGGTCCACCAGCATGGCATAGCTCTCGCCATGCTCGCCCGGCGGACGATAGCCCCAGCGGTCCCGGTCGCGCGCCAGGGCGCCCCGGCTGTCGCGCCGGCGGATCTCGGCCCAGGTCGAACCCTCCCAGGTGCCGAAGTTGATCTCCATCAGGCGAGTGTCGACGGCGTAGGCCTTCGGCGCGAGATCGAGGCTGGCCCGGAGCACCTCCATCGTCTGTCGCGTGCGCGTGAGCGGGCTCGCGACGAACGCGGCCTCGGCAAGGCTGGCCCCCGCCACGGCCTTCAGTCGCTCGGCCACGCTTTCGGCCTGGCCCAGGCCCGTGGCATTGAGAGGCACGTCGCGCTGGCCCTGGAGGCGGCCCTCCGCGTTCCAGTCGGTCTGGCCGTGGCGGATGAAATACACCGTCATGCGCGCCGGCCGTTCGTGGCGGGGCGCCGCGCTTGTCCGGAACGGGCACGGCCGCGGATCGTTGTCGCGCTCAAGGTTGCTCCAGGCGTTACAGGCATCGGCACACTGCTTTCCCGGAGCGGCGGTGCGCTGGTGCGGTGCCCGCGGCATCGATTGAATATCGTATAAGGCGAAATGTGATCATGGCGAAGAAGCGCGGCAAGCGGCATTCGGGCCAATCGGACACCACGAGGGCGCGCAAGCCCAAACCGCTTAGCCCACGTCCGGAATCGGACCAGCCGCCCTCCTCCGCCGCCTGGGCCCGTTCGGCGATGCGCCATGCCAAGCGCGAAAGCCCGGTCGACACGGCCGCCCTCGCCTCCTGCGCGGCAGCCGGCATCGTCACCGTGCAGCCGGGCGAGGCGTTGGATCTCGCAGCGATCGACGCCAATGCCGATGGCGGGCTCGACAAGGAGGCGTCCAAACAGGCGCTCCTCGTGGAGCATGGCCGCATCCAGGCGTTGCAGGAGCGGCTCTATGCCGAGCATCGGCGCAGCCTTCTCGTGGTGCTCCAGGCCATCGATACCGGCGGCAAGGACGGCACCATCCGGTCGGTCTTCGAGGGGGTGAACCCGCAAGGGTGTCGGGTGTGGTCGTTCAAGGTCCCGAGCGCGGAGGAGCGCGATCACGACTTCCTCTGGCGCTACCACGCCAAGGTGCCGGGGCGCGGCATGATCGGCGTGTTCAACCGCAGCCATTACGAGGATGTGCTCGTGGTGCGGGTGAAGTCCCTGGAGCCGGAGGGGGTATGGCGACCGCGCTACGACCTCATCAACGATTTCGAGCGGATGCTGACCCTGTCGGGCGTCACCGTGCTGAAGTTTTTCCTGCACATCTCGAAGGACGAGCAGAAGGAGCGCCTGGAGGCGCGGATCGCCGATCCCGAGAAGCATTGGAAGTTCGATGCGGCCGACCTCGTCGAGCGGCAATCCTGGGACGCCTATCAAGGCGCCTTCACCGATGCCCTGAGCCGTTGCTCCACCCCGCACGCGCCCTGGCACGTGGTGCCGGCCAACCGCAAATGGTACCGCAACCTCCTCGTCGCCCGCACCATCGCCAACACCCTGGAAGCGATGGACCCGCGCTATCCGGACGCTCAGCCGGGCATCGCCGAGCTGACGGTGCCGGATTGACCTGATCTGACCGCGCGACGATGGTTCGTGCGTCGGGAGCCGGTGCTTGAGAATGCGCGCATGCTGACCGTCCGCGACGTGGCGGCCTCGGGATACCGCTCCCTGCGGTCCATCCGGTTTCCGGTGGAGGCCCTCTCGGTCTTCATCGGGGCCAATGCCGTCGGCAAGACCAACCTCTACCGGGCGCTCGAACGCCTGCAGGCCGCCGCCGCCGGCACGCTGGTGCGTGATCTCGCGGCGGAGGGCGGGATGGACTCGGTCGTCTGGGCCGGACCACGCAGCGGCAAGGGGCCGGTGCGGGTGGGGTGGTCCGTCGAGCTCGGCGACGAGGCTGCGTCCGTCGCCCACCGATACGAGATCGAGGTCGGTCTGGTGCCCCAGTCGGAGGACGGCCCCAGGGGGGCCGCCTTCCGGCTCGAACCGCAGATCAAGCGGGAGCGGCTCACCGTCCTGTCGGGCCGGCGGCCGGCGGTCATGCTCGAGCGTGACGGGCCTTCCGGCTTCGTGCGCGGCGATGACGGCCGCAAGCGCTCTCTCGGCACGAGTCTCCTCGCCACGGAAACCGCGCTCGCGGCACTTCAGGACGCGGTCGCGTTTCCCGAACTGCATCTCGTCCGGCATGCGCTGCTGGATTGGCGCTTCCACCACGATTTCCGCACCGACGCGGCCTCGGCCCTGCGCCGGCCCTGCCTCGCCGTCACCACGCCGACCCTTTCGTCGGACGGATCCGACCTCGCCGCCGTGTTCGCCACCCTCCGGCACATCCGCGAGGACACCGTCGATCTCGACGGGGCCGTGGGCGATGCCTTCCCCGGGGCGCGCCTCGTTATCCCGTCGCCCGGCCGTGAGGCGAGCTTCGGAATGGTCTTCCCCGATTACCCCAAGCGCGTGTTCGAGGCCGCCGAACTGTCGGACGGGACGCTTCGCTATCTCGCCCTCGCCGGGGCCCTCCTCGCCTACCGGCTCCCGCCCTTCATCGCCCTCAACGAGCCGGAGACGAGCCTCCACCCGGATCTGCTCGATCCCCTGGCACGGATGATCGTGACCGCGTCGCGTCGCACACAGGTCTGGCTGGTGACCCATTCGGAGCGGCTGGCCGACGCGATCGAGGAGCAGGGCGGCGTGTCGCCCCGCCGGGTGTTCAAGCGGGACGGGGCGACCTGGATCGACGGGCTCAAGCTGTCGGGAGAGTTCGCGGAAGCCGACGACGCTTGACGGGGGCTCTCATGCTCAGCCGGTCATGCCCTGTCGCCGTGGTCGGGCCGCCAGCGCCGGAGAGATCCCGGCAGCGACCGCATCATTGTCCCGCCGATCCTGTCGGCATGGCGCTGGTAGAGGATGCCGAGGCCGATCAGGCCGAGACCGATGAGCGACAGGGCGAAGGGGAAGAGCAGCGAGTCCTTGAAGACGCGGTTCGCCAGGTCGCCGAGATAGAGTGCCACGCCAATGGCGCCGAACACCGCGTAGATCCGCCGAGACAGGAAGATGGCGAGGCCGATGAGCGCGACGTTCAACAGGGCATAGAGCGCCTTCGCCACCTCGCTGTCGGAGGATTGCCACGTCAGGGCGCCCCAGAAGGTGAGGATGCCGGAAAGATGGAGCCAGAACGCGTAATCCGTCCGCTTCTGGCGCAGGTCCACCGCCCAGGCGAAGGCGATGAGGCCGAGTCCGAACCAGAGCGAGATCGTCCGGCGGGTTTCCCAGTCGAGATCCGGCCCCGTGGCCCTGAGGCCGATATCCATGGACAGGAACCACAGGGCCACCGCCGCGATCAGGGTGATGAAGCCGAAGCGTGTGGCGCGCAGGGCGATGGCCGAGGCCACGAGGGTCGCCGCTTCCATGGGCACCCAGCCGCCCTTGATCCAGGTGAAGACGTCGCGATAGGCGCCCGGCCGGCCCTGCTCGCCCCAGCCCCAGCTCTCCTGCAGGCCGTAGACGGCGAGCGGCGTCATGGCCACGGCGCAGGCGATGAGGAGACCGCCGGGGACCGGCAGGTCGTGCGCGATGCGGAGGTGCCGCCCGGCGGCGACGAAGGCCGCCGCGTAGATCAGGGCGGTGGCGGTGAGAGCCGGTCCGCCCATCATCCCGAAGGCGAGGGTCGAGAACAGGCCCATGGCGCCGATGACCACCAGGGCGCCGGCATACCAGAGCACGTGGGCGAGATCGAAGGAGACGGCCCCTCCCGGCCGTGTGGCATAGAAGGCGGAAAGCGCGCGTGCCTGTTCGGCGGTGATGATCCCGGCGGACGCCGCATCATCGAAAGCGGGACGGGTCTTCATGGCGAGAGAGCCTCGGCGGGACGCGGCCCCGGAGCGGGTCGGTCCCTCGCCTTATCCGCCGGGGCAGGCCGGCGCGGCGCGCTCCCGCACGCGGCCCGCCTCACTCCTTGCTGTCGAGCCTCAGATCCGGCGCGTCCGGGTTCTTCATGCCGACCACGTGGTAACCGGCATCCACATGGAGGATCTCGCCGGTCATGCCGCGCGACATGTCCGATATCAGGTAGGAGGCGGTCTCGCCGACCTCCTCGATGGTCACCGTCCGCCGCAGGGGCGCGTTGTACTCGTTCCACTTGAGGATGTAGCGGAAGTCGCCGATGCCGGAGGCGGCCAGGGTCTTGATCGGGCCGGCCGAGATCGCGTTGACGCGGATCTTCGAGGGGCCGAGATCGGCGGCTAGATAGCGCACAGAGGCTTCGAGCGCCGCCTTGGCGACGCCCATGACGTTGTAATGCGGCATCCATTTCTCGGCGCCGTAATAGGTCAGGGTGAGGAGCGAGCCGCCATTGGGCATCAGCTTCTCGGCGCGCTGGGCCACCGCCGTGAACGAGTAGCACGAGATCATCAGCGACTTGGTGAAGTTCGCCTCCGAGGTCTCGACGTAGCGTCCCGTCAGCTCGTCCTTGTCGGAGAAGGCGATGCAATGGACGACGAAGTCGATCCCCTGCGGAAAGACGCGGCCGGCTTCCGCGAAGACGGCGTCGATGGAGGCGCCGTCGGTGACGTCGCAATGGCCAACCACATGGGCATCGAGCTCGCGCGCCAGGGGCTCGACCCGCTTCTTCAGGGCATCGCCCTGGTAGCTGAAGGCGAGCTTGGCGCCGTGGGCATGGGCGCTCTTGGCAATGCCCCAGGCGATGGACCGGTTGTTGGCGACACCGAGCACCAGACCGCATTTCCCGGCGAGCAAGCCGCCGACGTGATCGTGTACCGGGTTCGTGTCCGCCATGAGTCACCTGAGCCAGAGGCCGTCGCGCGCCGGAGCGCACCCGTCCGGACCTGGGGGGAAGCGCTCGCGCCGAGGCATCCTTAGCGGAGGTGCGCCGGGGACGGAAGTCCGCGCCTATGCCTGTCCAGAGGCGGTGCGCGCCGCCCGGCGCCCGTTGGCATAGGCGAGGAGGGTCTCGTCCTCGCTCGCCGGCAGCGAGATCGCCGTGGTAGCGAACAGGTCGCCGCGGGTGCCGTCCTTCTTCGGCAGGCCCTTGCCCTTGAGGCGGAAAGTCCGGCCCGAACTCGTCATGGCCGGAACGCGCATCTCTACCGCGCCGGTGAGGGTGGGCACGCGGATCGGGCCGCCGAGGATCGCATCTTCGAGGGCCAAATCCACGGAGGTGCGCAGATCCGCCCCCTCCACGGTGAAGCGCGGATGCGGCAGGATGCGGATGGTCAGCAGGGCGTCGCCCGGCGAGGAGCGGGGACCGCCCGGGTTTCCGAGGCCGCGCAGGCGGATGGTCTGCCCGTCCACGACGCCCTTGGGGATCACCACGTCCACGTCGCGTGAGCCCAGCGAGATCCGCAGCTTCTCCTCGCTCGCCACCTGCTCCAGGCTCACGGAGAGTTCGGCCGCGAGATCCTCGCCCTTCATCGGTCCCCTGGCGCCGGGACCGCCACCGGCACCGCCCCGGAACGTGTCGCCGAACAGGTGCGAGAAGATGTCCTCGCCGATCCCGCCGCCGCCCGCCCGGTTGCGTGCCGCGCTCTCGAAGTCGAAGCCCGCCGAGCGGGCGCCACCCGGACCGCCGCCGAAGCCACCGAACCCGTCGAAGCCGGCCGGCGCGCGGGGCTTGCCGTCGGCATCGATCTCGCCACGGTCGAACTGGCCGCGCTTGGTGGCATCGCCGAGGATCTCGTAGGCGCTGTTGGCCTCCGAGAAACGGTCCTTGGCCTTGGCGTCGTTCTTGTTGGTGTCGGGGTGGTAGGCCTTGGCGAGCTTGCGATAGGCCTTCTTGATGTCGGCCTCGCTGGCGCCCTTGGCCACACCCAGCACGTCGTAGGGATTGCGCATCGTCTGTTATCGGTCTCGGTGCCGCACGGGGCCGGGCTCATGCCCGCCCCTGTCGAAGTCTTCCGCTATGTGGAATGGATGTTGCTTCTATGCAACGGTCATCCGGCAGGATTCGACGGTTCGATCCACGCGTCAACCCGCCGCCACGCCGGACGATCCCAAAGGCGGCACGATCTTGCCAACAGCCGAGCCGTTGTCGGCGTCAGGCCTTGGCTTTGGCCGTGCGGATACGGGTCAATTCCCATTCGCCCCCCGAGGGCTTGCAGCCGGTACCGCGCACGAAACGACTGCGCGATGGCGCGATGACCGAGGCAAGGAAATCCCGGCAGATCAGGTCGTTGGCGACGTAGGGAAGGCCCGTCGGGTTGACGGAGCCGCGCAGGGACGAATCCGGGTTGTCCCATTTGACCGGACGGCCGTTGCCCTGAGGATCGAGGGCCACCGCCAGGGCCGCGTGCGCCCGGCGCCAATCCTCGTCGGACATCTCGCTGCCGAAGCTCTTGGGGCGCTTGTCGATGCTCCCCGTGACCAGGGGCTCGGGGACCGTCACGTCCGGTTCCGACTTGCTCTCGCTCTGGAAGGTGAGGATCGGAATGCCGCAGCCGGCGAGCGACAAGGCCAGGGCCACGCTGCCCGACGTCAGCACCGCCGCGCACCGGGCGCGGGCCAGACGGGGTGCGACGACGGCACGGATGGAGACGGGTTGGGCTTTACTCTCGCTCCGACGCATTACACCTGTTCTCACGACGTGACCCGAACGACGACAAATCGTGTCCCACGTCGGTGCCCCCGACCCGGATCTCACTCACAGGATTACGCCTTGGATCGGTTAAGGATCGATGAGCCGGCCACGCCCGGCAGTGTCTCACCCGCCGCCTCCCCCCTCGGGGCCGGTGGAGACTTCACGCTGTCCACAGACCCCTGGGGACTGTTTTCCGCCTGGATGGGCGAGGCCGAGCGTGCGGAGCCCGAGGATCCCAACGCCATGGCGCTCGCCACGGCCGGCTCCGACGGCCTGCCGGACGTGCGCATGGTGCTGCTCAAGGGAGCCGATGAGCGGGGCTTCGTGTTCTATACCAATGTCGATTCCGCCAAGGGCGAGGAACTGGCGCAGAACCCGCAGGCCGCCCTGGTCCTGCATTGGAAGAGCCTGCGCCGGCAGGTCCGCGCGCGCGGACCCGTGAGCCACGTGTCGCTCGAGGAGGCGGATGCCTATTTCGCGAGCCGCCGCCGCGAGAGCCGGATCGGTGCCCATGCCAGCCGCCAGTCCCGGCCGCTGGCCGACCGCGCCACCCTGGAAGCGGAGGTCGCCGCCCTGTCGGCCCGCTACGAGGACCAGCCGGTGCCGCGCCCGGAGAACTGGACGGGGTTCCGCATCGCCCCGGTCTCCATCGAGTTCTGGCAGGATGGGCCGTTCCGGCTCCACGACCGCGTCCGCTTCACGAGGGACGGCGGCGGCTGGCAGGGGGCGAGACTCTATCCGTGAACCGCCATCGGCCGGGAATGGGCGTTGTCTCGACCGCTTCCAGCCTTGCTGCGCCGCGGGATCGACCCTGGATTTCCCGGCTGGCGCAGCTTAGACCTGGGCTGTCCACCGCCCCCGGACCCTGAAGGAACGGCCTTGGCCATATCGAGCAATGAACGCCGCCGCGTCATGCTGCTGACGGGCGCAAGCCGCGGAATCGGTCACGCCACGGTCAAGCGCTTCTCCGCGGCCGGGTGGCGGGTCATCACCTGTTCCCGCCATGCCTTCCCCGAGAATTGCCCCTGGGAGATGGGGCCGGAGGATCACCTCCAGGTCGATCTCTCGGACCCCGAGGATACGATGCGCGGTGTGGCTGAAGTCGCCGGCCGTCTCGCCGACGAGGGCGGCCTGCTCCATGCGCTGGTCAACAATGCCGGCATTTCGCCCAAGGGCTCGAACGGCGAGCGCCTCGGCGCCATCGCCACGGAATTCGGCGACTGGCGCAAGGTGTTCCAGGTCAACGTCTTCGCGCCCCTGCTCCTGGCACGCGGCCTGTGCGAGGAACTGACCCGCGCCAAGGGCTCCATCGTCAACGTCACCTCGATCGCGGGGTCCCGCGTGCATCCCTTCGCGGGGGCCGCCTACGGCACGTCGAAGGCGGCGCTCGCCGGCCTCACCCGCGAGATGGCCAGCGATTTCGGCCCCCTCGGGGTGCGGGTGAACGCGATCTCGCCGGGCGAGATCGATACGGCGATCCTCTCGCCCGGCACCGACAAGATCGTGGCCGGCATCCCGCAGCGGCGCCTCGGCACGCCCGACGAGGTGGCCAAGGCGATCTACTTCCTCTGCACCGAGGCCTCCTCCTACGTGAACGGCGCCGAGTTGCACATCAACGGCGGCCAGCATGTCTGAACGAGGTGCGCTCTCGGCGTTCCTCGCGGTCTCCATTCTCGTCGCCTCGCTCCTGGGCGCGCAGCCCGTCCGGGCCGATCCGGTCGTGACGATCCTCGACCTGCCGTTCAGGGCGCGCGCCATGCGCGGCCCCGGCAGCGAGGTCTCCCTGGCTGTGGCGACCTCGGGCCTCCTTCCGCTCGCCCGTCCCAAAGGGTTGAAGGGCGAGGTGGTGGAGGATGTGTCCCTGGCCGTCCTGTGGGGCGACGAGGGCGGTGCCGCCCTGACCCTCGCCGACGGCAAGGTCGCCACCACCCTTCTCGGTGTGGAGGCCATCGACGGGTTCGCGGTCTCCGAGACCCCGCGCGGTGCCGTTGCCGGCACCCGGCGCGCGACTCTCGGTCCGCTCAGTGCCCACCTGTCCGACCCCGTCCGCCCCAATGCCAGCGAGTTCGAGCGTGCCGGGACGCTCACCATCCGCGAGCGCCAGCCGGTGGGGATGAGCGCCGATCCGAAGCCCGTCCCCATCGTGACCACCGCGGTCACCGCCGGTCACGGCGCTGCCTTCGCCCTGCGCCGCCCCATAGCGATCCTCATCGACGGCCGGCCGGTCATCGTGGCGGTGACGGCGCAAGAGGGCGGATCGGCTCTGGTCGTGGTCGGCAAGCCTTCGGCAGGGTTGGGCAAGCCTTCGGCGGAGCCCGGCAAGCCCTCGGCGGAGTCCACCAAATCCCCGGCGGAGCCGGACAAGGCATGGGCCATTCTCGCCCGGAGCCCGGTTCAGGCGGTGGGGCCGGGTGGACAGTCGCTGACACTCGCGGCGATCGGCGATGTCTCGAAAGCCGGTCAACCCCGGATCGCCGCGGTGGCGGCGCCCGACGGGGCCGGCATCCTCCAGCTCTGGGCCTACGAGGCCGGAGCCCTGCGACTGGTCGGCGAGGCCACCGGCTACACCACCCTGTCTCCGGGCGAGGGCGGGGCCGACCTGTCGGCCGTTCTCGATGCCGATGGGGACGGTGTGGCCGAACTCGCCTTGCCGGTGGCGGATCGGAGCGCCCTGGCCATCCTGTCCCTGAAGGACGGCATCCGCGAGGTGAAGCGCATCCCCTTGCCCGGCCTTGCCGCCTTCGGCGTCGCGGCAATCGGCCACGGCCCTCGCACGCGCCTTCTCGTCGGCCTCGCCGACGGGCGGGTGGCGCTCATCTCTCCGTAACCGAGAAACGTCGAGCCCCATGAGCGAAGCAGCGAGCGAGGACGGTTCCGACGTCCGGCTCTTCCCGGCGCGCCCCTTCTTAGGCGCGTCCATCGCCGTCATCCGCGACGGGCGGGTGCTGCTGGCCGCCAGGGCCAACGAGCCCCTGCGCGGGGTCTGGACGCTTCCCGGCGGGCTGGTGGAGCCCGGCGAGACCCTGGCGCAGGCGGCGCTGCGGGAGCTCGGCGAGGAGGTCGGCGTCTCGGCCGTGGTCGTCCGCTCCCTGACCCCGACGGAGATCATCCTGCGGGCCGAGGATGGCCGGGTGCGCCACCATTACGTCGTCCATCCCCACGCCGCCCTCTGGACCGCCGGCGAGCCGGCCCCCGGCCCCGAGGCCCTGGACGTGCGCTGGGCTCTTCCCGACGAGCTCGCCGATCTCGCCACGACGCCCGGATTGCGGGAGACGGTGGACGAGGCCTTCGCGCAGGTCGCTGGCCTGGATGGCGATACGCAATCCCGATGAGACCGACGGGCTCCTCGTCTCGACCGGGAAACGGTGTAAACCTGCCCGATGAGGTTCGCGGCGGAGGACGGGGCGTGTCTGTGACGTGGGTGAGGCGATGCCTGTCGCCCGTGCTGATGTTCGCCACCCTCGCGGTGGGCATGCCCGATCTCGCTTCGGCTCAGCAGCGCGCCAACCCGGCGCGGCCCGCGCAGAAGGCCCCGGAGAAGGACAAGGAGCCCCCTGCCCCCGCCGAGCCGCCGCCCGCTCCCTACGACCGGGACCTGATGCGGCTCTCCGAGATCATCGGCTCCCTCTCCTTCCTGCGCAGCCTCTGCGCGGCGCCGGACGCCGCCGAATGGCCGACCCGGATGAAGGCGTTGATGGAGGCCGAAGGGGTGACGCCGGGGCGGCGGGACCGCCTCGCCGGGGCGTATAACCGCGGCTATCGCGGATATTCCCTCACCTACCGGGCCTGCACGCCATCGGCGACGGAGGCGGCGTCCCGCTATGTCGCGGAGGGAGAACGGCTGTCCCACGCCCTGGCCAGCCGTTTCGGGGGCTGAGGCGGCGATGTGTCTTTCGGGAGACAGGGCATAAGGCTGAAGGAAATTCGTCGCATTCGACCCCCGGCGTTAACCGCTTCGCAATTCTTGGCTTCCCGATGCGCGAAGCTCAGCCTATGTTTCGGCCATCCGCCGAGCCATTCTTCGGCGCAACCGATGTTATCGCCATGCAGATCGACACCGCCCCCGCGCCCTTCGAGGCCGATCTCGACGACAAGCGCGTAGCCCTCGGCTACGTCTCGGAAGCGTTCGCGGAAGGCTGTCTCGACGGGCTCGACGGCGATTGCATGGCGCAGGCCGCCCTGTTCGCCGCCTTCCAGGAACTGGTGATGACCTATGGCGAGGACGCCACCGCGCGTTACGCCGAGGGTTTTCCCGACCGCATCCGCGGGGGCGCCTTCACCACCGCCCCCCAGCATTGAGGCGCGGGACCGGGCCGCACCCGACCCGTTGACGTTTTGCGTGTGATCGATCGAGCCGCCCGGACAGGACCGGGCGGCTCGATGCGTTTCGGGGCCGGGATCGAGCTCTGCCGGTAAATCCGTTAACCCGGCGACAGCGCCTCGTCGAACACCACCGCCTCGCCGCTGGACGGGCCGACGAGGTCGCCCTGCCACATCACGCGCCTGCCGCGCACGATGGTGCCCACCGGCCAGCCGGTGACGGTGACGCCGTCATACGGGGTCCAGCCGCATTTCGACGCGATCCACTCGTTGCGGATGGTCTCGCGGCGCGTCAGGTCCACCACCGTCACATCGGCGTCGTAGCCCACCGAGAGCCGGCCCTTGCGGCTGATGCCGAACAGGCGCTTCGGCCCGGCGCTGGTCATGTCGACGAAGCGGGCGAGAGACAGCCGTCCGTTGGCGACGTGATCGAGCATGATCGGCACCAGCGTCTGGACGCCGGTCATGCCGGAGGGGGAATCCGGATAGGGCTTGGCCTTCTCCTCCAGCAGGTGCGGCGCGTGGTCCGAGCCGAGGATGTCGGCGACGCCCTGCGTCAGCCCGTGCCAGATCCCGTCGCGGTGCGCCGCGTCGCGCACCGGCGGGTTCATCTGCACCAGGGTGCCGAGGCGGGCATAGGCCTCTGTCCCGTCGAGGGTGAGATGGTGCGGCGTCACCTCGACGCTGGCCACGTCCTTATGGTCGGCGAGATACACCATCTCCTCCGCCGTGGAGATGTGCAGGATGTGGATGCGGGCACCCGTCTCCTGCGCGATCCGCACGAGGCGCTGCGTCGCCTTCAGCGCGGCCTCGGGAGAGCGCCAGACCGGGTGCGAGGACGGATCGCCCGGCACCCGCAGGCCCTTGCGCTCGCGCAGCATGGGCTCGTCCTCGGCATGGAAGGCGGCCCGGCGCCGGGTGCGCTTCAGGATCTCCGTCACGCCGGCATCGTCCTCGACCAGGAGCGCGCCGGTGGAGGATCCGACGAACACCTTGATCCCCGCAGCACCCGGCAGGCGCTCGAGGGTGGCGACCTCTTGGGCGTTCTCGTGGGTGCCGCCGACCCAGAAGGCGAAGTCGCAATGCATGCGGTGGTGCCCACGCGCCACCTTGTCGGCCAGGGTCTCGGCGCTGGTGGTCAGCGGGTTGGTGTTGGGCATCTCGAACACGGCGGTCACGCCGCCCATCACCGCCGCGCGGGAGCCCGATTCGAGGTCTTCCTTGTGGTCGAGACCCGGCTCGCGGAAATGGACCTGGGTGTCGATGACACCCGGCAGCAGGTGCAGGCCGGTGCAATCCTGGCGCTCGCCCTCGGCCCGGGACAGGTCGCCGATGGCGGCGATACGGCCGTTTCGAATGCCGAGATCGGCGGTGCGCTCGCCGTCGTGATTGACGATCCTGCCGCCGGTGAGGAGGAGATCGAAGGGCTGGTCCATCGGGGTCGCTCCTGAACGGCGTTGAGACGCGGGTGGCGGCGGCTTATGTCAGCCTCGCGCGGCGTGCAACGCCGTGCCCTGCCGACAGGCCCGCCGGCGCATCGCCACGATGCGCGCCGGAGGGGCCTTTGCAGGATGACCTTCGAGGAGTTGCCATGCCGATCGCCCTGCTGCCGGACCGCGCCGTCATCGTCATCGCGGGCGAGGAGGCCGCGAGTTTTCTCCAGGGCGTGGTGACCTGCAATATCGAGACCCTCGAACCGGGTGAGGCGCGGCTCGGCGGGCTGCTGACCCCGCAGGGCAAGATCCTGTTCGATTTCCTGATCTGGCGCTCCGGCGACGGCTTCCGCCTGGATTGCCCGGCCGATCAGGCCCCGGCGCTCGCCAAGCGCCTCACGCTCTACCGCCTGCGCGCCAAGGTGACGATCGCCGTCGACCAGACCCTGGGGCTCGCCGCCGCCTGGGGCGGGGCCGAAACCGCCGCCGCCACCGAGCGCCTCCGCGACGGGCGCCTCCCGGCGTTGGGCGAGCGCCTCGTCTTCGCCGAGGGCGCGTTCTCGGCCGATGCCACCGAGGCGGATTACCACGCCCACCGCATCGCCCTCGGCATCCCCGAGGGCGGACGCGACTTCGCCTATGGCGATGCCTTCCCGCACGAGGCGCTGATGGATCAGCTCGCCGGCGTCGATTTCAGGAAGGGCTGCTATGTCGGCCAGGAGGTCGTGTCGCGCATGCAGCATCGCGGCACCGCGCGCACCCGCATCGTTCCGGTGATCTCCCGCGACGGGGAGGCCGTGACCTCCGGCGCCGAGGTGACCGCCGGACCGCGCGGGCTCGGCACGATCGGTAGCGTGTCGGGCGCGCGCGGCCTCGCCATGCTCCGCCTCGACCGCCTCGCCGATGCGGTCGCCGCCGGCGAGCCTGTGCGCGCCGGCGCGACGATCCTCGGTGTCGAGAAACCCTCCTTCGCCACCTTCGCCTTTCCGGAGGTGACGCCGGCCGGGTGATCGGGGGCGACAATGACACTCGGTGAGTGGAGGCGAAGCCGGAGCGACGGTGAGGGGGCGATTCCGGACGAGGCTCCTTGGGCCGAGCCCCCTCACCTTCGGCTGCCGCCTCGCCGCGCCGACGACGGGGTCGTCGCGGCCCTCTCCCCGCGTGCGGGGAGAGGGGATGCGCACCTGATCGCTCCTGGCGACGACCCGGCCTCCCGGCTTTCTCGGCCCATCTGGCGTTCTTGATCCGTTCCGATTATTCTCGATCCCATGCCGCACGATTCCACAGGCCTGATCCAACATCCCGACGGCTGCCCGCGCTGCTGGTGGGCCGGGCTCGATCCGGTCTACGTCGCCTATCACGACACCGAATGGGGCGTGCCCGAGCATGACGGCCGGGCGTTGTACGAAAAACTGATCCTCGACGGGTTCCAGGCCGGCCTGTCCTGGATCACCATCCTGCGGCGGCGCGAGGGATTCCGCCGGGCGTTCGCCGGGTTCGACCCGGAGGCCATCGCGCGGTTCACGCAGGCCGATGTCGAGCGGCTGATGCAGGATACCGGCATCATCCGGAACCGCGCCAAGATCGTCGGGACCATCGCGGGCGCCCGCGCCTTCCTCGCCATCGAGGAGCGCGGCCCCGGCTTCTCGCGCTTCCTGTGGGACTTCGTCGAGGGCCAGCCGATCCAGGGCCGGGCGACGGACCGGGCCGGCATCGCCACCGAGACGGAGATCTCGCGGGCCATCTCGCGCGCCCTCAAGAGCGAAGGGTTCAGCTTCTGCGGCCCCACCATCGTCCATGCCTTCATGCAGGCGGTGGGCATGGTGAACGACCACCTCGTCGGGTGCCATCGACACGCCCCCTGCGCCGCCATGGGGGCGGGCCGATGAGCGCCACCGCCCCCCGCGCCTGGCAGCGGATGCTGTCGGGCCGGCGTCTCGACCTCCTCGATCCCTCGCCGCAGGACATCGAGATCGCCGACATCGCCCACGGTCTCGCCCGCGTCGCTCGCTGGAACGGCCAGACCGCCGGGCCGCACGTCTTTTCCGTGGCCCAGCACGCACTTCTGGTGGAGGCCATCGGCGCGGATCTGGCCCCCGGCCGGACCCGGATGCAGCGCCTCGAACTCCTGCTGCACGATGCCCCGGAATACGTGATCGGCGACATCATCTCGCCGTTCAAGGCGGCGATCGGACCGTCCTACAAGGGTGTGGAACTGCGCCTGATGGCGGCGATCCGCCAACGCTTCGGCCTGCCGGAGCCCGACGAGGACGAGGTTCGCCTGGTCAAGCGCGCCGATGCGATGGCGGCCCATCTCGAAGCCACCCGCCTCGCCGGCTTTTCGGCCGACGAGGCCAGCGCGGTCTTCGGGCATCTGCACCCGGCGGCCCCGGAGGCGCAGGCGCTGATCGAGCCCTGGCCGACCGCCGAGGCTCAATCGAGGTTCCTCTCACGTTTTCAGGTTCTTAAGAGCGTTTCCTGATGTCGGATATCCACGTCTGCCCCCTGTCGCAATTGCCCCGGATTCTGGAGCGCACCGGGGCGAGCCACTTGATGACGCTGATGAAGATCGGCACCGCCATCGCACGCCCGGAGGGCATCGCCGACGGGCGCCATTGCGTGGTCGAGGTCAGCGACATCGTCGCCCCCCTCGACGGGCATGTCCTGCCGGGCGAGGTTCATGTGCGCCGCATCCTCGATTTCGCTGCCTTCTGGGACCGGGACCGGCCGCTGCTGATCCACTGCTATGCCGGGATCAGCCGCTCCACGGCGGCGGCCTACATCGCCGCCTGCGCCCTTGCGCCGGAACGGGACGAGGCCGAGATCGCCCGCGCCCTGCGCGCCGCATCGCCTTCGGCGACGCCCAATGCCCTGTTCGTGGAGATCGCCGACCGTCTGCTTGGGCGCGGAGGACGGATGTCCGCCGCCATTGCGGGGATCGGGCGGGGCGCCGACGCGTTCGAGGGAAATCCCTTCGCGCTCGCGCTGGGGTAAGGGCCAAGGCCGCGATCAGCTTATAATTGTGATGAATCGAGTGTGGCCGAAACGACGCCACCCTTGACGAAGTGCTTGCCGATGGAGCAGCCAACGCCCCCCTGGGCTTGTCGGGCAGGCAGCCGCAGGCTTAGACCGGCACAATGAGGGGTACCCTGGGATGACCGCAGCGCGATCCGCCGTGGCGGCGACAACCGATTCGAAGGTGTCCGACGAGGGACTCGACCTGCCGTTCGAGAAGGCGCTCGAACAGCTCGAGGAGATCGTGCGACGCCTGGAGAAGGGGGATGTGCCCCTCGACGAATCGGTAGCGATCTACGAGCGCGGCGAGATCTTGAAGCGGCATTGCGAAGGTCTGTTGCGCAAGGCCGAGGCGCGGATCCAGACGATCACGCTCGGGCCCGACGGGGGCGCGGCGGGTGTCGCTCCCCTCGATGTCGGCTGAAGCCACGGGGTCGCGATGATCCATGGTTTCATGAAAATTATTCATCTGCCGCAACAAGTTGCGCGCTTATCTTCCCTCCGGACGTGAGGTTGATTCTGTGTCACGGATAGAAACCTCGATCCTCGACGGGCTTGACGAGACGTCTGCTCTTCGCGCGCTTCCCGAGAGCCAGCTTCAGGCGGTGGCGGACGCTGTGCGTCAGGAGATGATCGACGCGGTGTCGGTGACGGGCGGTCACCTCGGGTCGGGTCTG